>NZ_JAMYQH010000021.1:0-116546 GCF_040320765.1 Mesorhizobium sp. M0618 | reverse complement strand
TTTGTCCGATTTTTTTTTGGGCGTTGTATATTTGTTTTTGCCGGGCTGTAAAGGGGCTGTTTCGCCGGGCGATGTGGGGTTGTGTGTCTGAAAAACTCAACTCGGCGGCGGGTTACCCCGGCGCCCCTTCTTGTTGACGCTACGTCAGCCTTTGTTTCGAGGCATGCCGTTTTCCCAAACCGGAACCACTTTGGGCGACATGCATCAGCTGTCGCGGAGCTTGACCAGATCGTTCAGCAGCCCGCCCGTTCCGTTGTGGACGGTCAGCCGCTCGACCTTGCCGGCGATGGTTTCCAGAGCCTCAAGCTCCTTCAACCGCAGCATCACCGGGTTTTCCGCCATCACCCTGGCCGTGTTGAGGAGGGAACGCGTCGCGTTCGTCTCCTCGCGGCGACGGATGATGTTGGCCTCGGCCTGCTTTTCGGCCGACACCACCTGGTTGAGGATCTCGCGCATCTCGCCCGGCAGGATGACATCCTTGAGGGCGATATCGCTGACCTCCACCCCGATCTCGGCCATATCAGCGCGGACCTTGCCAGCGGCTTCTTCGTCGATCGTCACCTTCTTTTCAAGGATCTGATCGAGTGTCAGCGCGCCAAGGGTCTTGCGGAAGGCGTACTGCAGGGCGCGGTAAAGGGCTTCGGAGAAGTCCTTCACCATGCTCACCGCCTTGACAGGATCGACGACCCGGTATTCGGCTGCGATGTTGACGCGGATCGTCACGCGATCCTTGGTCAGCACTTCCTGCCCGGCAACGTCGAGCGACTGGCGCTTGAGGTCGACGACCTTGATCTGCACCATGCGTCCGACGTTCCAGAAGCCATGCACGCCCGCCGTCAGCGTCCTGACCAGGACACCGTCGATGAACAGCAGTCCGGCCTGACCGTCGACGACCGGGTGGACGGACATCAATTCCGCCTTCCGGGCCTGGCCGAGCCGGCGCATGACCGCCGCATCGATGGCGAGATCGACCGATGTGTCGATCAGCGTCACCTTCCACGGACCGGCATCCGTCCACAGCACGAGCTTGCGGTCCGGCGCCAGAACGGCGTGCAGATTGCCGTCACGCTCGATGATGGCGACATCCGTGCGCCCGGTGCGAACGACGGTGAAATGACGCGCGGCCACATCCGGGAGCTTGTCGAACAACGCCTTCTCGTATGCCGAAACGAATTCCGGGTTCTTCAGATCGTGCCGGGACACTTCAAGGCTGCCGCGCCGGTTGGCGAGCCAATGTTCGCCCGGCAGCAGGACAGTCTTGATCTCACCCTTGTGGAGGGTGAGGGCACGTTCGTTTTCCTTTACGAGGACGCGCTCGCGTCCAAGAACCTTGTCGAGAATTGTCATTGTTTCACTCCTGTCGGGCATGGCCCCATGCGAGGCGTCAAGTCATGCGTCGATCGTTCCTTTCGTTTCTCGTTTCACATCGTCGTCTTGCGTCATCGTCCGGGCACGAATGATCCGGGGACTGGTGGCATCAATCCGTGGCGGGCCTTCGGGAGCGGATCGCGGGGCAGCGAAGCGGGCGCCGGAGGCCGAGCTTCCTTTGCCGGCGACACTGCGCCTTGATCGTCACCGCGGGCCTGGCCGCGAGCCGATGGCGAAAGACGCTTGGGATGATCCGCGCCCGAGGGCTTGGGCCATCCGTTCAGTCTTTCGCATTCCAGTCCCCTGACCGTTTTTCGGATGGCTTTTCAGGCCAATGGAGAAGGAATCGAACCTTCGACAGTCAGATTAACAATCTGATGCTCTAACCAAACTGAGCTATCCGTGGTGCAGATGAAGGGAATTGAACCCCCGACCTCCGGACCCAAATCCGGCGCTCTCCCGCTGAGCTACATCCGCGATCCCAATCCCCAAAGCGGCGCCGTATACAGGGCGGCAAAGCCGCCTGCACGGGCGGAGGCGAAAGCTCCAACCGTTGTGCTCGCTTCGGTTCTCGTGACCGGGAGCGCGCCTATAGCCCCTGCGACGGGTTGTCGCAAGCGGCATTGTCGTGGCGGATTTGCGGCTTCTTGCGGCGGTGGCATTTCGGCAACACCGCTTTCGACGTCAGCGATCGCGCGCAGGGAGCTCAGAAGGTGACGCGGCCGAGCACGCGCAGGCTATCGCCCTGCGGCTCCACGACCACGGCCTCGCCTTCGCGCGGCGAGATGCCGGTCAGCGCCACGATGTCTTCCAGATGGGTGACCATGACCAGATTGTCGGAGCCGGAATAGGCGCGGATTTCTTTCAGGATCGCCGCGATCTGCGCGGCTTTCTGCGCCTCGTCGCCCTTCAGGAGATCGAGCGGAGCAAACAGCTCCGGCTCGGCCTCGAAGGCGATGCGGGCAGTATCGAGGCAGCGGCAATAGCGGCTGGACAACACGCGCTCGATCGGTGCCGCACGGGCGGCAAACAGAGCGCCGATCTTGCTCGCCTGTTGCTTGCCACGGGCCGACAGGTTCATCTGGGTGGCGCAACTGTCGATGTCGAAATTGGCCGGGTCGGTGGTGCCGGTGACCATGGCATGGCGCAGCAGCACGACATGTCCGCCATCGCGCAGCAGCGCCCAGCCTGCATCCGTGGCGTGGGCCACGCCGGGAATAAGAAACAGGAACAACGCCAAGGCAAATCGAATCATCCGCTATCCTTCTCCGGTTCCCGGCAATGGGTTCCGGTGACGGGACATATAGGGACGGTAAAGCCAGCCGAAAGACAAGGCGCGGTCGGCGGGATGCGTAGACCTACTTCTTCGCCATCTGCTTCTTCACCAGATCGATCTTCTGGTCGGTGAGCGGGATGGGGATTGTGTAGCCGGCTTCGGTAAAGCCCTGCTTGGCGTTCTCGAAGAATTCGATCGCCTTTTGATATTCGGCCTTGCCCCCGCCATAGCTGGCCCGGTTCCAGCTGACGTCACCGAGATTGTTCTGCGCGAAGGCCCATTGCATGGGCAGGCTTTCCCTGGTGAATACCTTCAGCGTGGCCGCGAAGGCGGCCTCGGCATCACCGAGGTATTTGCCGGTGCGTTCGAGATTGCCGAGGTTGAGCAGGCTCATGCCGATGCCGTTCTGGGCGTTGGCCCAGTCGACCGGTGCCGCGTCGACGGTGAGCACTTCGAGGGCTGCCCGGCGGGCCGCGATGGACTCCAGCAAGGTCCTCGGGTCGGCATTGCTCATGCTCAGCCAGTGCAGCGTCGAGCCGAGGCCGGCCTGGGCCAGCGCCCATTGGCGCGGGTTCGTCTCGCGCTTGTACTCGCGCAACGCATCGCGGTAGGCGGCAATGGCCTCACCGTAATGTTCCGGCTTGTCGGTCACGCCGCCCAGAAGCTGCAGCGTGTTGCCGAGATTGTAGTGGCTCATTGCCCAGTCCTGCGGGAATTTCCGTCTGACATAGACCTGTCGCGTGGTCCGGAACGCCGCCGCCGATTGCTCCAGCTTGGCCGCGTCGCGGGTACGCTGGCCAAGTGTCTGGTAGATCGACCCGAGATTGTTCTGCGCCGACGCCCAGTCCATCGGGAAACGCTGCCGGGTAAACACCGTCAGTGCATCGTCATAGGCGGCCGCGGCCTCTTCAAGCGCGCCGGTGCCCATATCGAAACGGGCGACACCGCTCAGCGCGTTGCCGAGGTTGAGCCTGCTGGTCGCCCATGAGACGGGGAAGGTTTCACGGGTTCGCACTTCAAGCGCGGCACGGAACGCGTTGGCCGCCTCGTTTATCTTCGCCTTGTTGTTGAGCTGAATGCCGAGCGATACCAGCGTGTTGCCGAGATTGTTCTCGACCATCGCCCATTCCACCGGCGCCTTTTCGCGCGTGTATTCCTCAAGCGCCAGCCGGTAGGCGGCTTCGGCCTGCGCCAGATGCTCGCCGGCCGCCTCGCGCTCGGAAAGCGCATAGAGCGCCAGGCCGAGATTGTTCTGCGAAGCAGCCCAGTCGAGCGGCACTTTTTCGCGCGGGCGTTTCTGGAGCGTGGCGCGCATCGCTGCCACCGCTTCGTTCAGGCGCTTCGGGTCGCTCTCGCGTTCGCCGATCTTCAACAGCACATTGGCCAGGTTGTTCTGCGCGGCGGCCCAGTTGAGATCGTCCTTCTCGCGCTCGAACACGACAAGGGAATCGCGAAAGATCCGCGCTGCCTCTTCAAGGCGCGCGGTCTCCGTCTCGCGCTCGCCGATGGTCTGCAGCACCACCGCCATGTTGTTGCGGGTGATCGCCCAGTCGCGATTCTGTTCGCCGTTGGGGATGAAGTTCAGGATGGTGCGGTAGGCCTCGATGGCGTGCTGCAGCGCATCGAGGTCGCCGGTGGCATAGCCGTGGGCGTTCAGCGCCTCGGCTTCCTGGTTCTTGTAGTTCCAGCGCAGCTTGTCGTCCCATTTTTCGGCCAGCGAAAACGCCTTGGCATAGTCGCCGGCGGCGGATCTGTAGTCGAAGACCAGCCCCGAGGCGTCGGCCCGCCTGGCGTAGATCGCGGCATCGGCAAGACGCTTCTGCTTGACGAGATCTTCGGCTTCATCGACCGCATCGTCGGTCTGCTCGACCCGGCCGACTGCATCGTCGAGGAATTTCCGCGCCGTCACGATGGCGCCCTGGCCGATCGCCTTGTCGGCGGAGGCGATCAGGCGTTTGATCTCCGGATCGTCGGTGCGCAGCGCGGCGCGCTCGGACATCATCTTCTTCAGGCGCTCGGCCTGGGCGTCGAGCATCTTTTGCAGGTCGGACGGATCCTCCGGGATCTTTTCCGTGCCGAGCGCCTTCAGCACGCCATAGAGTGCATCGAGCGGCACACCTTCCTGCAGCGAAGCCAGTTCCACCTGCGCCCGTTTGGGGTCGGGCAGGTCGGAAATCGTCAGCAGGAGCTGGCGCCGCTCGCCGGTGATCAGCCCGTCGTCGCCGGTCGGCTCTGCTGGTGCGACACCAAAATAGAGCAGGCGGCGCAGGCTCTCATTGACCCAGGGGCGCTGCCTTGCCTTGGTGTCGAGATAGACCTCCTCGGTCACCATGCGCATGACCGAGCCGAACTCGGTGCCCTTCATCGCTGCGAGGTGGCGCAGCAAAGCGGATGCGTAAGGGCTGTTTTCACCGGCGGCGCCATCGAGTGCCGGACGACCTGGTTCGGCGGCAAAGCCGACCACCGTGCCCAGGCTCGCGTCGGCCGCCGGCGCATTGCCGAGTGCCTTGGCGCCGCGCACCGGCTCCAACCCGCCAGCGCCTATGGGCGAGGCGGAAGCGGTCGGTGAGCGCCGGACCATGGCATCCGCGGGGAATGGATTGGTGCGGCAGGCGTCGAGCAGCATGATCGTCACCGGCACTGTCTTTTTCAATGCCTCCATGACGGCCGATATCGGCACAAGGCTGGTGCCGGCATCCTTCAGCGACGGGACGTCGGCATCGACCGGAACCAGATAGTTTTCGCCGCCGGCCTCGATGCCATGACCGGAGTAGTAGATGAAGGCGACATCGGCGCCGTCGGCATCTTCGGTGAACCGCTGCAGGTCGCGCTTCAGCTTGGTGGCGTCGCGGTCGGTGACGCTGCGGGCGTCGAAGCCAAGGTCGGTCAGCATCTTGGCCATGTCGCGGGCGTCGTTGGCGGGGTTGGGCAGGGCGGCGATGTGCAGGTAATTCGACTGGCCGATGATCAGCGCCACGCCCTTAAGGCTTATTGTCTCGGCAACTGCAAGCGCGGTCGCGGCAAGGCAAAGCAGTGCGGCGATGAAAGCCGTCAGCCATGCCCGCCGCAAAAGATTAAGCTTCGAGGTTTCGACAAAGGTCATTTGTCGTTCGCATCCGCCCTGATGATCCAAGCCCTCTATAACGCTGCCAATGGACCATGATCAAATTTGGCCATGATCAAATTAGGGCATGATCAAATTCGGGCGCGATTGCGCCGCGGCCGTGGCTCGCCTATCCCTGAAAAATGTCGCCGCTCACCGAAACCGTTCTTTTCGTCTTCAGCCTCGTCGCGCTCGGCTATCTCACCGGGCTCACCGGCTATCTAAAGCCGGCCAGCGGGGACGGCATCTCCGAATTCGCCATCAACATGGCGATGCCGCTGCTGCTGTTTCGGACGATGGTGAATTCCGATTTCCATGGCGTGGCGCCATGGTCGCTGTGGGGCGCTTACTTCACCGCGGTTGCAATGACATGGGCTGCCGGCCATCTGGTGACGACGCGAATCTTCGGGCGGGACGCACGCACAGGTATCGTCGGTGGAGTGTCGTCGTCCTTCTCGAATGTGGTGTTGCTGGGCATTCCCTTCGTTCTCGGCGTATTCGGGTCCAGCGGATTCGAAGTGCTGTCGCTGCTCGTTTCCGTGCATCTGCCGACCATGATGATGGCGTCGATCATCATGTTCGAGATATTTGGCCGCGGTGGCAGCGAGCCCGTACACCCGCTGCGCATCATCCAGAGCTTTCTGAGAAGACTGTTCACCAATCCCCTGATCATCGGCATCCTGGCCGGGCTGGCATGGCGCCTAACCGGCGCGCCGCTGCCGAACCTTGCCACACGGCTGGTCGATGCGCTGGCTGACACTGCAGGACCGGTGGCGCTGTTTGCCATGGGCCTCAGCCTGCGTCGCTTCGGTATCTCCGGCAATGTCCGGCCGGCTCTGGCGCTTTCGGTGCTGAAATTGTTCCTGATGCCGGCTCTGGTTCTCGGTCTGGTCTGGCTGCTTGGCCTGCCGCCATTGACGGCCAAAGTGGCGGTGGTGGTGGCGGCGCTACCATCCGGCATCAATTCCTATCTCATCGCCGTGCAGTTCAACACCGGCCAGGCGCTGGCGTCGAACCAGATGACAATCGCCACGGCGAGCGCGGTTGTTACAACCGCCTTCTGGCTGACGGTGGTGCTCCACGTTTTCGGATAGGATATGTCGATAGTCAGATAGTGCGGCCAGCGATCGGCACGGCATATGTCCGGCCTGCTCTCGCCTCGGGCTGGTCCAACCCCTATATGCCATCTTGCGATTGCTTGCGGGCCTTGCCCTCGGTAAAGAGCAGTGGCTCCGGCGTGCCGGCTTCAGTCCATGGCGCACGCTCACCGAAGATTTCACAGACCGGCCCGTCAGCGCGCCGAACGGAGGATAGACCATGCTTCAGAAAACCAGCCATTTCATGCGGCAGGCCAATCTCATCAACGGCGAATGGGTGCAGGCCGACAGCGGCCAGACGGTCGACGTCAACAACCCGGCCACCGGTCTCAAGATCGGCACCGTGCCGAAGTCGGGCAAAGCCGAGACCCGCCGCGCCATCGAAGCCGCCGCGGAAGCTTTCAAGACCTGGCGCAAGACGACCGCGCTCGAGCGCTCGAAGCTGCTGCGCAAGCTGCATGACGCGATGATGGACAATCAGGACGTGCTGGCCGAACTGCTGACCATCGAACAGGGCAAGTCGCTGTTCGAATCGAAGGGCGAGATCGGCTCCGCCGCGGCCTATATATTGTGGTTCGCCGAGGAAGGCCGCCGCACCTATGGCGACGTGGTGCCGTCGCCGTGGGCGGATCGCCGCATCCTGGTGACCAAGGAACCGGTCGGCGTCATCGCCGCCATCACGCCGTGGAATTTCCCGTCCTCGATGCTGGCCCGCAAGCTCGGCCCGGCGCTCGCCGCCGGCTGCACCGCAGTGGTCAAGCCGGCCTCGCAGACGCCGTATTCGGGCCTCGCCTGGGGTGCGCTCGCAGAGGAGGTCGGCTTCCCCAAGGGCGTCGTCAACATCCTGACCGGTTCGGCAAGCGAGATCGGCGACGAGATCTGCGCCAATCCGCTGGTGTCGAAGATCACCTTCACCGGATCGACCGAAGTCGGCAAGCTTCTCATCCAGAAGTCGTCGGTCACCGTCAAGAAAGTGTCGATGGAGCTCGGTGGCAACGCGCCGTTCATTGTCTTCGATGACGCCGACCTCGAGCGTGCGGTCGCCGGTGCGATCACCGCCAAGTATCGCAATTCCGGCCAGACCTGCGTCTGCACCAACCGCTTCCTTGTCCAGGCTGGTGTCTATGACAAGTTCGTCGAGAAGCTCGCTGCCGCCAGCAATGGGCTGAAGGTCGGCTCCGGCCTCGAGGACGGCGTGCAGCAGGGGCCGCTGATCGACGAGAAGGCGGTCGAGAAGGTCGAAGAACTGATCGCCGACGCCACATCCAAGGGCGGCAAGATCGTCGCCGGCGGCAAGCGCCATGCGCTCGGCGGCTCGTTCTTCCAGCCGACGGTCATCGCCAACGCGACACCCAAGATGCGCTTCATGAAGGAAGAGATCTTTGGCCCGGTGGCGCCGGTGTTCAGGTTCGAGACCGAAGAGGAAGCGATAGCGCTCGCCAACGACACCGAATTCGGCCTCGCCTGCTACTTCTACACAGGCGATCTCGGCCGCGCCTTCCGCGTCATGGAAGGGCTGAAATACGGCATGGTCGGCGTCAACGAAGGCCTCATCACCACGCCGGAGGCACCGTTCGGCGGCGTCAAGGAATCCGGCCTCGGCAAGGAAGGCGGACATCAGGGCATCGAAGATTACCTCGATACCAAATATGTCTGCATCGGCGGCCTCGGCCTCTGATATTCTATCCCGGAGATGGGGAGGCCAATGGCCTGCCCATCTCAGCGGGAAACCAAGCCGAAGTCCTCTGGATCAACTGGCATTACGGGCATGGCGATGAAGGACGGCGAGGTTTTCAGCACGACGCAGGCTGGCGAGCAGGTGCGTCGCTTCACGATCAGGGGCGGCGGCATCACAGCCAACATCATCGGTCTAGGCGCGATCATCCAGGATCTGCGCCTGACCGGGCACGATGCGCCGCTGGTGCTCGGCTACGACAGTCTGGAAGGCTACGAGACGGATACGGCCTTCTTCGGAGCGGTCATCGGTCGCTACGCCAACCGCATCCGCGACGGCCGCTTCACCATTGGCGGCAGCCGCTACCAGACCGAGCAAAACTTCCTCGACAAGCATACGCTGCACGGCGGCTCGCAAGGTTACTCCCACCGGCCGTGGACGGTTTCTTTGCATGGCAGGGATTTTGTCACGCTGACGCTGCATGATCCCGACGGCGCGATGGGCTTTCCCGGCGCGCTCGATGTCACCTGCACCTACCGGTTGAAAATCCCCGGCACGCTCAGCGTCGAGCTGACCGCCACCTGCGAGGAGCCGACGCTGTGCAATCTCACCCAGCATTCCTACTTCAACCTGGACGATGGCGGCGCCGGAGACATTCTCGACCACAGGATGATGTTAAATGCCGGCGCCTATCTGCCGGTCGATGGCGATATGATCCCGACCGGGGTGGTCAAGCCGGTTGACGGCACGCCGTTCGATTTCCGCCAGGCGCGGCCGTTGCGCATGGAGACCGAGGGCGAACAGCTGCCCTACGACCAGAATTTCTGCCTCGCTTCGACACGCGGGCCGCTCAAGCAGGCGGCATGGGCGCAAGGCGCCAGTTCCGGTGTCGAGATGGAGGTCTGGACCACTGAGCCGGGCGTCCAGCTCTATACCGGCCAGTATGTGACGCCGCGCACCGGGTTGGAAGGCCGCGACTACAAGGCTTTTTGCGGCTTCTGCCTGGAGCCGCAGATTTGGCCGGACGCGCCGAACCGGCCTTATTTCCCGCAGGCGACGCTGTGGCCGGGCGCGATCTACCACCACGTGACGGAATACAGATTCCGTCTGCCCTGAGGCCTGCCAATGTTCAGGTGAAGCCCGCCTGACCTGAATCGCAACAGACTTTAGCCGGCGAAGGCCGCGCGCAGCGTCTCGAACGGCGCCAGCGCGCCGCGCACCTGCACCACGGCGGCGGCGACGCGATGCGCACGGCGTGCTGCTTCAAGCGGGTCGTGGCCGGCAAGTCGAGCCGCAAGATAGCCGCCGTTGAAGGAGTCGCCGGCGCCCGTCGTATCGGCGGGAGCGGCGACATGGATTGCCGGGACTTCGCGCAGCGCTCCTGCTTGGGCAATCAGTGCCGGTGCTTCGCCGTTCTTGACGACGACCTCGCTGACGAGTTGCCCGAGCCGCTTCGCTGTGGCTTGCGGTGTTGGATCGCCGAACAGCACCTGCTCGTCGGGGAAGGTCGGCAATGCGATGTCGGTGACGGCAAGGGCTTCGACGATCGCTGCCTGCGCATCCTCGCGCTCACGCCAGAGCCGCGGCCGGTAGTTGGGGTCGAAGGCGATAAGTGAACCAGCCGAACGCGCCTTGGCGACGGCGGCCAGCAACTCAGCGCGCGCGGCTTCGTCCAGAATTGCCAAAGTGATTCCGGAAAAATAGACAAGTGCCTGATTTTCCAGGTTTTTCGATAATGCGGCCGGGTCCGAGACAAGCTGCCGCGCAGCGGCGTCGCCACGCCAATAGGTGAAGGAACGTTCGGCTCCCGTCAGCGTGATGGCATAGAGGCCGGGCCGCGCGCCCGCTATGAGCGGGCTGGAGCCGATGCCGATGCCGTTTTCAGCGAAGAAATCGATCTGGCCTTGCGAGAATGGATCGTCGCCGAAGGCCGAGACATAGGTTGCCGGCCGCTCAGCGCTCAGTGCGTGCAGCGCCCACAGCGTGTTGAACGTGTCGCCGGCAAAGCCCATGCGCCAGTTCGGTCCCGTCTGGCCCGACAGTTCGAGCATGCATTCGCCGATCGAGGCGACGCCGGTTCCCGCCATCTACAATCCTCCAGTGATCTCGGTGCTGTAGCTTTTTGCCACCGGCAGCGCCATGCTTGGCAAGCAGGGTTTTTTCCGCCACAGCGTTTTCCCACAGGCTGGCGGGATGCGATCCGTTCGGCAGAGCGTTGTCTGCAGAAGAGGAACCGGTTTGGCATCGATATGGCGTTATCTTCTGGCAGGTCTTGGTCTGGCTGCCTTGCTGGTCGGCATTCTCGCGGTCGTTTACCTGACGGCGCCGCGGTCGGCGCGGCCCGCCGGCCCGGATGTCTCTCGGACGAAGAACACCGCCAACGGGCTGTTCGTGGCAAGCTTCGCGCCGGAGCGAGGCGTTGTGCGGCTAGGCCAACTGCAATCCTGGCTGCTGACGCTGAAGACAAAGGCTGGAGCTCCGGTGGAAGGGGCGGCGATCGCGATCTCCGGCGGCATGCCGCTGCACAGTCACGGCCTGCCGACCAGCCCGCAAGCGACCGACTATCTCGGCGACGGGCGTTACCGGATCGAAGGGGTGAAATTCACCATGAGCGGCTGGTGGCAGCTGCATTTCGCCATCTCGGCCACCGCAGGCTCCGATACGGTGCTCTTCAACGTGGTGCTGTGAGCAGGACATGAGGCGGCGTTCGCGTTTTCTGGCGCTAATGGTGGCCGTTGTCCTTACCGGCTGCACGAAGCCGGATTTTTCCGACGCCGAGAAGACGACCATCGCCTCGCTGGCGCTGTCGTCGCTGCCGGCGCTCAAGCCCGACACCACCGATCGTTTTGCCGACGTGCCGGCGGCTGCCGCACTCGGCTCGACGCTGTTCTTCGACCAGGGCATGAGCGGTGACGGGTCGATATCCTGTTCGACATGCCACAAGATCGACCGCCAGTTCCAGGACGACCTGCCGCAAGCCGTCGGCGTCGGCCGTACCAGCCGGCGGACCATGCCGCTGGCCGGCGTCGCGCGCGATCCCTGGTTCTTCTGGGACGGCCGCCGCGACAGCCTGTGGGCGCAAGCGCTGACGCCGCTCGAAAACCCGCTGGAGCAGGCGGGAAACCGCACCGCCTACGCGCATTACATCAAGGCGCGCTTCGGCGAGCGCTATGAGCGCATCTTCGGGCCGCTGCCCGATCTTTCGGGCATGCCGTCGAATGCCAGCCCGCTTGGAAACGATGCCGAGAAGGCGGCCTGGAATGCGATGAGCGGCGCGCAGCGCAGCGCAATCGACGGCGTCTTTGCCAATATCGGCAAGGCGATCGCCGCCTTCGAACGCTCGATCGAGCCGGCGCCGACGCGTTTCGACCGTTTTGCGCTGGATCTCGTCACCGGCGCTGAGCCGAAAGGCCATGCGGTCTTTTCCAAGCAAGAAATCCTTGGGCTGAAACTGTTCACCGGCAAGGCCAATTGCGTGACCTGTCACAACGGCCCGCGCTTCACCGACAACAGCTTTCACAACACCGGCGTGCCACCCATTGCGGGCCTGCCGCCGGACCGCGGCCGCATCGATGCGGTGCGCCAAGTCGAAGCCGACCCGTTCAACTGTTTCGGCGCCTATCGCGATGGCGACGCCAGCGCCTGCGGCGAGTTGCGCTTCATGGTCAAGGATGGCCCGCAACTGATCCGCGCCTACAAGACGCCGTCGCTGCGCGGTGCGGCAACGCGGTCGCCCTACATGCATGCCGGGCAGTTTTCGTCGCTCGACGAGGTCGTGGCGCACTACGCCAAGGCTGCACCCAGCGTGGAGGGTACGTCCGAAGTTCATCCGCTGGGGCTGTCGGATCGTGAACGTGCGGCGCTGGTGGCTTTCCTGAAGACGCTTTCGGAGTGAGTTAGAGCCCGATCCATCCCGATGTATCGGGATGGGGCTCTACGTTTGACCATGATCTTGTCCGAAAACCGGCTTCCACTTTTCGGGATCATGGTCATCGATCCTTGACTGTCTCCATCGCCACGAAGGTCGAGGTCTGGGCGACGTGGGGCAGGGCCGAGATGCGTTCGCCGAGGACGCGGCGGTAGGCGGCGATGTCCCTGGTGCGGACTTTCAGCAGATAGTCGAAGCTCGACGCCATCATGTGGCACTGCTCGATTTCCGGCACGGCCTGCACGGATCGGTTGAAGGCATCGAGCGCGGCGGACCTGGTGTCGGACAATTTCACCTGGACGAATGCAACATGGCCTTCGCCCATGCGCTCGCGGTCGATGATCGCCTGGTAGCCCCTGATGTAGCCGTCCTTCTCCAGCCGCTTCACCCGCGCCTGCACCGGCGTTTTCGACAGGCCGACGTTTGCCGCCAGTTCTGACATCGAAAGCCGGCCATCGCTTGCCAGCGCCGCCAGGATATTCCTGTCGATGCGGTCCAATTGGTCTTCTGTCATCGAAAATGCAGTCCATATGTCGGTTTTGAGCTGCTACGATAGATCGAATGACCTGCAATGTCGATTTCTTCGGACCGATTGAAAATTCGCATCTGTGCTAGCTTCCACCATTCGGTCCGGTGACCGCCGGCCCGATCCCTTTGCTCGATCCATGGGACCGCCATGCCAGCGCTCGATGCCATCCGCCAGCAGATCCGCGCCAACTACCTGCCCGATGAAGACGAGGCCGTGAAGCGGCTTGCCGACGCGACGGCGCTCTCCGGGAAAGACCGCAAGGCGATCTCGGCCCGCGCCGCCGATCTGGTGCGGGCGGTGCGCGGTTCGTCCGATCCAAGGCTGATGGAAGTCTTCCTCTCGGCCTATGGTCTCTCCACCAAGGAAGGCGTCGCGCTGATGTGCCTAGCCGAGGCACTGTTGCGCGTGCCCGATACCGAAACGATGGACGACCTCATCGCCGACAAGATCGCGCCGCACGACTGGTCGGCGCATTCGGGCGGTTCGAGCTCCATCTTCGTCAACGCCTCGACTTGGGCGCTGATGCTGACCGGCCGCGTCCTCGATGAGGGCGAGGGCGGCATCGAGGGCACGCTGCGCTCTATGGTGCGGCGGTTGGGCGAGCCGGTCATCCGCAAGGCGGTGGCCGCCGCCATGCGCGAGATGGGCGAGCAGTTCGTGCTCGGCCGCACCATCACGGAAGCCGTCAAGCGCGGCCGGCCGATGACGCAGAAGGGCTATCTCTATTCCTTCGACATGCTGGGCGAGGCGGCCCGCACCGAGGCCGACGCCTTGCGCTATCACAAGGCCTATGCCGACGCGATTTCGTCGCTCGATTCCGGCTCCAACGGTCCTGACATCAGGCAGAACCACGGCATTTCGGTCAAGCTTTCGGCGCTGCATCCGCGCTACGAGGTGGCGCAGAAGGAAGAGATGCTGCCTGTGATGGCCGAGCGGCTCTTGTCGCTGGCGCTTGCCGCGCGCCATTCGCGTATGGGCCTCAACATCGATGCCGAGGAGGCCGATCGCCTCGATCTGTCGCTCGACGTCATCGAGCGGGTGCTGGCCGAGCCGGAGCTCGCCGGCTGGAACGGCTTCGGCGTGGTGGTGCAAGCGTATGGGCCACGCGCGGCCTTCGCCATCGATTGGCTCTATGCGCTGGCCAGGAAATACGACCGCAACATCATGGTGCGGCTGGTCAAGGGTGCCTATTGGGACACCGAGATCAAGCGGGCGCAGACGCTCGGACTGTCAGGCTATCCCGTCTTCACCCGCAAGGCCAACACTGATGTCTCCTACATGGCTTGCGCGAAAAAGCTGCTATCGATGACCGACCGCATCTATCCGCAATTCGCCACCCACAATGCCCACACCGTCGCCGCCATCTTGGCGATGGCGGATAATCGCGATTCCTTCGAGTTCCAGCGCCTGCACGGCATGGGCGAGGCGCTGCACGAGACGGTGCGCCGGTCCGAAGGCACGCGCTGCCGCATCTACGCGCCGGTCGGTGCGCATTCCGATCTGCTGGCCTATCTGGTCCGCCGGTTGCTGGAGAACGGCGCCAATTCCTCCTTCGTGCACCAGCTGACCGACGAGGACGTCGAGCCGGAGGACATTGCGCGCGATCCGCTCGAAACGGTCGAGAGCCAGGGTCCGGCCGCCAATCCGGCGATTGCCCGGCCTTCCCAAATTTTTGGGGCCGGGCGTCGCAATTCGAAAGGATTCGACATCACCGACACGGTGACGCTGGCGGCGATCGACAAGGCCAGGGCGGCCTTCGCTGGGCCGGATCGTTGGCATGCCAAGCCGATCACCCGTGCCGCCGGCTACGGCAAGCAGCGTCCCATAGTCAACCCAGCAAAGCCTTCCGAAGTGGTCGGTACGGTCAGCGAAGCCGCCGCCAAGCAAGTCGCGACCGCCGTGCGCTTTGCGGTGGAAGCGCAGCCGGCATGGGCAAAACGTTCCGTCGCCGAGCGTGCTGCCATCCTCAACCGTGCCGCCGATCTCTATGAAGCCAATGCCGTCGAGTTCTTTGCACTCGCCACCCGCGAGGCCGGCAAATCGCTGGCCGACGGCGTCGCCGAAGTGCGCGAGGCGGTCGACTTCCTGCGCTACTACGCCACCGAGGCGGCTAATGCGGAGGCGGGCACGCAAGCGCGCGGCGCCATCGTGTGCATTTCGCCGTGGAATTTCCCGCTCGCCATTTTCACCGGCCAGATCGCGGCCGCACTTGTCACCGGCAATTCGGTCATCGCCAAGCCGGCCGAGCAGACGCCGCTGATCGCCTTCCGGGCTGTCGAGCTGCTGCGCGAGGCCGGTGTGCCGGAAGACGTCATCCAGTTGCTCCCTGGCGACGGCCCATCGGTCGGCGGGCCGCTTACATCAGATCCGCGCATCGCCGGCGTCTGCTTTACCGGCTCGACCGAGGTCGCCAAGCTGATCGAGAAGCAACTGGCCGAGACGGCCGCGCCCAACGCCATGCTGATCGCCGAGACGGGCGGCCTCAACGCCATGATCGTTGATTCCACCGCGCTGCCCGAACAGGCGGTGCGCGACATCCTCGCCTCGGCTTTCCAGAGTGCCGGCCAGCGTTGCTCGGCACTGCGCGTGCTCTATGTGCAGAAGGACGTGGAGAAGAAGATGCTGGAGATGCTGAAGGGCGCCATGGAGGCGCTCAGCATCGGCGATCCCTGGCGGATTTCGACCGATGTCGGCCCTGTCATCGACGACGAGGCGCAAAGCTCTATCCGCGAGTACTGCACGAAAATGGGCTTGCAGGGCCGGCTGATCGCCAAGCTCGAAGCACCCAAGGAGGGGCGCTTCGTCCCGCCGCACGTCTTCCGGGTCAAGGGCATCGAGGACATGGAGCGCGAGGTGTTCGGGCCGGTGCTGCATGTCGCTACGTTCGACGCCGACGAAATCGACGCGGTCATCGCCGCCATCAACCGCAAGGGCTATGGCCTGACCTTCGGCCTGCACACTCGGATCGAGGGTCGCGTCCAGCATTTCGTCGACGGCATCCATGCCGGCAACATCTATGTCAACCGCAACCAGATCGGCGCCGTGGTCGGCTCGCAGCCGTTTGGTGGCGAGGGGCTTTCAGGCACCGGGCCGAAGGCCGGCGGCCCGCACTACCTCCGCCGGTTCCGCAAAGGGCCGGAGGCTGGCACCCATTTGCAGGATGGCCATAAGGTCACGGCGACCGAGCTTGCCGACAATCTGCCTGATCCCACACTTGGCGGCTGGTCGACGCGTCCGGACCGGATCGCCATTCTGAGGAAGCATCTGCGCGGCAAGGGTGCTGCGGCCATAGGTGCGGCCGCCGGCATCGATTTCGGCCAGATCGACCTGCCCGGGCCGACCGGCGAGGCCAACACGCTCTCGCTCTCGCCACGCGGACGGGTGCTGTGCCTCGGTCCCGATGGTGATACGCTGCTGGCGCAGACGATCCAGGCGCTCGCCGCCGGCAATGCGGTGCTGGCCGTGGCGCCCGGCGCACCGGCTGCCCTTTCCCCATTGACCGGCAAGGGCTTGCCGCTGGCCGCCATCGATGGTCGGCCGGATCCGGTCGAAGCACGCTCACTGCGCGTTGATGTCGTCGCCTTTTCGGGCACGCCGGAGGCTGCACGCATCGTGCGCAAGGTCATCGCCGACCGCTCCGGCCCGATCGTGCCGCTGGTCAGCGAGGTACTGAACCCGGCGGCCTATGCACATGAACGGGCTGTCTGCGTCGACACCACCGCCGCCGGCGGCAATGCGAGCCTGCTGGCCGGAGCTTGAGCCCGGCCAGTATTTAAGCGCCTTCGACGACCGAAAAACCTTCGAACTGGGGGTGACCGAGATAGTGGACCTTCGTCGTGCCGACATTTCGATGGGCGGCGCGGAAATTCTCCGACTTGGTCCAGGCGATGAAATCCTCGTGGCTCGCCCACACCGTGTGCGACGCAAACAGCGTGTAGCCTTCGGTCTCGTTGACCGGGCCACGCAGCAGGTGGAATTCCCGAAAACCCTTCATCTCAGCGAGGCTGGAATCGCGGTTCTTCCACACGGCTTCGAAATCGTTCTCCGAGCCGGTCTGCACCTTGAAGCGGTTCATGGCGATGTACATGGCGGTTCCTTTCGTGCGGATGTTGATGATTGGCGGCTGCAGCGTTTGTTCTGCGCACATTCAAAATGGGCCGATTTCGGTCTCGAACTCCAAATTTGCGCTTGCTGCCTGTGGTGGAATTGGAGGGAAGGGGGCTGCCTTGCGGACAATGCCAAGCGCCGCCTGATCGAAAGCCGCCGACCCTGAGGTCTCCAGGATGCGCAACTCATTTATGTTGCCCTTCCTGCCTATGACGAATGTGACAACCGCATTGTTGCGTGCCGCCAGCTGTAGGGAAGGCGGGAGGGTGCGATTGACGCTGCCGAGTTTTCTAAAAACATCGCCGCGGTAATTGTCTTCCGCGGCCGTGCCTGCCTCTTTTTGCCTTTTGCCCTTGCTGGCTGCTTGCGCCGACCGGTCCTCGCCATTCGCCGTGCCGCGCTTCTCATCCGCCGTCTTTGAAGGGGCAGCTGCCGACGTTGGCCTGGCGCTGGGGATCGGTGGCTGCTCTGGAACGGCGACAGGCACTTCGGCGCTCTCGGCCTGCACGATCGGCTGCGCCGGCGTTTCGGCCTTGGGAGCCACGCTCTGGTCATCGGGGCGAGGGGCGCCGGCCACCAATATGTCGGGCGTCACCGTCTGCTGTTTGGCAGGTTCCGGCAAAGGCTTGAGCGGCTTTGCTGCGTCCTTCGCGGGTTGCGAAGGCTCTGTTGGCGGCGTTGGCTTGGGCGGCGTTGCCGGCTGTGGTTTGGCGGGTTGCGGGTTCGGCACCAGTGCAACGTTTATTGCCGTCGGGTCCTTGTCCAGCGCGCTGCCGACCACGTTGGTGCCCGACTGTTCACTGCCTTCCGGCTGCTCGGCATCTTGGAAACTGGAAGTCCCCGTAGGGGAAATCAGAAAGGCCGCTGCCACCGCGGCATGGAGCAGGCAGGAGACGACGATCGCCGCCGTCCACTTGCGGTTCCAGGCCGATGGCCGCGGTAGCGCGAGCGGCTCGGTTGGCTCTATCGCCAGCTCGGCCCTGGCTTCGGGGAGGGGACTGATATCCTGCATGTCTCGCCGCGAGACCTGCAGCGACAAGAGCAGAATTGTCAAATCAAGATCGTTCACTCGCAGCGGCAGTCGGCAGTGGCCGGCAACTGGCCACGCCGCATTGTTTTGCAGGAATGCGGGATGCAGTCCCACCTCAGACGCCGAAAGCGATACCGGTCTTGGTGTCCGTCTTCAGCTTGCGCATGCAGGCGTTCGGTTCGACGCCGGTACCGGTGCATTCGGTCGCGCTGTTGATCAGCACGCGGCTGACTTTCGAGCACTCGGTGCCGGCCAGATCGAAACGCGTCACCTTGGTCTTGCCCGCCGGCAATTCCTTGAAATCGAGCACGGTCAGCCGGTCGACGACGCCTGCCTCGTTGAACAAGGCGATCTCAAACGCCGCCTTGGATAGGTCGGCGCCGAGATTGTTGTTGACCACGAACGTCAGGCGGCAACCCTTGTCGGAAGGTTGCGCACCATTGAGTTCTAGGGTGAGTGCGGGGACCGGCGCGGACTCTTGTGCCCACGCCGGAACCATCGCAAGCGACATCGCCAGCATCGAGGTCAGCAGACGAAGGGATGTCATCAAGCTCGTCATGGTAATCAGCCTCCAAATCGCATCGTCGCCGCCAGCTTCAGGGTGACGCCGGGCTCGTAGGCCGCGAAGACCGGCTGCGGCGGCTGGCCGGCCGTGGTCAGGTTGAGCGGGTTGGCGTATTTGACATCGAACAGATTGTCGGCGCGGAAATCAATCTTCAAATTGTCCGTCGCCTGGTAGCTGGCAAAAGCATTGACCAGCGTGTAGTCCTCGGCGATCGGGTTGCCCTTGGGCTTGCCATTGTATTGCACTTCGCCGCCCACGGTTAGCTTGTCCTCGAGGAAGCGCAAGCCGAGCTGCGCGGTGACCTGGGATGAGGGGATGGTCAGCAGATCGGCCCGAACGTCCCTGTAGGAAATGGTATGACCATTGGTGATTGAGGCCGAAAGCCCGGCATAGCCCCATCCGGCATCATAGACGCCCTCAAGTTCGAAGCCGTCGATCTTGGCCTTGGCAAAATTCTGGTACTGGAAGCATATCGGGATACCGGGTCCGCTCGGGCAGCCGGCTGTCGGGTCAAACCGCGACAGGGTAACGCCATCGATGTAGTCTTCGACATCGTTGTTGAAATAGGCTGCCTTGATGCGCAGCGCATCGCCGGCTTCGAGGATGTCATTCTGCTTGTAGTTGAGGCCGAATTCGACGGTCTTTCCGGTTTCCGGCCGCAGATTGGGATTGGGCAGGAACGGGAAGGTGACACCCGCCGGATGGCGACCGCTGATCAGTGTTTCCGACAGGGAGGGTGACCGGTATCCTTCCGCATAGGTGCCGTAGAATTGCAGGCCGGCAAGGCTGGCGCTGTCGAAAGGCGAGACGCCGACGGTGATGCGCGGCGACAACCGGTCCCCCGACGTTTCGTGTGTGTCATCCTTGAGGCTGTAATTGTCGTAACGCAGCCCGGCGATGACTTCGAGCCACTCCCAGGTGAGCTTGTCCTGGACATAGGCGCCGGAGACGTTGCGCTTGCCAGACGGCGTGTAGAAACTGTCGCCACCTGCGGTGCCGCCGGTCTCGACGTTGTCGCCGGCCCAGTCGCCGCCATAGGTCAGTTCATGCGCGATGGCGGCAGTCTCGAATCTGGACGTGTTCCAGATGTCGATGCTGGTCGTGTCGATGTCGAAGGTCGATGTCGAGCCAGCCGGCAAAACAACTGGAAGGCCGGTGCTCGGATCAAACCGGTTGAGAGGCACGAGGCTGGTCAGATCGAGATTGGTCTTGTTGTAGGAGGTGTTGATATGGACATCGAGCCAGCTCTTGTCCTCATCCGTAATGTTGTAGCGGGCGGTGAAGGTGTTCGACTTCAGGTCGACGTCATTGACCGGCACGCCGCCGCTGATCTCGTTCCAGCCGTCGCTTGAGCCGACCCAACCGAGCTTCAGTTCGCTGTTGTCGGTCGGGCGGATGGTGGTCTTGAGCAGACCGCTCAGCACATCGAAGCCGGTGCCCTTGACCGTGTCGCCACCGCCATCCTTGTAGTCGTCATAGTTGCGGTAGACGATGTTGCCGAGCACATCCCAGTTCTCGTTGAGGCGGTAGGCACCGGATGCGCTTGTTGTCCAGCCCTTGCCGTTGCTCTCATAGCGTCCCGTGACGGAGCCGGCCCATGTCTCGTCAGGCTTGAGGAAATCCTGGGCATCCTTGGTGTCGAAGAAGACGACGCCGCCGATTGCGCCCGAGCCGTAGGTGTTGGCGACAGGACCGCGGATCACGTCGACAGATTTGACGAGTTCCGGGTCGATGTAGAAGGTCGACTGCGTGCCGTGGTCGGAACGCTGGAAATTCTGGCGCGCGCCGTCGACGATCACCGCGACGCGGCCGAAATCCTGCAAGCCGCGGATGTTGATACTGGTGCTGACGCGTCTGGCGTCGGCCTGCGCGGCGACGCCGGGCACGCCGAGCAGCATCTCATTCGGCGTCGTCGCCATGCGGCGGTCGAGCTGTTCCTGGCCGACATGGCTGGTCGATGCCAGCGATTCGATCGCCGTCTCGCCGGTGCGGCTGATGACGAGGATCTTGTCGAGCAGCGTTGCGCCCGCTTGTGCCGCCTTTTCTTCGTCGGCCTTCTTCGTTTGATCTGTCTGCTGGTCCGCCGGCTGCGCCGCCTGCTGAGCGTTGGCCAGCTGCGCCGACAAGGCGATCGCCGCCACGCTTGCCAGCAAAGCCGCTGCGCCGTTCGCCGCCGACCGGCCGCGCCATTCCCAAGTCACAAACCCCATGCCCCAACTCCAAAGTCCAGGTTTCATGCTGGCTGGCCCGGGGCTGGCTGGCATTTTTGATCTGTCCGGGGTCTTAAATGTTGACTCATTTAATCCGGTATTGCACTGACTAGTAAACATGATTATTCAAGTCAAGAAATGAATCGGATTACGCAACGCCTAGCCAGACGCCCGGCACAGGAAAGGGATCCATCCAGATGAACACCCACAATCCCAACGATTTTCGCTATCGCGTCCGCCGCTCCGACGATGCCTCCGCCCGTTTCGACCGGGTTCCGCTGGCGGTGCGAACCCTGTCCAGCAACACCCTGTTCCAGGGCGAGCACGAGATCGGCATCGAGCATCATGGCGCGCTCTATCGGCTGAAGATCACCCGCCAGGGCAAGCTCATTCTCAACAAGTAAGGCAAGGCCACAGGGACCAAGACATGGACCAGCGCGTAAAACCCGCCCCGCATGAAATCCGGCGGGCACGGACAGACAATCCGAAGACGCGCGAGCGTGATCTCGCCGCCCAGCTCGGCATTTCGGAGGCCGAGCTGGTCGCAGCCCACTGCGGCGACGGCGTCGTCCGTGTCGAGCCACGCGTCAACGATCTTTTGACCGGTCTCGAAGCCGTCGGCGAGGTCATGGCGCTGACCCGCAATGAAAGCGCGGTGCACGAGAAGATCGGCGTCTATGACAAAGTCGTCACCGGCAACCACAATGCCATGGTGCTTGGCGAAAACATCGACCTGCGCATCTTCCCGAAGGTCTGGGCACACGGCTTTGCCGTCGAGAAGCGAGACGGCGACGAAATCCGCCGCAGCCTGCAGTTTTTCGATGCGGCGGGCGAGGCCGTGCACAAGGTGCATTTGCGTCCGGCCTCCAGCCTCTATGCCTATCAGAAACTGGTTGCCGCGCTCGAATCGTCCAATCAGGAGCCGACGGTCGACATTTCAGGACCACTCCCCGATGACGAGATCTATGGCGACGAAACGACCGCCAATCTCGACGATCTCCGCGACCGCTGGAGCCGGCTGACCGATGTGCACCAGTTCTTCGGCATGCTGAAGACGCTGAAGCTCAGCCGCCGGCAGGCGGTCCGCCTGGTCGGGCAAGACTATGCCTGGCAGCTCGACAATGATGCCGTCCGTGCCATGTTTCATCACGCTGCGGAGGGCGAGATGCCGATCATGTGCTTTGTGGGAAACCGCGGCTGTATCCAGATCCATTCCGGTCCGATCAAGTCGATCAAGCCGATGGGGCCATGGATCAACGTGCTGGACGAAACCTTCCACCTGCATTTGCGGACCGACCACATCCAGGAGGTCTGGGCGGTGCGCAAGCCGACCAAGGACGGTCATGTCACCTCGCTTGAGGTCTATGACGTCGACGGCAAGATGTTCATCCAGTTCTTCGGCAAGCGTCATGAAGGCGAAAGCGAGCGGGACGACTGGCGCTTCCTGGCGGAAAACCTGCCGCGCATCCCAAACCCGACCGCAGCCTGAGGAAAATGCGATGCGTTTTTTCCCAAGATTGTCGACCGTGCGCGGATCTATTTTCGGGCCGGTGATCGGTCTCTCCATGGCTGTTATCGCATTGCAATCCGCTAGCGCCATGGAAGGCACGGCCGTGTTTGCCGATCCTTCGAAAATCGTGGCCGTTGGCGGCTCGATCACCGAGATCGTCTATGCGCTCGGCGAGGAAAAGCATCTGGTGGCTCGCGATTCCACCAGCCGGTACCCAAAGGCGGCGCTTGAGCTGCCCGATGTCGGCTACATGCGCGCGCTGTCGCCGGAGGGGGTGCTGTCGGTTAACCCGACCGGCATCCTGGCGCTGCATGGCAGCGGTCCCAAGCAAGCCGTCGATGTCTTGAAGAAGACGAGCGTCCCGTTCATCGAAGTGCCCGAGCACTATAGCCACAAAGGCATCCTCGAAAAGGTCCGTATCGTCGGCAAGGCGCTCGGCGTCGATGCCAAGGCCGAGGTGCTCGCCGGGGAGCTCGATGCCAAGCTCACGGCAGCTGAGAAGCAGACGGCGTCGATCAAGGAGCGCAAGCGCATCCTGTTCGTGCTGTCGATACAGGGCGGCAAGATCCTGGCGGCCGGAAGCGAGACCGCGGCCGACGGTATGGTCAAGCTGGCTGGCGGCGTCAACGCGGTCGAGGGCTTTTCCGGCTACAAGCAAATGTCCGACGAGGCGATCATAACCGCCAGACCGGACGTGATCCTGATGATGAGCAATGCCGGGCCTCCGGTGTCGGACGACGAACTGTTCGGCAATCCGTCGATCGCCTCGACGCCGGCCGGAACGGCGCGCAAGCTGATCCGCATCGACGGTGCCTATCTGCTCGGCTTCGGGCCACGCACGGCCGATGCCATCCACGACCTCGCTGTCTCGCTTTATGGCGGGCAGGTCACGGACTGAACGGGCGGATCATGGTCGATCAATCGATCGCCGGCCCGGTGATGGCAAGCGTATCCGAAGGCGACCGGTCGGGCCGCGCCCGCATCGTCATCCTTCTGCTGTGCCTGGGGCTCGCGGCTGCCATTTTTCTGTCGCTGACATCGGGGGCTTCGGACGCTTCGGCCGTCAACGTCATTGGCGACTGGCTGTTCGGCACAGTGCCTGATGACGCCGCGGTGAGTGCCCGCGACAGCCTGATTGTCTACGACATCCGCCTGCCGCGCATCATTCTCGGCATGCTGGTCGGCGCGGCGCTCGCGGTCTCCGGCGCGGTCATGCAGGGACTGTTCCGCAATCCGCTGGCCGACCCCGGCCTGATCGGCGTCTCGGCCGGCTCCAGCCTCGGCGCGGTTGCCGTCATCGTGCTCGGCGCCACGATATTGGCTCCGGTGACAGCCTTGCTTGGCACATTTGCCCTGCCGCTGGCGGCCTTCTGTGGCGGGCTCGCCACCACGCTGGTGCTTTATCAGGTAGCGACGCGGCGAGGGCAAACCTCGGTTGCCACAATGCTGCTCGCCGGCATCGCGCTGGCGGCGCTCGCCATGGCGCTGACCGGCATCCTCATCTTCATGGCCGACGATCGCCAGTTGCGCGACCTGACCTTCTGGCAACTCGGATCGCTCGGTGGCGCGACTTGGGCGAAGATCGCGTCGGTAGGGCCGATCATTGTGCTGGCGCTGGCGGCGATGCCGTTCCTGGCACGCGGCCTCAACGCGCTTGCGCTTGGCGAGGCGACCGCCGGTCATCTCGGCATTCCGGTGCAGCGGCTGAAATACACGGCCATCGTCGGCGTCTCTGCCGCGGTCGGCGCATCCGTCGCCGTCAGCGGCGGCATCGGCTTCGTCGGCATCGTGGTACCGCATCTGCTGCGCCTGCTGATTGGTCCGGACAATCGCTATCTGCTGCCGGCGTCGGCGCTGCTCGGTGCCTCGCTGCTGCTTCTGGCCGATGCGGTCGCACGCACCATCGTTGCGCCGGCCGAACTGCCGATAGGCATCGTCACCGCGATAGCAGGCGCGCCGTTTTTCCTTTGGATCCTGCTGCGCAAGCGCGGCGTGGTTGATTTGTGAGGCTTGATGATCGAGGCCAAGGATGTTTCGGTTGATATCGCCGGCAAGCCTATCGTCAGCGGTATCGATTTCCACGCGCGGCCCGGCGAGATCGCCGCCATCGTCGGCCCCAATGGTTCGGGCAAGACGACCTTCCTCAAAGCGCTCTCCGGCGAACTCGCCTATACCGGGCGCGTTGCCCTCAACGGCCGAGATCTCTCGACGATGAAGCCGGTAGAGGTGGCCGTCCATCGCGCTGTGCTGCCGCAGGCGACGACGCTGTCGTTCCCGTTCACCGTGCGGGAAGTGGTCAAGCTTGGCCTTGTCGGCGGCCGCTCAGGCGTCTTGCCGGGCGAGGATGCGCGGCTGCCGGAACGGGCGCTGGCGCGTGTCGATCTCGACGGCTTTGCCGGCCGTTTCTACCAGGAGCTTTCGGGCGGCGAGCAACAGCGCGTTCAGCTCGCACGCGTGCTGTGCCAGGTCTGGGCACCGGTGCTCGACGGCAAGCCGCGCTTTCTGTTCCTCGATGAGCCGGTTTCCAGCCTCGACATCAAGCACCAGTTGATCATCATGAACATTGCCCGCGACTTCGCCAGAAGGGGCGGCGGCGTGGTCGCCATCCTGCACGACCTCAATCTGACGGCCATGTATGCCGACCGGATCTTCGTCATGCACCGCGGCAGGCTAGCCGCCACCGGGTCGCCGCGGGATGTGCTGAGCGATGACCTGATCGAGAAGGTTTTCGACTGCCGGCTAAAAGTCGGCGTCCTGCCGACGGGGAACATGCCGTTCGTGCTGCCGCAATCTTCGGTCGGTTGATATTCAGGTGAGGCCGGCATTGCGCGCCAATTGTGGGCGCGCCAATTGTGGAAGTCGGCGCCGCCCCTCATTGCCCTGCCGGGCATTTCTCCCCGTAGAATGGGGAGAAAGACGCTCAGGCAGCCGGGGCGCGGCGCTCCATCAGCATGTCGATGCCGAGCAGGTTGCGCACATTCGGCCGCGCCGCCACCAGATCGGCGATCGTGTAGCGCTCCAGCACCGCGAAGAACGCGTTCAGCGCCTCGCGCAACGCCGAGTTCAGCGCACAGCTGTCGACAAGCGGGCATTCGGCGGCGTCGTTCTCGAAACACTCAGCCATAGCGAAGCTCTCTTCCGTCACGCGCACGACATCGAACAGGCTGATGGCTTCGGCAGCACGGCCAAGCTTGACGCCGCCATTCCTGCCACGCACGGTCTGGACAAGGCCGTGCTCGACCAGGGGCTGCAGGATCTTGAACAGGAAAAGCTCCGACACCGAATACGCGGCCGCGATCTCCGGGATGCGGCTCAATCGGTCATCATTGGCCGCGCAATACATCAAGATGCGCATGGCATAGTTGGTCTGGCGCGTAAGCCGCATTTTGTCCTCACAAGGTACTGGTGCGGTGCAACCACGCCAGATCTGGAAATTTTTGCTGATGCGGCTTTGACCCGAATTTCCGGATTCGCCACATTGGCCTCGGCGGAATATGGCCTATACCTTGGAATAATTCCAGACTAGCTTCGCGCGATAGATGAATTTCCTCCTCAACTTTGTGTGCGCGGCCGGGGAAGATTCCGGGCGAAACCCGCTGTCGCGGGTATTTTGGCTGTCAAACCACTAAATAGCCCGAGATCGACGAGGAGCGGCTCACCCATGTCACAATCGGCTTCGTCCCTGGCGCCTGTCCGTTTCGATGCCGAAGCGGATGCCAAGCTTTCCGCGTTGCGGCGGACAAAATTCGTCGCGGCGGCCGCACTGGCGCTTTGCGTGCTGGTGTTTGCGCTCGCCAAATCATTCGAGCACGTCCATCCGTGGCTCGGCTTCATCGCTGCCTTTGCCGAGGCGGCGACCATCGGCGGCCTCGCCGACTGGTACGCGGTCGTGGCGCTGTTCAGGCGACCTCTGGGGCTGCCGATCCCGCACACCGCCATTATCCCCGAGAACCAGAACCGCATCGCCGACAATCTCGGGCGCTTCATCGAGGTCAACTTCCTGGCGCCTGAACCGGTGCGTGAAAAGCTCGCCGAGGTCGATTTTTCGGCGCTGGTCGCCGATTGGCTGGCCGATACCGAGCGCGCCGCCGGCCTGTCGCGCTTCGTCGTGCGGCTGGTGCCGCAGACGCTGGCGGCGATAGAGCAATCCGGCCTGCGCGGCTTCGTCACCAGCCGCATGCTCGAACAGATCGAAAAGGTGCCGCTGGCGCCGCTGGCCGCCGAGCTGTTGTCAGCGCTTACCGACGACCGCCGCCACCAGAAACTGTTCGACGAGTTCACCAAGGTGATCGGCAGGTTCCTCAATGACGAACAGGCGCTGGCGACGATGCGCGAGAAGATCCGCGAGGAATTGCCGTCGCTGTTCAACCTGTTCCGCGCCGACGCCTATCTGCTGAAGAAGATCGTCGCCTCGGCCGGTTCGCTGCTCGACGAGGTGAGGGCCGATCCCGATCACCCGATGCGCGCCGAATTCGACCATTTCGCTCAAGGCTTCATCGAAAAGCTGAGGACATCGAAGCAATATGCCAAACGTGCCGAGAAGCTGAAGCGCGATTTCCTGGCCCGGCCGGAAGTCAGGGGACTGGCCGGCGACATGTGGGCAAGCCTCAGCCAGTTCATCGAGCAGGACGCCAAGGCGCCGAATTCGGTCATTTGCGCGCATCTTGCCAACATGTTCGTCGAGGTCGGCCGCCATCTTGCCGGCGATGCGCAGATCCGGGCCGACATGAACCAGGGGTTCGTGGTGGCGCTGGCGTCGTTCGTGGAGAGCCAGAAGGCCGGCGTGTCGACATTCATCGCCGACCAGGTCAAGCGCTGGGACCTGGCGCAGCTGACGCGGCTGATCGAGATGAACATCGGCAAGGACCTGCAATACATCCGCTTCAACGGCATGATCATCGGCGGCCTCGCCGGTGTCGTGCTCTATGTGGCCGAGCGGCTGTTCCTCGTGAATTGATGCGCGGCCCGACTGGCGCTCATTCCTCCGCGTTCATGGACTCGCGGCATGCGAGTGCTATTCTCCCGCCGAGGGTGCCCGCATCATGCGGCAAAGGGGAGCAAACGAGCATGGCAAAACAACCGGAATCCGATTCTTTCATGGACATGTTCGGCAGGTTCGGCCGCGACCTGAAGGTGCCCAATGTCGATGTCGAGGCGATCCTCGCCCATCATCGCAAGAACATCGAAGCGCTGGAGAAATCGGCACGAGCCGGTGCCGCCGGCGCCACCTCGCTGTTGTCCCGGCAGCGCGAGATGCTGCAGGATACGCTGCGCGAGGTCACCGATATCGCGCAAAGCTACAGGGCGCCGGGCAATCCGCAGGAACTGATGGCCAAACGGAGGGAGTTTGCCAGGAAGTCCTTCGAGGCCGCGTTGAAGAATGCGGGCGAAGTGGCTGAACTGGTCAAGAAATCCGGTGCCGAATCGGTCGACATCCTGCGCACCCGCATCAAGGAGGCGATGGAGGAAATCCGCGCCGGCTACGAGAAGAAGTAGCGGATGTGGCCGGGGCCGGCTCATTGCTGCCGACAGCGCCCTGAAGCCCGGAAAGCCCGATTTGACCTGCGACTGCGCCGGCGGCGTGGCACGATTGCGGCCGAAATCGACGGAACGGATTCGCGCAGAGCGAATTGACAGAGGCCGTCAGTTCGTGGTCCGGAGGCTCTGGAAGCGATCGGGAAACCAGGAATGAACGAAATACGGCCTAAAACGCCGCCTACCTACGAGCAGTTGAGGACGATGGCCGGGCTGGAACTCGGCGTGTCGGAGTGGACGACGGTCGACCAGAACCGCATCGACCAGTTCGCTGAATGCACCGGCGACCATCAATGGATTCATGTCGACCCTGAAAGGGCGCGGCGGCAAAGCCCGTTCCGCACGACGATCGCGCATGGCTATCTGACGCTGTCGATCATCGGCGCACTGGCGCTCGGCATGGGCATCGTGCCCGAGAATACGCAGGCCGCCTTCAATTATGGCTTCGACAAGGTACGCTTCCTGGCACCGGTCAAGGTCGGTGCCCGCATCAGACTGCGCATCACGCTGCTGTCCATGGAGGACAGGGGCCCCGGCCAGTATCTGATGAAGGCCGCCAACACGGTCGAGATCGAAGGCGAGGAAAAGCCTGCTTTGATGGCCGAAACGCTGGTCATGCTTTATGAACGCCGCAAGCGGGCAGGGGCGTGAGAGGCTGTTCACCTGGAGCGCAAAATCAGAGGTCTTGTGATACTTCCACCAGCCTCTGCCGCTTGAACTCGGCGCGGGCCGAGAGCAGTGCGAGGAACAGTGCAGCCAGCGCCAGCACCGTGGCCGTCTGAAATGTGACCTGCATTCCCCGTGCTGCGGCCTCGGAACTCAGAAGTCCAATGCCTTCCTGCCCTTTGGCCGATGCGACGGCGAATATGGCGCCCATCAACGAGGCGCCGGTGATCAGCCCGAGGTTGCGCGAAAGGTTGAGCAGGCCGGAAACGACGCCGCGCTGGCCGGCGCCGACACCGGTCATGACGGCTGCATTGTTGGATGTCTGGAACAGGGCATAGCCGATGCAGGTGACGGTGATCGCAACGACATAGCCGGCAATGCCGAATCTGATCACGGCGAGCGACAGCAGGAACGTGCCTGTCGCGAGGCTGAGCAGGCCTGCGACCATCATCCTGTGGGCGCCGAAGCGGTCGGCCAGGCGTCCGGCCACCAGCGCCGACAAGGTCGAGACGAGCGGCCCGGTGGACAGGACGAGGCCGACCATTGCGGCATCGAGCCCAAGTCCTCGCGACAGGTAGAACGGGGCCACCACCAGGGTCGCCATCATCACCGTGGCGACGACGAGGCTCATGGTGAGACTGGCGCTCAGTTGGAGGTCGCGGAAGCTGGCAAGCTGGATCAAGGGGTTTTTCACTCTCGCCTGCGCGGCGGCGAAGAGAAACACGCCGATGCCGGCAGCGATCAGCAGGCCGATGTTGAGTGCGCCGAAATTGCCTCTGCCCAGCGTCATGGCCAGTGCATAGGCGGCCAGCGTCAAGGCCAGCAAGGCGGTGCCCACGACATCGAACGTGCCTCGGTCGACCTGCTGCGCTGTCTTGCTGTGTGCCGGCAGGGCACGCCAGGCGAGAGCGAAGGTGAGCACACCCAGCGGGACATTGACGAGGAAGATCGCTCGCCAGCCGAAGCCGGCGATCAAAAGGCCGCCGAGCGAAGGGCCAAGTGTCGTGCCGATCGCGGACATGGCGCCGAGCAGGCCCATGGCGCTGCCAATTCTGTCTTTGGTCACGGTTTCGGCGACAAAGGCCAGCGTCAGCGCCATCATCAGCGCCGCGCCAAGTCCCTGCACGGCGCGTGCGGCGATCAGCAGCCACAGCGTCGGCGCCAGGCCGCAGAGCACCGATGCCGATGTGAACAGCGCGATGCCGGCAAGCAGCAACGGCCGGCGCCCGAACATGTCGGCCAGCCGACCGGCGCTGACGATCAGTGTGGTGATGGCGAGAAGATAGGCCAGAACAACCCATTGCACGGCCTGGAACGTCGCGCCGAAATTCTGCATCAGCGACGGCAGCCCGACGCTGGCAATGCTGGTTCCCAGCGACGACAGCAGCGTGGCGAGCGACAGGCTTGCCAGCGCCCAGCGGGCAGATTGGGTTTGTGGCTGCGCCGACACGTACTCATTTCGATTTTGCTCAGCGATTGCCACGGCGATCTCCTTCCATCAGTCCCACAACCGGAACTGCTGGAGATCTAGTTCCTTGGCCAATGTGGTGGAAGGCGCAGCATTTGCATCTTATTCGTGCGTTTGGCGCCATATCATGCCATGATCTGCCGATGACATCACCCGATCTCAACTTACTGTTCGCTCTCGACGTCCTGCTGACCGAAGGCAGCGTGGCGCGTGCCGCCAGCCGCCTGCGCCTCAGCCCCTCGGCGATGAGCCGGACGCTGGCGCGGCTGCGCGAGGCGACGGGCGATCCGCTGCTGGTTCGCGCCGGTCGAGGCCTGGTGGCGACGCCGCGTGCGGAAGAACTGCGACAACAGGCTGGTCGTGTCGTCCAGGATGCGGAGGCGCTGCTGCGTCCTGCCACCTTGCTCGATCTCCGGAGCCTGGACAGGGTCTTCACGCTGCGCACCAATGAGAGCTTCGTCGAAGAATTCGCACCTCGTCTCGTTGCCCGCATCCAGGCCGATGCGCCCGGCGTGCGGCTCCGCTTTGCACCGAAGTCCGATAGAGACGTCATGTCGCTCCGCGATGCGGCGATCGACCTGGACATAGGCGTCGCTGGCGAGACCGGACCGGAGGTGCGCATCCAAGCATTGCTTCGCGACTGCTTCATCGGCGCCGTGCGAACGGGCCATCCGTTGAGCGAGGGCGCGGTGACGCCAGAGCGCTATGCCGCAGGCCGGCACATCAGCGTTTCACGGCGTGGCCGCGAGAAAGGGCCGATCGACGAGGCTCTGAACCGGCTCGGGCTGCAGCGGACAATCGTGTGCATGGTGTCCGGGTTCTCGGCAGCCCTTGCCATGGCCCGCACATCAGACCTGATCGCCAGCGTTCCGGAGCGGCACACCGAGGGCGCACGCGTCGGCATGCACAGTTTTGCCCTGCCTGTTGCCACGGCTGGGGTCACCATCTCCATGCTGTGGCACCCGCGCCTGGATGCCGATCCGGCGCAACGCTGGCTGCGCGACTGCGTGCGGGAGATCTGCGCGGCGTCTCGCTGACAACGATGAGAAGCCTGCGCCAATCGCCCAGGCTTCTCATCCGTCCCGTTTATTCGGTTTGGCGTTTTCGCAAATATCTCAGCGCGCTCAGTGTGAGCGTCGCCATGACCGAACAGTAGCCCACCAATGGCCACGCCGTGTCTCCGCCGAGCACGATGACGAACAGCGTGCCGAGGGTGCCGACGACAAGACTCTGGATGCAGAAGTAGAGCGCGACGGCGGTTCCCGCGACATCGCCGAAGGCCTCGAGTGCGCCGTTCGCGGTGACCGAAACAGTGAAGACGATGCCCACGGCAATGATCCACATCGGGCCGACGAATGTCTCGAAGGACGGCGCCGCGAACAGTTGCCCGGCCGCCAGCAGAGCCGCGCCGAGCAGCAACATCGCCATGCCTCTGATAGCACTGCCCGCGATGCCCCAACGTGCAATGAACCTTTTGGCGAAGCGGGTGGTCACGATCATGACCAGTGCCGCGGTGGCAAAGGCAAGGCTGAAACCGAGTTGTGAAAAGCCGGCGCGATCCATGAGCACCCGTGGCGCTGTCGAAAAGAACACGAAGAAGGCGCCCATGGCGGCGCTGAAGCCGAGCGTATAGGTCCAGAAGGCTAAGCTGGAGAGAATGGGACGAAACGCCATTCGCCTGTCGTTGCCATTGATGGGCCGTGTTTCATGCCATCTCGGCCATGCGTTGAGGGTGGCGGCTACCGCCAGACCGCCGAGCGTCAGGAAGATCGCGCGCCAGCCGAGATTGTCGGCGATCAATGCACCGGCAACCGGCCCCAACGCCGGCACGAAGGCCAGCATCGAACTGAACAGGCCGTAGATGACGGCACTTTCAGGCCTCTGCGCATAAACGTCGCGAACCGTTGCAAAGGTCGCAACGAGAATGGCGGATGCACCGATGGCCTGCACGACCCGCAAGGCGACGAACACCATGGCCAGCGAGGTGCAGGCGAGCAGGACGGAAGCGCCTGCAAATAAAAGCGCGCCGCCGATCAGCACCGGACGCCTGCCGATCCTGTCGGAAATCGGGCCGAAGACGATTTGGCCGAGCCCAAGACAGATCATGTAGAGGCTCAGCGTCAGCTGGATGACATCAGGCGATGTCTTGAGGATTCCCGGCATCGCCGGGACGATCGGGAGGTAGATATCCATGGCCAGCGAGGCCAGGATGTCGAAGGGCGCCATCAGCACCATGGCTGCTGGCAGGGAAGTGGTCCATGTCGGGTTTTTTGGACAAGGCATGATTGAACATCCGCTCAAATGGCTACATTTGGCGGCGATCTGCCGTTCTCACTGAAAATGGGAAATGACGGGCCGCCGCAACAACGAACTGCTGTTGCGGCCTACTTGTCTGCTGACTTGCTGGTTCCCATAACCACTATCCCGGAATGATTGCGCGGACATTCTCTCGAGTGCGCTCGCGGTTCCCTAGCAGCCGAAGGTTGCCCAGGCAACAGGATCAGCTTGATGGGCATCAACGCGCCATCGCAGCTTCGATCACCGTGAAAATCCGCTCGTCCGTGCATTGGGCGACGTTGAAGCGCAGGAAGCGGCTGGCCGTTCCGGACAGGCTGAATGCGTTGCCGGGCGCCAGCACGATGTTGTCGGCCAAAGCGCGGCGGGCCACTTCAGCCGCATCGACGCCATCCGGCAGGCTGCACCACAGGAACAGGCCGGCCGGCTGGTCGATCCAGGGTGAGATACCGATCGCCTTCAGACGAACGCTGGTCTCGCCCATGGCGCGGGCAAGCTTCGCGCGCAGCAAATCCATATGCTTGCGGTAGCTGCCGTCCTTGAGCAGCGTCAGCACCAGTTCGGCCGCGAGCCGGCCGCCGCCGAAGGTGGTGGCGATCTTGAGGTCGGTCAGGGGCTCGATCCAGTCGCGCGGTGCAGCGATGAAGCCGCAGCGAACCGACGCCGAAAGCGTTTTGGAGAAGCTGCCGATGTGGACAACGCGGTTGAGACCATCGAACGCCGCCAGCCTCGGGGCGGGCGCATGTTCGAAATCGGCGAAGATGTCGTCTTCGACGATGGTCAGATCCGATTGGTCGGCGAGCTTGAGCAGCCGATGGGCGGTGACTGGCGACAGCACCGCGCCGGTCGGGTTGTGGATGGCGGAATTGGTGATGTAGAGGCGCGGCCGGTGCTCGGCCAACGCTTGCGCGAACAGATCGATATCCGGCCCCGACGGCGTGTAGGGGACACTGACGACCTTGGCCCGGTGGGCGCGCAACAGAGCGTGGAAGTTGAAGTAGCAGGGGTCGTCGACCAGCACGGTGTCGCCGGGCTCGATCAGGAACCGGCACAACAGGTCGATGGCCTGCGTGCCTGATTCCGTCAGCATGATCTGCCCGGGAGAGGCCTCGATGCCGTGCCCGGCCATACGCCGCGCCAGCAATTGCCGCAGCGGTGGCAGGCCGAGCGGCGTGCCGTAATCGACCAGTGCGATATCGTCGGCACGCGCTACCGTGCGCAGTGCCCGGCGCAGACCTGCCTGCGGCATCCACGAGGCCGGCAGCCAGCCGCAGCCGGGTTTCAGCATGTCGTCGCCGGCCTCCAGGGACTGGCGTGAGATCCAGAGGGGGTCGACCGCGCGGTCGAGGCGAGGACCAATCTCGGCCAGCGACAGCGGCGCCAGCGATCCGGCGGCATAGAATCCGGAGCCCGGCCGCGAGCGGATCGCACCTTCGGCGGCGAGCCGCTCATAGGCTTCGACCACGGTGGATTTGGACACTCGCATGGATTTGGCAAAGGTGCGGATCGACGGCAATTGCGCTCCCGGCGTCAGGCTGCGCGCCGCGATCCGCTGGCGGATCGTCGCCATGACGCCTTCGACCAGCGTTCCGCTGCTCTCGCTTCCTGTTGTCTGTTTGTCCATCCGTACTGCTCTTCTAAGCATGACAGTTGTGTGTAATTGTACCGCATTGTCTCTGGCGATACTACCGGCTCCGCGCGATACGGAGCCGACAAACGGAGCATACGATGGACAAGACCGCGAGCGGCTGGATGAATGGATTCATCGGCGTGTTGATCTTCAGCGGCTCGCTGCCGGCAACGCGCGTGGCGGTCAGGGATTTCGATCCGACATTCCTGACTTCGGCCCGAGCGGCGATTGCCGGACTGCTTGGCCTGGCACTGCTGCTCCTGTTTCGGCAAAAGCGTCCGGAGCGCGGCGACCTGCTGTCGCTGGTGATCGTCGCGCTTGGCGTGGTGGTCGGCTTTCCCTTGCTGACCGCACTGGCGCTCAAGCACGTCACCACGGCCCATTCCATCATCTTCGTCGGCCTGCTGCCGCTGGCCACTGCGATTTTCGGCGTGCTGCGCGGCGGCGATCGGCCGCGCCCGGCGTTCTGGCTGTTTTCATGCATCGGCAGCGCGCTGGTCGCGGGTTTTGCCCTGACGCAGGGCGTGACGGCCTCGCCGGTGGGTGATGGTTTGATGCTGGCTGCCATCATCGCCTGCGGTCTGGGCTATGCCGAGGGTGCCGCGCTGTCACGCAAGCTTGGCGGCTGGCAGGTGATCTGCTGGGCGCTGGTGCTGTCGCTGCCGATCATGCTGGTGGTGACGCTGATGACCATGCCGCCGTCGTTCGACGGCGTTGGCGTCAGTGCCTGGATCGGGCTTGCCTATGTCTCGCTGTTCAGCATGCTGATCGGCTTCGTGTTCTGGTATCGCGGGCTGGCGCAAGGCGGCATCGCCGCGGTTGGACAGTTGCAGCTGCTGCAGCCATTTTTCGGACTGGCACTGGCAGCGACGCTGCTGCACGAGCAGGTCAGCCCGCTGATGGTGGTCGTCACGCTTGGCGTCGTGCTTTGCGTCGTCGGCGCCAAACGATTCGCGAAGCAGGAATTGCCACGACGCGCGATCGCCTGACGACGGTGCCGTCCCCGCCTAAAACTTCGTGACCACCCCAATACCAATGCCCTCGAAGCCACCCATCGCCATCAGGGCCGCGGGCGCCTCGTCGAGGCTGATCCTCTTGCCGACCAGCAGTTCGGGCTTCAGCTTGCCGTTGCGGATCATGTCCATCATCGCCTGGTAGCGGTAGGCCTGCATGCCGTGGCTGCCGAGGATTTCGAGTTCGAAGGCGATCACCTTGTCCATCGGCACCTGCGGCCGGGCATGCTCGCCCAGCATCAGGCCGACCTGCACATGGCGGCCGCGCCGGCGCAGATTGGATATCGAATTGAACGAGGTGGTGGGGTGGCCGAGCGCGTCCATCGACATGTGCGCGCCGCCATTGGTGATCTGCTTGACCGCCTTGACCACGTTCGGTGTCGTGGATGCATTGATGGTGGCGACGGCGCCGATCTTTTTGGCGAAATCCAGTTTCTCGTCGGTGAGATCGATGGCGATGACATTGGCGCCCATTGAACTGGCGATCATGATCGCCGACAGGCCGACGCCGCCGCAGCCATGCACCGCGACCCATTCGCCCGGCTTCACCCGGCCCTGGTCGACGATGGCTCGAAACGAGGTGACGAAGCGGCAGCCGAGGCTGGCGGCGGTGGCGAATTCCATCTCGTCGGGCAAGCGCACGAGATTGGTATCGGCGTGTTCGATGGCGACATATTCGGCAAACGAGCCCCAGCCGGTGAAGCCAGGCTGCGTCTGGTGCTCGCAGACCTGGTGATTGCCCGAATTGCACTCGAAGCAGCGGCCGCAGCCGACGGCAAACGGCACGGTGACGCGCTCGCCGGCCTTCCAGCGGGTGACCTGCTTGCCGGCGGCAACAACGACGCCGGCCAGCTCGTGGCCCGGCACATGCGGCAGCGTGATGCCGTCGTCATGACCCATCCAGCCATGCCAGTCGCTGCGGCACAGACCGGTCGCCTCGACCTTGATGACGACGCCATCAGCGGCCGGCTTCGGATCAGGAACGGTCTGGATCCTCGGCGCTTCGCCGAATTTCTCGAAGACGACGGCTTTCATCGGTCACTCCACCCTCTGTGCTGCAGGAAACGATAGCCGATTCCCTGTCTGGTCGATCAGAAATCGATTCCGCCAGGCCTGTTGGCAGGCAGCAGCCCTTAACTGGTTCCGCGGTTGCGAAAGTCGGCAAGCCGGGTTTCGCCGGGGGCAAGCTGCCGCCCGTCCTCGGCATGTACTTCCAGTCGCTTGATCGGCCGGCTGGTGAGATTGTCGACCATGAAGGTATAGGGTTCGCCCGGTCCGGCGAAGTAGGTCTCGCCCCATTGCCGCAGGGCAACCAGGACATAGAACAGGCCGCGTCCCTTTTGCGTCAGCACATATTCATGATGCGCGCTGCCGTCGGGCGCCGGGACCGTTTCGAGGATGCCATGCGCGACAAGATTGCGCAGCCGCGACGACAGGATGTTCTTGGCGACGCCGAGGCTCTTCTGGAATTCGCCGAAGCGCCGCAAGCCGTCGAAGGCGTCACGCACGATGAGCAGCGACCACCAGTCGCCAATCGCGTCCAGTGGTCGCGCTATGAAGCAATCCGCTTCGTGGTGGCTCGTTCGTTTCACCATGGCAGTCGTTGGTCCAATGCTCTAATTTCGGTTGCAACATAAAACTGTTCCGCCTATCCAGCAAGAGGTTTCAAGTTGAAACCTTTTGTGGAGAGAGACATGAACATGCAGGTGGCGAACAGCGGTGCAACAAGCCTCGAGCAATCCGATGGGCCGCATCGGGTGGCGCCGCCGCCTACGGGATTGTCACGATTGACCGCGCTGATCTTCGCCATCGCCTGCGGCCTGAGCGTCGCCAATATCTATTTCGCTCATCCGCTGCTCGACGCCATAGCGCATGATTTTGCTATCGCGCCGGCCTCGGTCGGCATCGTGGTGACGGTCACGCAGATCGGCTATGGGCTCGGCCTGTTCTTCATCGTGCCGCTGGGCGACCTGTTCGATCGCCGCAAGCTGATTGCCGGGCAGGCGATTCTGTCTGCCGTGGCGCTGGTGGCGGTCGGGATCGCGCCCAACGCGGCGATGCTGCTGGCGAGCCTCGCGGTCGTCGGGCTGCTGGCGGTGGTGGTGCAGGTGCTGGTCGCCTTCGCTGCCGACCTCGCTGTAGCATCGGAGCGGGGGCGGGCGGTCGGCACCGTCACCAGCGGCGTCATCCTGGGCATCCTGCTTGCCCGCTTCGCTTCGGGGGTCGTCGCCGATTTCGCCGGCTGGCGCTGGGTTTATCTTGTCTCGGCCATGTTGACGCTCGTCATGGCGATGGTTCTCTACCTGATCCTGCCGCGCCACGAGGCGGAGCGGCCACGCACATCCTATCCACGCCTGCTCGCTTCGGTGCTGCTGCTGTTCGCGCAGGAGCCGCTGCTGCGCGTGCGGGCGGTGCTGGCCATGCTGATCTTCGCCAGCTTCAACGTGCTGTGGGCGCCGCTGGTACTGCCGTTGAGCGTCGCGCCATTTTCACTTTCGCATACCGAGATCGGGCTTTTCGGCCTTGCGGGCGTCGCCGGCGCGCTCGGTGCGCGCTGGACCGGCGGCCTCGTCGATCGTGGATGCGGCCAGTTGGTCACCGGCCTCAGCCTGCTGCTGATGATGGCGGCCTGGCTGCCGATCGCCTTCATGGGCATGTCTCTGTGGTTGCTCGTCGCCGGCATAGTCATGCTGGATCTGGCGATCCAGGCCGTCCACGTCACCAACCAGAGCCTGATCTTCGCCCGGCGGCCGGATGCGCGCAGCCGACTGGTTGGCGGCTACATGATCTTCTACTCGGTCGGCAGCGCCCTGGGCTCCATCGCCTCGACCATGGCTTATGGTGCAATGGGCTGGAATGGCGTCTGTGTGCTTGGCGCCGGCATCGGCCTGTTGGCGCTGCTGTTCTGGGCGTTGACGCTGCGCGTCGGCAGATAAGCCTATGGCCACGGCGCGGTGTCGAGAAGCGGCTGCCAGGCTCGGAACCAGTCGCTCGCCTCGGCCTGCCACGGCCAGATGCCGTCCACAGTGGGATAGATCAGCTGGAGAACACCGAAATCCAGGCCGTCGTAGAACCAGAGGTCCCAGCCGAAATGCTCGCGATAGTGTTCGATATGAACGGCGCCGAATTGACAGTCGAAACCTTCGATAAAACCGGACGATCGCTGCCCTGGTTGGAAAACCTCGCCGGAGCGGACGCGGCTGCAATACTCGTTGATGATGAACTGGGAGATTTCCGGCTTCAGGCCGATGACGATGAGTTCCGGCGCCTTGAAGTTGTGCTCTATCCCAACCGAATAGGTGAAAGGCGGATCGTCGCCTTCCTCCAGCACATGCAAGATGTGGCAGCCATAAGCCTCTATATCGGCCAGCGCCTTGGCTTCACCTGGGTCGGTGGCTTTTCTACTCGGCATCGATCTGGTTCTGGGGCGCGGCTTTCTGGAAGGCTGGCAGCGCCATGCAGGCGGCGTTGATGCGCGCGATCGTCGGGTAGGGCGTCAGATCGACGCCGAACCGGGCGTTGCTGGCAATCTGCGCGGCGAGGCAGATGTCGGCCAGGCCCGGCGCGTCGCCATGGCAGAATGCACCCGTTTCGGGCGAGGAAGCCAGGATCTGTTCAAGCGGCTGAAAGCCCTCGTTCACCCAATGGCGGAACCAGTTGGTGATGTCTTCGTCGCAGGCGCCGAACAGAGTGCGCAGCGAGGTCAGCACGCGCAGATTGTTCACCGGGTGGATGTCGCAGGCGATCATCTGCGCCAGCATTTTCACGCGGGCCCGTCCGGCCGGGTCCTTCGGCAGCAGCGGCGGTTCCGGGCTGGTCTCGTCGAGGAATTCGATGATCGCCAGCGATTGCGTCAGCAGCGTGCCATCACCGAGGATCAGCGCCGGCACCAGCCCTTGCGGATTGACCGCGAGATAGGCTGGTTCCAGATGCTCGCCATGGCGCAAATGATGCGGGACGTAGTCGTAGCTCAGCCCCTTCATCTCCAGCGCGATCCGCACCCGATAGGAGGTGGAGGAGCGATAGTAATTGTGCAGGACGAGTTCGCTCATGGCCTCACTTCGGCTGGCCGATGGTCACTTCGATGGTCCCGATGCCGTCGACGCCGCCGGTCATCGTGTCGCCGGGGCCAACCGCGCCGACGCCTGCCGGCGTACCGGTGAAGATCAGGTCGCCGGGCTCGAGTTCTATCGCCTCGCTGCAGATCGACACGATATCCGATATCGGCCAGATCAGTTCGGCGAGGTCGGCATCCTGCCTGACCTTGCCGTTGACGGCGAGCCAGATGCGGCCCTTCCGTGGATGGCCGGATTCCTGCGCTTGCACCAACGGGCCGCAAGGGGCGGAGCAGTCGAAGGCCTTCGACCAGTCCCAGGGCCGGGCGGCCTTCTTGGCCTCGTCCTGCAGGTCGCGGCGGGTGAGGTCGATGCCAACACCATAGCCCCAGACATGGTCCAGTGCCTTGTCGCGGGGAATGCGGAAGCCGGCTTTGCCGATCGCAGCCACCAGCTCGATCTCGTGGTGCAGATTGGCCGTCAGCGGCGGGTAGGGGATAGCGGTGCCGGAATCGACCACCGCGTCGGCCGGCTTGGTGAAGAAGAAGGGCGGATCACGCTCGTCATTGCCGAATTCGCGGGCATGCGCCGCGTAGTTGCGGCCGACGCAGTAGATACGGCGCACCGCGAAACGATCGGACGAGCCCGCAATGGCCACCGATGCGGTTGCGGGCAAGGGAAGGACGAATTCTGTCATGTGGGTCTCTGCTTGGTTGCCGGAACATTCGACCGATTTGGGGGCCTGGACAAGGCGATTTGGTCGAGAAAGTGCCGGCGGCACTTTCCGCCGGAGATGGCGATATACTATTTGGCAATAATCTGGCCATGCTGACGAGGCTATTCTAATCGCCCACGAACTGAAATGAACCCCTATGACCGCAACCCACGATCGCGCCCGGTTCCTGATCATCGACGATCACCCGCTGTTTCGCGAGGCGCTGCACAGCGCCGTGCAGATGGCCTACCCGGAAGTCGACACCGTGGAGGCGCGCTCGATCACCGAGGCGCTGGACCTTCTGGCCGGCGCCAAGCCGTTCGATCTCGCGCTGCTCGACCTCAACATGCCCGACGTGCATGGCTTTGAAGGCCTGCTGCAGCTCCGGACCCGCTATCCGCGCCTGCCGGTGGTCATCGTCTCGGGCTATGAGGAGCCGAAGATCATTTCCGAGGCGCTGTCCTATGGTGTCGCCGGCTTCATCCCGAAATCGGCGCGCAAGAGCGACCTCGCCGCCGCCATACGCTCGGTGATGGAAGGCGCGATCTATGTGCCGGAAACCTATGAAGGCCGCACGCCCGACGCCGAAAGCGTCGACCGCGCCGACATGGTGCAGCGCCTGTCGACGCTGACGCCACAACAACTGCGCGTGCTGCAAATGCTGCGCCAGGGCCTGCTCAACAAGCAGATCGCCTACGAGCTGCAGGTGGGCGAGACCACCGTGAAGGCGCATGTCTCGGAGATCCTGCGCAAGCTCAATGTCTACAGCCGCACCCAGGCGGTGATCGAGGTGTCGAAGCTGGACAATGCGGAGCTGTTTCGCGATCAGGCGGGGTTTTGAGTTTTACCCTTCTCCTCAAGGGGAGAGGGTATGGAAGCTAAGCCAGCAAATGCGCCAGTAGCGCCCTTAGCTGTGCCGGCTTCAGCGGCTTGCGCATCAGTTCGATGCCGCCGGAGCGGGCGGCTTTGGCGACCGCTTCCGAACTGTCGGCGGTGACGATCAGCGCCGGCACGGCGCGGCCGAGATAGTCGCGGACTTCGGCGATGGTCGTGGTGCCGAGATCGCCGCCGTCGAGATGCTGGTCGGCAATGACGATGTCGGGCACCCAGTCGGTGTCGCCAAGCATGTCGAGCGCATCGTCGGTCGAGGTCGCGGCCCGCACCAGGCATTGCCAGCGTTCGAGCAGGAAGGTCATGGCCTGCAGCACTTCGATATCGTTCTCGACCAGCAGCACCTTGGTGCCGAACAGGCCATAGCCGCGCGGCCGTTCCATGTCGGCAACGCTGGCGATGGCATCGACTGGCGCGCCGATGCCGACGGGAACATCGATGTGGAAGATCGTGCCGCGTCCGACCTTCGACGAGAATGTCACGGGATGACCGAGCGCGCTGGCCATGCGGCGCACGATGGCAAGCCCGAGCCCGAGACCGCCACCGTCCAGTTCGGCATTGGCCGGCGAGGTGCCGCGGTGGAACTCCTCGAACACCGCCTCGCGCTGGTCGTCGGGAATGCCGCAGCCCGTATCGGCGACGTCGATGCGGATGGTGTCGCCGCGATGCCTGGTGCCGACAAGCACGCCGCCCGAGCGTGTATAGCCCAGCGCGTTGGAGAGAATGTTCTGCAGGATACGGCGCAGCAGCGTGCGGTCGGAGCGGACGACGGCATGGACCGGCCGGAATTTCAGCGACAGGCCTTTCATCTCCGCCACCGGCAGGAAATCCGAGCGGAGCGACGAGAACAGCGCCTCCAGGCTGACATCGCTTATGTCGGGCTGCACCACGCCGGCATCGAGCTTTGAGATGTCGAGCAGCGTTCTAAGCAGATCCTCCATCGTCTCCAGCGAGCGCTCGACCTGCCGCACCAGTTTCTTGCCCTCGTCGCTGGTCTGAACTTCGGCGAGGGCCGAAACCGAGAGATGGGCCGCGTTCAGGGGCTGCAGCACGTCGTGGCTGGCAGCGGCGAGGAAACGGGTTTTCGACAGGTTCGCCAGTTCGGCGTTTTCCTTGGCGGCGCTGAGGTCGATGTTCGACTGCTCCAGCCGGCGCAAGGTCGAGTGCAGTTCCTCGGTGCGGGTGCGCACCCGGTTTTCCAGCGAAATCGCGGTCTGGAACAGCGAAAAGGCGTTGCCTTGCTGGTCCATAGAGCGCTCGACGCGGCTGACCAGTGCCGCGTTGATCTTCTTCAGCTTTTCAAGATCGTTTATGTCCCTCAGCGGCATCCTGTTGCGCCGTCCTATTCCGCCGCCTGGCGCTCGCCGAAGGCGATGCCGGTAAAAGTCTGATTCAGATGCATCGACCGGTACTGTTCGCCATAGGTGCCGAAGCCGATGACATTGTTGACCCGGTAGAGTTCCGAAATCTCGCGAAACACCTGCCGATTGCGCGCGTCGAGCCGGCGCAGCACGCAGTCGAAGCCGAGGATCATGTCGATGCCGCCAAGCCTCTCCTCGACATCGCGCAGGGCGGCGCGCGTCGATTCGACCATGTCCTTTGGTTGGGCGATCGACAGCACGACGCCATCGTCTATGGCGCAGAAGAACGACAGCGAGCCGTCGGCATGCATCTTCTGGATCGATCGGCAATAATATTGGCCGCCCACCTTCACCACCACGGGATGCGAGGCGAAGCTCAGTGGCGTCAGCATCTGCGCGACGATGCCGACGGACGCGGCATATTCCTGCGCTGCATTGGTGGCGTTGAATTCGCGCACGATGCGGTGATCGGGATCGGAAGCCGTCACCACCAGTTTTTCATCGGTGGGAACGAAGTTGTCGGTCTTGAAGACATGGAAGGGAATTTCGGTCGATATCAGCACGATGATGGCGCTGTCGGAGGTGACCTTGCCGTTCGAGATCAGGCGCGTCGTCTCGAATTTCAGATCGTCGCCGGCGGAGCCGCCAAGCAGCGGTATGTCATCGAGGCCCCAGTGGATGGCTGAACTCACCGCTTCTTCGGCATAAGAGAGCCCGTCGATGAAGCAGAGCGCGAAAGTGCCTTTGGTCCGATCGCAACCGAGGCGCGCGCGCAGCGATCGCCGCAGGGTCTCCACCTCGCCGGTGATCCTGTCCATACCCGACGAGGACAGATTTTCGACCATCACGCTAACGGCGGTGAACGCGGTGGACGGAAGCAGCATGGCCAGCACATGACCATCCTCGAGACCTTGCGGCGTGATCTCGCCGGCAGTCGAACAGCCGGCGTGGTGGAGCGCCGGTGCGTGGGTCATGAGCGCCTGGGAAAGGGCGCTGGCTTCGACTAGGCTCTGGGAAAAGAACAGCAGGGCAAAGCCTGCGTCGATGGCGGCTGCTTCCAGTGCGATCGCCTTGGCGAACGCCTCCATGTCGGGCTCGTCCGTGGTGAGCGCCGACAGGCCGCATGCATAGCGCGTCTGTGAATTGGCCAGCGATGTTCTCCGCATTTCCTCCGACGCTTTTTTGTGCGCGGCTGTTTTTAAATGCTTCTGGCGCGCGGGCGTCGACCGACATTGTTGCCTTCAATCGGCGGTTTGGCAATGGGGCCACCGGCACCGCATGTTTGGGCGCGGCCATGACCGAAAGTACAATGTTCCGCGTTTGCGACGTGCTGTTTTTTGTCCGATGTGCGGTGTACGAATAATGCACCACCGAAGCGCGAATACCGCGTCGGCAGCGTGGATACCAAGGTTGATACCCAGGGAGGGACCATGTCGGACGTTTCGTTGATGGTGAACGGAAAGCGGGTCAGCGGTGCTGCCGAGGACCGAACACTTCTGGTTCACTTCCTACGGGAAAATCTCGGTCTTACCGGCACGCATGTCGGTTGCGACACCTCGCAATGCGGTGCCTGCGTCGTCCACGTCGATGGCAAGGCGGTCAAATCCTGTACGATGCTTGCGGTGCAGGCCTCCGGCTCCACCGTGTTGACGATCGAGGGCCTGGCCAATGGCGCCGACCTGCATCCGGTGCAGGCCGCCTTCAAGGAACATCACGGGCTGCAGTGCGGCTTCTGCACGCCGGGCATGATCATGACGGCGACCGACATGATCAGCCGCCACCCCGAAGGGCTCGACGAGGCGACGGTGCGCGCCGAGCTCGAAGGCAACATCTGCCGCTGTACCGGCTACCACAACATCGTCAAGGCGATCCTCGCCGCATCGACGACGATGAAGGGGTCGAAGGGTAAGGCGAAACAAGCTGCTTAAGGCAAGGGAATAAGGGAGTAGGGCAGTAGGGGAGTAGGGCAAAAAGGCCAACGCAACGAGGCCTCTTTTTCCCTACTCCCTTGCTCCCCTACTGCCCTACTCCCATAAATTCCGGAGGAATTTCTGATGGGCATTGAAGGTGTTGGCGCTCGGGTCGCGCGCAAGGAAGACAAACGGTTCATCACGGGCGCCGGCCGCTATGTCGACGACATGGTGGTTCCCGGCATGAAGCACGCCGCGTTCGTGCGCAGTCCGCACGCGCATGCGCAGATCAAGAAGATCGATGTGAAGAAGGCCCAGGGCATGCCCGGGGTCATCGGCGTGCTGACCGGCAAGGAACTCAAGGCCGACGGCATCGGCAATCTCATCTGCGGCTGGATGATCCACTCCAAGGACGGCTCGCCGATGAAGATGGGGGCATGGTCGCCACTGGCGTTCGACCGGGTCCGTTATGTCGGCGACGCCGTCGTCATCGTCGTCGCCGAGACCAAGGGGCAGGCGCGTGATGCCGCCGAGGCGGTCGAGATCACCTACAAGGAGTTGAAGGCCGTCGTCGATGCCTCCAAGGCGATGGACAAGGGTGCGCCGCAGATCCACCCCGAAGCCGACAACAATCTGATCTTCGACTGGGACATCGGCAATGCCGACGACACCGCGGCGGCCTTCGGGAAGGCGGCCCATGTCGTCAAGATGGACATCATCAACAACCGGCTGGTGCCCAACGCCATGGAGCCGCGCGCCGCACTTGGCCATTACGACAAGGCCGAGGATCACTATACCTGCTGGACGACCTCGCAGAATCCGCATGTGGCGCGGCTGGTGATGAGCGCCTTCTACAATGTCGCGCCGGAAAACAAGCTGCGCGTGATCGCGCCCGATGTCGGCGGCGGCTTCGGCTCGAAGATCTACATCTATCCCGAAGAGATCGTCTGCCTGTGGGCGTCAAAGAAGACCGGCGTGCCGGTCAAATGGGTGGCCGACCGGACCGAAAGTTTTCTGACCGACGCGCATGGCCGCGACCATCACACCCATGCTGAAATGGCCTTCGACAAGGACCACAGGATCCTCGGCCTGAAGGTGGAAACCCAAGCCAATCTTGGCGCCTATATGTCGCTGTTTTCATCGGCGACGCCGACCTATCTCTATGCGACGCTGCTGTCGGGCCAGTACAACATCCCGGCCATCCACGCCAATGTGAAGGCGATATACACCAACACCGCGCCCGTCGATGCCTATCGCGGGGCAGGGCGGCCGGAAGCGACCTTCGTCATGGAGCGCATGATGGAGACGGCGGCCCGCCAGTTCGGCGTTTCGCCGGCTGAGCTGCGGCGCAAGAACTTCGTCACAGCGTTTCCGCATCAGACGCCGGTCATCATGTGCTATGACGCCGGCGACTATGCCGCTTCGCTCGATGCGGCAATGCAGGCGTCGGATTATGCCGGCTTCGCCAAGCGCAAGGCCGCCGCCGCCAACAAGGGGTTGCTGCGCGGCATCGGCATGAGCTGCTACATCGAGGCCTGCGGCATCGCGCCGTCTGCGGCCGTCGGCTCGCTCGGCGCCGGTGTCGGCCTTTGGGAATCGGCGGAAGTGCGCGTCAACGCGGTCGGTACGATCGAGGTGCTGACCGGCTCTCACAGCCACGGCCAGGGCCATGAGACGACCTTCGCGCAACTGGTCAATGAGCGCTTCGGCGTGCCGCTCGATTCGGTCTCGATCGTCCATGGCGACACCGACAAGGTGCAGATGGGCATGGGCACCTATGGCTCGCGCTCGGGTGCGGTCGGCATGTCGGCCATCGTCAAGGCGCTCGACAAGGTCGAGGCCAAGGCCAAGAAGATCGCGGCGCACCTGCTCGAGGCCGACGAAGGCGACATCATCATCGAGAACGGCGCGCTGAAGGTGGCCGGCACCGACAAGAACGTGCCGTGGTTCCAGATGGCGCTGGCCGCCTACACTGCCCACAACCTGCCGGGCGGCGTGGAGCCCGGGCTCAAGGAGACGGCGTTCTACGATCCGTCGAATTTCACCTTCCCGGCGGGCTGCTATATCTGCGAGGTCGAGGTCGACCCGGAAACCGGCGTCACCGAGATCGTCCAGTTCGTCGCCGCTGACGATTTCGGCAACATCATCAACCCGATGATCGTCGAGGGCCAGGTGCATGGCGGGCTGGCGCAAGGCATTGGCCAGGCACTGCTCGAAGGCGCCTATTACGACAACAGCGGACAATTGCTGACCGCGAGCTACATGGATTACACCATGCCGCGCGCCGGCGATCTGCCGTCGTTCAAGGTCTCGACCTCGAACACGCCTTGCCCGGGCAATCCGTTGGGGATCAAGGGCTGCGGCGAGGCCGGCGCCATCGGCTCACCGCCGGCGGTGATCAACGCCATCACCGATGCCATCGGCAGCAACGATCTTGCCATGCCGGCTTCGCCGTCCACCGTGTGGGCCGCGATCCGCGCGACGAAACATTGAACGCGAATGGCGAATAGGGAGTAGCGAATAGGGGGAGAACGCGATGTTCGCTACTTCCTGTTCGCTCTTTCACCCAGGGGAGAAAGACAAATGTACGCAGTCAACTATCACCGCGCCGCCTCGGTCGCCGATGCCGCCAAGCTGATCAAGACCGGCGACGCCAAGCTGCTTTCGGGCGGCATGACGCTGATCCCGGCGATGAAGACGCGGCTTGCCGCGCCGTCCGACCTTGTCGACCTGTCGCGGATCACGGAGCTGCAGGGCGTCACGGTGTCGGGCAAGACCGTCGCCATCGGCGCCGCCACCACGCATCACGCTGTTGCCAATGACGAGAAGCTGAAGAAGGTCTGTCCGGCGCTTTCTCATCTGGCATCGCTGATCGGTGATCCGGCGGTGCGCCACAAGGGGACGATCGGCGGCTCGATCGCCAACAACGATCCGGCGGCCGATTATCCGGCGGCGCTGCTGGCGCTGGGCGCCACCATCATCACCAACAAGCGCCAGATATCAGCCGACAAATTCTTCAAAGGCCTGTTCGAAACGTCGTTGAAGGATGGCGAAATCGTCACCGCCGTCACCTTCACCGCGCCGGCCAAGGCGGCCTATGAAAAATTCCGCAATCCGGCATCGCGCTACGCCATCGTCGGCGTGTTCGTGGCCAAGGGCAAGGATGGCGTCAGCGTCGCCGTCACCGGTGCCGGCGACGACGGCGTTTTTCGTTCGAAGGAGATCGAGGCAGCATTAGCCGGGAACTTCGCGGCCTCGGCACTCGAAGGGGTAAAAGTGCCGGCGAAGAATTTGATGACCGACATCCATGCCTCGGCCGACTATCGCGCCAATCTGATCGCGGTGATGGCCAAGCGCGCGGTGGCTGCCGCCAACGCCTGATACGGTCAGTTGTGAACACGGGAGAAGGGGTCATGCGGCCCCTTTTCCTTTTTGGGACGACCTGTAGTTGTCCAATTTTGATGGAATCGCCCCCCGCACCAATCGTTTGCCTGAGCAATTTCTTCCGCCGACACTTCACCTGGAACTGCACCGGCGGCAATCTCGCACTTGCACAAATCCATATTGCACTGCAATATGGATTTGGGCGGGAATGCGAGCTGGGTTCGAAATGTACCGTCGTACCCTTCGCATACCTATTGCGAGAGGATCGGCATGACCGACATTTCCGCGACGCATGTCGTTCCGTCCCGATCCGCCGCCGACAGATCAACCAGAACAAGACTGGCCTATCTCGACGGCTGGCGCGGGCTTTCGATCGCGCTGGTGCTGATCGGCCATTTCTTTCCGGTTCCGGGAATCAATCTTGGCGTGCTGGGCGTCGAATTCTTCTTCGTGCTCAGCGGCCGGCTGATGGGCGAGATCCTGTTCATCGAACGCTACCCGCTGAAAAAATTCTTCAAACGCCGCTTCTCCCGCATCTATCCAGCTCTTCTGGTCTTCGTAGTCGTCGCGATGATCGCGCTGGCCGGCACGTTCATCGCCTTCAAATGGAAGGCGGCGCTGACGGCGCTGACATTCACCTACAACTATGCCGGCATTCTCGTGACGCGGGCAGGGGCGCTCGACCATATCTGGTCGCTCTGCATCGAGGAGCACGCCTACATGATCCTGGCGCTGATCAGCGTCATCGTCTCAAGTCGCTCTCGCGTGGTCGTGCTGCTCCTGGCGCTGGCCTTGCTGGCCATGGCCAATGGCGCGGTTTCGTACTGGGTCTTCGGGATGGACTACGAAACCACGTATTGGCGCACCGACGTGCACATCGCGTCGATCCTGCTGTCGGCTTCGATCTGCCTGCTCAAGGCCGATGGCAGGCTGCCTGCGTTTTTGAGAGGCAAGCATGTGGCCCTGGTGGCAACGTTCTGTGCCGTTGTCCTGTTCCTGGATCAGGTGCCGACGCCGATCCACTATCTCTTCGCGGTGCCGCTGCTGGCGCTGGCCGTCAACGCACTCGATTTCAGCCCACGGTATTTTTCCGGATTGCTGTCCTCCTGGCCGATGGCGACGCTGGGCCTGTGGTCGTACTCGCTCTATCTGTGGCAGCAGCCGTTCTACAAATTCGTCTATGAACAAGGCAGCGCGCCGATCCCGATGCTGGCCGGCGTTTTTGCCTGCGCGCTCTGCAGCTACTACCTCATCGAGCGCCCGGCGCGCGAATGGCTCAACCGCAACTGGTGAATGCCGTCGTGCCCGGCCAGATGATCGCGAGTGCAGGTGGAGTGGATCGCGCTTCATAAGCAGACAATCAATTAATTATCTCTAATATAATTTTTTTGGAAAGTAATGACCTGCTTTCGATATAGGCCAGTCTCATTAGACATTGGCCTTATGACAGGCATTCCTTATTGCCTCACCGGCTCACCCGCCTAGTTTGTTCGCAGGACACATCTGAGAAGATGGTTCGAAGACGCATCTGGGAGGATGGAATGGACACGACCGGGGAGAGGGCGGGCGGCTGGCTCGACCGCTCACGCACCGTCGCCGAGCCTGGCTTCAGCAGGTGGATGGTGCCGCCAGCGGCGCTCTGCATACACCTTTGCATCGGCCAGGCCTATGCGTTCAGCGTTTTCAACCTGCCGATGTCGAAGCTGATCGGCATCACCGACTCGGCGCCCGACGACTGGAAGCTGACCGGCCTTGGCTGGATTTTCTCGATCGCGATCCTGTTCCTGGGCATTGCGGCGGCGTTCGGCGGCGGCTGGCTGGATCGTGTCGGGCCGCGCAAAGCCATGGTCGCTTCCGCCTGCTGTTTCGGTGGCGGCTTCATTGTCTCGGCGCTCGGCGTCTATCTGCACCAGTTGTGGATCATCTATCTCGGCTACGGCGTGCTGGGCGGCATCGGTCTCGGCCTCGGCTACATCTCGCCGGTCAAGACGCTGATCACCTGGTTTCCGGACCGGCCGGGCATGGCAACCGGCATGGCGATCATGGGCTTCGGCGGCGGCGCCTTCATCGCCTCGCCGCTGTCGGTTTATCTGATGAAGCTGTTTTCGACGCCTGAGCATATCGGCGTCGCTGAAACCTTCCTCGTGCTGGGCATCGTCTATTTCGTCTTCATGCTGATTGGGGCTGTTATCGTCAGGGTGCCGCCGGAGGGCTGGCGGCCCGCCGGATGGACGCCGCCGGCGGCACAGGATGCGATGGTGACGACGTCCAATGTCCATCTCGACGATGCGTTGAAGACGCCGCAGTTCTGGCTGCTTTGGGGTGTGCTGTGCCTTAACGTCACGGCAGGCATTGGCGTGCTCGGGCAAGCCTCGGCCATGAGCCAGGAGATATTCCCGGGACGCATCTCGCCGGCCGCTGCTGCCGGTTTCGTCGGCCTGTTGTCGATCTTCAACATGCTCGGCCGCTTCTTCTGGGCCTCGACCAGCGATTATATCGGCCGCAAGACAACCTATGCCATCTTCTTCGCGCTGGGCGTCGTCCTCTATGCGGCGGTGCCTTGGACCGGCCAGACCGGCAGCGTCTTCCTGTTCGTGCTGTTCTACGGGATCATCCTCAGCATGTATGGCGGCGGCTTCGCCACCATTCCCGCCTACCTGCGCGACGTCTTCGGCGTGCGTTACGTCGGCGCCATCCACGGCCGATTGCTGACCGCGTGGTCGGTGGCGGGCGTGCTTGGCCCGGTGCTGGTGAATTATATCAGGCAGTACCAGATCGACAGCGGCGTGGCGAAGGCCGACGCCTACACGGTCCCCATGTACATCATGGCCGGCCTGCTGGTCATCGGCCTCCTGCTCAACCTGATGATGCGGCCGGTCAATGCGCGCTTCCACATGAAGACCGAACCAGCGGTGGCTTAGAGCCAGTTCCATCCCGATAGAATCGGGATGGGCTCTATCGTATTGTTTGAGCATGATCTTTTCCGAAACCGGAGCCCAATTTCGGGATCATGCTCTGAGGAGACCGACCATGGCGCAAGACAACGGCAATTCGATCAAACTGACGCTGGCCTGGCTGCTGGTCGGCATCCCGTTGGTCTGGGGGTTCTGGATGACGCTGGTGAGTGCGACAGCCTTGTTCCAGTAGCCCTGTCTTCAGTTCGATCCGCCTGGCCTCAGACGGAGGTTCGTCTGATGTAATAGCGGACCGCTTTCTTGCCGCCATGGATGACGGCGTCGCCGGCCTCAGTGAAGCCAAGGGCGGCGTGAAAGGCATCCGAGGCAGGGTTCGGCGGGGCGGTGTTGACTTCGCAGGTGACCAGATTGTAGCCGGCGCGCTCAACATGGCCGAACAGATCCTGATAGAGCCGGCGGGCATGGCCGCGGCCGCGCGAATGCGCCGCCACGACGACGCGGTCGACATAGACGAAGCGCTTATAGCGCTCGCGGAACCACAGGAAATTCGGGCTGTCGTAGCGGGCGTCCTGGTCGAAGGTCATGATGAAGGCTTCGAGATCGCCGATGCGCCTGGTGTAAAACGCTTCGCCAAGCAGGAAAGACAGCCGCTCAGCCTCCAGCCACGACAGTTCGGCGGCATGCTCGTTGTTGAGCGCCAGGATCGCCGCTTCGTCTGCGGCCGATACACGGGCTATCGGGGCAGGGGTAGAGGTCATGCCTTGGCTGCCGCAATCGTTGCCGCCACCAGCGGTGTGTCGGTCAGCGTGTTGCGATACTCGCGATCGAGATCGGAACCACCCATGCCGACATGGGGATTGCGGTAGTCCATGGCACTCGGCACATCCTTGAGGGCGGCAAAATGCATTTCGGACAGGCCGGTTTTGCTGCGCACTTCGGCAATGTTGTGCAAATCCAGGCCGCCGCAGCCGAGGATGACGATGCGGTCGCCGGCCTGCCGCACCAGATCCGCCAACAGCGGCAAGCCTTCGACGGCAGTGTCACGCTGGCCGCTGGTCAGCACGCGGCCGACCTTGCTGCGGATCAGCGATTCGAGCGCCTCGGCCGGATCGCGCGTCATGTCGAAGGCGCGATGGCAGGTGACGTTCAAGGGGCCAGCGGCTTGTGTCAGTTCGCTCATGCGCGCCTCATCCATGGTGCCATCGGCGTTCAGGCAGCCAAACACCACGCCGGGCACGCCGAGTTCGCGCAGTGCCGAGACATCGGCCAGCATCGAGGCGTATTCGGTCTCACTGTAGAGAAAATCGCCGCCGCGCGGCCGCACCATGACGTGAAACGGCACGCTTGCCTGCTCGATGGCGGCGCGGACCGTGCCGAGGCTCGGCGTGATGCCGCCTTCGATGAGGCTGGCGCATAGTTCGACCCGGTCGGCGCCAGCGGCTTGCGCCGCGAGCAGGCCGTCAATGCCTTCGACACAGATTTCGATCAGCGGCAGGCGGAGAGCTTTGGTCAAGGAGCGATCCAGTCCATGATTTCCCGGCCAGCCCTACCACCGGGCCGGCTGCTGCGAAAGCGCGAACAGCCTTCCGCCTTCCCGCCTTCGGGCACGGACTTCATGGTTATTGGCGCAATTCCGTATTCTTGGCGCCTTGCTCGACCTGATCGATCACCAGAAGCTTCACCTCGACATCCCCGATATTGGTGGCCTGATGCCACTGGCCGATCATTTCGATGATGAAATCGCCAGCCTTGTAGGTGTTGCTGATGCCGGTCTCGACATTGGTGACCTTTAGCGTACCGGCCTGGACATAGGCATAGCGCGGGAAAGGGTGCCTGTGGACCGGCAAGGTCGCGCCCGGCGCGATGTCGTAGCTCGAGACCAGCACCTGCACGTTCTTCTGCGGCAGCGTGATCGGCTGGCCGGACGCGGTCGTCGTGCGCGACGCAAGAGGGGTCACGACGACAGGCGTGCCGCTGCTGTCCAGCGCGTGGGCCGGGTTCGCGGAAAAGGCCACCGCGAGCAGCAGTCCGGACATCAAAATTTTTCGCATGATTCGCTCCACCCCGCCGCCAACATCGCGCAGTGACCGCCAGCACGCAAGGCAGTGCCTTGGGCACCCGCTTCAGCGGACCTCGTACGGTGTGGCGGAATTCCCCGCCGAAGAGCATGGCTCGCTGGATCTGCCTGCCGGCCAGAAAATTTTTTACGCCCCTCTTGACGGAAAAAAACACGATTACCAGATCGTTTTCCGTCGAGGCTTCGGCTCGACATATTGGCGTCGCAGCGGCGCTGCGACAGCCTCGTAACCCATGTTGCTTCACGGAGGATATGGCTATGAGAAGCTTTGATTATACCCCTCTTTACCGCACAACGGTCGGCTTCGACCGTCTCTTCGATATGCTCGAGAAAAGCGGGCGCTCCGACTGGCCTCCCTACAATATCGAGAAGATTGGCGAGAACGACTATCGCATTACGATGGCTATCGCCGGCTTCGCTCTCGATGAAGTCGAACTCATACAGAACGGCCCCGAATTGTCTGTCATCGGCCAAAGGAAACCCGACCAGGAAAATCGGGAGGTCCTTCATCGCGGCTTGGCGACGAGCAACTTCAAGCAGGTGTTCAAACTTGCCGACCATGTAAAGGTCAAGGCGGCCAACCTCGAGAATGGCTTGCTGTCGGTGGACCTGATCCGCGAAGTGCCCGAGGAACTCAAGCCTCGGCGCATTGAGATAGGGTCCGAAGCCAAAGCGGTTTCGCTCGAGCAACCCGGCAAGAAGCGGTTGATCGATTCCGATGCGGAGCCTCAGCGCGAGGTCGCCTGATTCCCTGGAACCTAGATCTACGGTCCGCCTCCCGGTTCGGCCGGGAGGCACAGATCGCGGAGAATGGAGATGAGAACCGAAGCTTACAGTTTTTACCAACCCGAACCGAAAAATCTTGCCGCGGAACCCGCGGGGTTGCGGACGCCAGATGACGTCCTGAACGAGGAGACGATGACAATCGGCGCAAAGCGGGCTTTGCTCGCTTTCTGGGCTTCCGACGTTCATGCGGTTCCTGACAATCCCGCGTTGCGGCAATTGGACAACGGCGCCATCGTGGAAGTCAGTGACATACTTCGCGCCCTCCACCTCCTGGACGAATCCGGGCGGGAACCGCGTATTTCAAAGATGCCGGGCACCGTCAGCCCGTCTTTCGACCGTCGCCGCAGGAAGAGCCGCCTCGGTTGGATGCGGCACCCCTGGCGAGATGACGACGATGATCCGCCGCCAATCCCGGCCATTGCAACGGTACCGCCTGGGCGTGGAGGTGGCGGCATGTTGGCCGAGCCGGAGCATGCAATCGCATGATGACCCGAACCAGCAACAACCCACCGTGCCGAATGGAGGATTACATGAGTGACAGGACGTTCGACCAACCGGTCCTGGTCAAGAATGGCGAGTTCATTCAAGAAATAGGGTGCCTCGACGACGCCTTTGACTTCTTTGACGAGTGGCCAAGGGAACGGCGGGGTCCGATTTTCGAAACGGCCTTTCGAGCCTGCCAGCGTGCTTACGACGGCCAGGTTCCGCTGACGGTTGCGCGCGATGCCGTCGCCGGCTTCGCAAGATCCGTCTAGATCCTGCAGGACCCGCTTGCTCAGTTCCCTTGGATGGACACAAGGTCAGGTCGCGGTGGGATTACCGCTTAGCCTTGATAAAAGGGGCGGCGCTACCAGGACGGCTGGGCCTGCATCGTCGTTTTCACATCGCTGCAAGGTGAGCTGCCCTACCAGTTCACCTTGTAGCGGGGCGGCTCGATCTTTTGTTCGAACTCCCTGGTGCGGTCTTTGGCGACTGGCTAGGTCAGCCTCGCAACAGTCAACGCTAATATAATGTTCGAAGCGTCGCCACAGGAGGTTCAATGGTTTCCGCTATCGTAAGTCAACATCCGCATGTCCCGGAAAAACAAACGGCAGTGGGGAAGCCGCAAACCGGGGAAGGATTTTCGCCGGGCCGCAGCGCGGACGCCGTGGGACATCTGGCCAAAATCATGGTTGCCGCAGGCGGCGATATGGATGCTGGCGCGCAAGGCCGCGTGGCATCCAAGATCGCCAGGATGGACATCACGGTTTTGACCGCACCACCCGTAGAAACACCAACAGAGTAAAATATGCTCGTTCGGGCGCCTCCGCGCCGTCATCAGCGGCATGCGCGGCTCTCGCAGATTACGCCACGGCTCTCAGCGGAGGCTCCGCCATCGTCCCCAGGCCGCCGTCGCATTCCGCGCAGGCGCCCGTCTTTCCAGGGCAGCCACCCCGATGGGTTCCCTGCGGGCAGCAGTGCCCGTTTGACGCATACCACTTGGAGCAGTCGAAAACCCTGCCGCTGCCATGACAGCGCGGGCATTCCATATTCGATGAAATCATACTAATTCTTGCCCAACCCAAACGCACTCGCCCTACGTCGCAAGTAACAGGAATCATTGTGCTTTCAAGCACATTGCCCTGACTTAAATTGGGGGGATCGACGGATGGCCGGCATCGATGGCGAGCTATTGTTGCGCCGTAATTACGTTCCCCGTGAAGACCTTGCTCGCCACAAGCCGCGTTGGACATTGGCCGGCAACAATAGGTTGCGCCGCCTTGTCCCGTTCGTTCTCAATGGTGACGGCGACTGCGTCGCCGGGCTTCGCGTCGGCGGCCTGTGTGGCCGTGGACGCGAAGAGGACCGTCTGGGTGATGAGAGCCGAAAACGCGGCAACCTGGACCAGCACGGCGGCGAGGGCGATCTTCTTCAGCATGCGAGAAAACGCTCTTCGATGTTCCCGGTTCCCCACGCATTCAGGTTTTCTGCTCGCTACGGAACAAGAGACCGGCAGGGCGGTTAACTCGATTATGCCGAGCAAGATCAAAGAGCCACCATCGAAGCCCGCACCGGAGAAGATACCTGTGCAACGCCGGGACAAAGAAGTCCCGCCAGAGCTTAAGCATGTCGACCCGCCACCGCGAGATGTGCGAGAGGCACCGGCACCCAACCCGAACGGCGACAAGAGATGAGATCGCCGAGATCGAAGCAAGGCCTTATGCCTGCTCCCGCGAACCGTCCCGATGCCGCGGCGTCATCGACGGCGCTGGACAGCGGGGCCAAGGTCAAGTTGAGAATCAACCTGCTGACCGCGATTTTGCAGACATGCCATAGATCAGCCCCTATGGGCGACCTGACCGTCTCAAGGCTTTGAAAAGATTGGCTCCCCGGGCCGGATTCGAACCAGCGACCAACCGGTTAACAGCCGGTTGCTCTACCACTGAGCTACCGGGGAACGGATGCTCTTATGTGAGTGGCGCAGCCTATAGCTGCCCTTTTCGGCTTTGCAAAGAAGCTTTTCACATTTTTCCGAGGCTTTTTCGCGCAGGCGTTTCTCGCAATCGTCGAAGGAAGCCCTCATATTAGCCGTCTTGGCGGGGATATGGAACCGAAAGCGCGGCGGCGGCTTTGGTTCAAGCATGCCTGCGAACGATCAAACGGGTCAATTTTTCGAGACGATGACAGCACAAGACAACCAGATGCCGGCGCGGAAAATCTCCGTTTTCGGGCGCGAGTTCAAAATGCCGCGCTCGCGCGGGCTCAGAATCACGATCGGCATCCTGCTGACCATCGGCGGTATCCTCGGTTTCCTGCCGATCCTCGGCTTCTGGATGGTTCCGCTCGGATTGCTGGTGCTGTCCTATGAATTCGCCATGGTTCGCCGTCACCGGCGTCGCTTTGTCGTCTGGTGGGAACGGCGTCGCCGGCCCGATTGACCTCCGATAGCGCAAGGTGGGTGTTCAGCGGGCGGCGTGTTCTTCCAGTGCCTCATGGATTTGCTTGAGAATCGCCGCGGCCGAGGCAAGCCTTGCCCTGTCATGCGGCGACAGGCTGTCCGCACCTTCGATGGACCGACGGTCGATTGCGTAATGCAGAAGCTCTCCGCATTGTGGCAGGGACAGGCCGGACGAGGCTTGTATTTGCTGCCACTGTCCGGTGCATGGCTCTTCCTCCTGCCATGTCCAACGCACGGGCCGCCGATGAGTTTCTTCTCCGGGCAGGCTATGCTTAATTGTCCGCTAATGGAGCGGTCAGGCCCGGTCCGGCGATTTGCCGGGTGCCGTCTGGACTGACGCGAGGAAACCGTTCGGAATGCACGGTGGCCGCTTGACGGCATTTTCGCCGCAACCTATTGGAACCGGGTGGAACGCCGGGAGCAATGAGGCCTCGTGGCGGAGTGGTTACGCAGAGGACTGCAAATCCTTGCACCCCGGTTCGATTCCGGGCGAGGCCTCCAATGCCCGGGCCCCCGCGCGGCAGCGCAGGGGCCTGAAGTTTCTGACACAATGGACCGCGGTTCTGGCGCGGCAAGCGGATTGGTTGGGACATGAGCGCTGATTTCTCCGAACTACGCGTCAAGATGGTCGACGGCCAGGTCCGCACCACCGATGTGACCAGCGCGCCGCTGCTCGATGCAATGCTTGTCGTCCCAAGAGAGATGTTTGTCGGCGCCGCCCAGCGCGATCTGGCCTATATCGACGAGGACATCCGCATTGCCGCCGGCGCGGCCGGCGCGCGCTACCTGATGGAAGCATCGCCGTTGGCCAAGCTTATCCAGCTGGCGGAGATCAACCCGACCGATTCGGCGCTCGATGTCGGTTGCGGAACCGGCTACGCCTCGGCCATCCTGTCGCGACTGGCCAGGTCCGTGGTGGCGCTCGAAAGTGATTCGGCGCTGGCGGAAACCGCCAGATCGACGCTTTCGTCGCTGGGCTGCGGCAATGTGACCGTCGTCCAGGGCGCGTTGCCGCAGGGGCATGCCGCCAAGGCGCCTTATAACGTCATCTTCGTCGGTGGCAGCGTCGCGGAAGTGCCGGTGGCGCTGCTGGACCAACTCGCCGAAGGCGGCCGCCTTGTCGCCGTCGAAGGGCAGGGCAATTCCGGCGTGGCCCGTCTCTTTTTCAAGGCCGGGGGGGTTGTAACCGGAAGACGTGCATTTAATGCGGCAATTAAGCCACTACCGGGGTTTGAACGCATTCGTGCTTTCGAATTCTGAATGATTTGGCCTTGCAGGAGAGGCTGTGTCATGGTCGCTTGCATTTGAACGATCGCTGCGGATCCCAGACTGGGGGCACTTTGGGGTGAGCAGCAGGGAACATCGAACACGCGGCGCCGGCTGATCTATGAGAGAAGCAGGCGCGGCGCGGTTCCCATGGAAAACGAATGAGGGTTTAACCGTGCCGTCTTTACGCAAGTCACTTTTCACCGCCGTCCTCGTTTCGGCGACCATGCTGTCCCCACTGGCGGCTTCAGCCGAAAGCATCTCCGGCGCGCTTGCAAAGGCCTATCAGTACAATTCTTCGCTGAATGCATCCCGCGCCGGCGTTCGTGTCACCGACGAGGGTGTCGCCATCGCCAAGTCGGGCTACCGCCCGATTGTCACCGGCTCGGCGGATATTGATTATTCGAGCAGCCATCTCAATGGCACCAATTCAAGCGTGAGGCTGACCACCGGAAATTTTGGCGTCCAGATAAACCAGATGCTGTTCGATGGCTTTCAGACCAGGAACAATGTCGCTGCCGCCGAAGCGCAGGTCCGCGCTTCCGTCGAAAGCCTGCGCAACACCGAAGAGGGTATCCTGTTCAGCGCGGCCCAAGCCTATATGAACGTGATTCGCGACCGGCAGGTCGCCGTGCTGACTGAGCAGAACCTTCAGTTCCTGACCGAAACGGCGCGCGCGGCGCGTTCGCGTTTCGAAGTTGGCGAAGGCACGCGCACCGATGTCGCCCAGGCCGATGCTTCGCGGGCCGCCGCCGTGGCATCGCTGAGTGCCGCCCGGGCGCAGGCGCTGGCAAGTGCGGCGATCTACCGCCAGATCGTCGGCGACGAGCCGGGCAAGCTCAAGGGCGCTTCGCCGGTGGCAAAGCTGTTGCCGTCGAGCCTCGCCGCCGCCGTCGGGGTGGCCTCGAACGAGCATCCGGCCATCCTTGCCACGCAGCATCTGGTCGACGCGGCCGCGTTTTCGGTGAAGTCGGCCGAAGGCGCGCTGTTGCCGCAGCTGTCGGCTTCCGCCGGCGTTTCGAGCGCCTATCGCAATACCTCGCCTTTGCCGGGCGTCGGTTCGCAGGATGGCACGACCAATTCGGCCAGTGTCGGGGCAACGCTGACCATCCCGATCTATTCGGGTGGCCGCACCTCGGCGATCGTGCGCCAGGACAAGGAATCGCTCAGCCAGGCCCGCATCCAGGTCGACGTCAGCCGCGACCAGGTGCGCCAGGCCGTCACCGCCGCCTGGACCGAGTACACCGCCGCGCAGCAGCAGCTGACGGCCAACAGGCAGGTGATCGAGGCCGCGAAGCTGGCACTGAACGGTGTCATCGAAGAGCGCAATGTCGGCCAGCGCACCACGCTCGACGTCCTCAACGCGCAGGCGACGGTCATCACCGCCCAGATCAACCAGGCCGGTTACGAACATGATGTGGTGGTGGCGAGCTACGCCATCCTGCAGGCGACCGGCCGTCTGTCCGTCGACCGCCTTGGCTTGCAGGTAGCGAAATACAAGCCTGAAGAGCATTACAACGCGGTCAAGGACAAGTGGTACGGCCTGCGCACGCCGGACGGCCGCTGAAGCGTTCGGCCAGGACTGGCCGTGCTCCTCGTTTGAGCAGGATCTTTCGTACTGCGCTCTCGGGTTCAGATCGCGCTAATCTGTTGAAATCCCACAAGTCCCCAGATTGGGGATTCTCGTGCGGCGATCCGTCGGTTACGCTGTCGCCATGATTCGATCCGGCTCTGCCGGATCGGAAAACCCAACAGGGGTCACAAGGGCGGCGGATGTGACGATGGCAACGGCAAGCAGCGCACAGCGCGAACCTTCCATGGAAGAGATACTGGCTTCCATCAGGCGGATCATCGAGGACAGCGACGGCGGCCGCAAGCAGCCGGGCGACGCCGATGAGTTGAGCCAGGATCTGGAGCGCGCGTCGAGCGCCTATGCAGCCCCCGACGTGGAAGCATTCCGTGCCGACCTGCATGCCGCCCCCGACGGCAGGAAGCCGGTCACGCTGGCGGAAGTCCAGACACAGTTGCCGGCGGCCGAGCCGGTGGCCGCACGCATGGAAACGCCGGTGCGCCCCGATCCCGGCCCGGCAAAGCCATCGATGACACTTGCCGAGGTCAGCGCCCGCGTCGCCGCCGAGCCAATCACGGTTGAAGCGCCGGGATCGCGTCCTGTCGCCGACGCTTCCATCGCCGATTGGCGTCGCGAGATCGCCGCGGTCGGTGAGCAGGCGAGGGCGGTGTCGGACCGGAGCGAAGCCCCCAAGACCGCTGCCCAGCCGTCCGTGGAGACTCCAAGTGACGAACCGACCGCGAAAGCAGCCGTCGAGCCGTCTCGTCCGGATGCAAGCGTGGTGCGACCGGTGGCGGCCAGCGACGCGCCGCGTCCGGCGATCGTTTCCGAGCACACCGGCCGGCAGGTCGCGGCTGCCTTTGGCGAGCTTTCCGACGCGTTTGCCAGCCGCAGCAAGAAGACATTCGACGAAATGGCCGAAGAGATGCTGCGGCCGATGCTGCAGGACTGGCTCGACAACAATCTGCCGACACTGGTCGAAAGGCTGGTGCGCGAGGAGATAGAGCGCGTGGCGCGCGGGGCGCAGTAGTTCCCCATGCCGATCGCCAAAGGAAACGGCGCCCTCGTGGCGCCGTTTCCTTTGGTGAGGTCAGCTTGTTGGCAGGACGACGGATCGCTTTCCGTTGAAATGACCAAGGCCGCGCCTATCTGGTTGTGAGGGTCCGAGACAGCCCTTGCGGTTGACTTGGTCAAAGCCTTCCGATTTACAGCGGACCAGCAAAACTCCCGACAGCGCGGACCATTTTCCCATGCTTGAAAAGACCTACGACGCCAAAACCGTCGAGCCGAAGATCGCCAAAGTCTGGGAAGAGGCCGACGCGTTTCGCGCCGGTGCCGGGGCCGAGGAGGGGGCGGAAGCCTTCACCATCGTCATCCCGCCGCCGAACGTCACCGGCTCGCTGCATATGGGACACGCGCTCAACAACACGCTGCAGGATATACTGGTGCGCTTCGAGCGCATGCGCGGCAAGAATGTCCTGTGGCAGCCGGGCATGGACCATGCCGGTATCGCCACGCAGATGGTGGTCGAGCGGCAGCTGATGGAAAAGCAGATCCATCGCCGCGACCTGACCCGCGAGCAGTTCATCGAGAAAGTGTGGGAGTGGAAGGCCGAATCCGGCGGCGCGATCTTCAACCAGTTAAAGCGGCTCGGCGCCTCGGCCGATTGGTCACGCGAACGCTTCACCATGGACGAAGGCCTGTCCAAGGCCGTGCTCGAAGTGTTCGTCACGCTCTACAAGGAAGGGCTGATCTACAAGGATAAGCGCCTTGTGAACTGGGATCCCAAGCTGCTCACCGCGATCTCCGATCTCGAGGTCGAGCAGCAGGAGGTCAACGGCAATCTCTGGCACTTCCGCTACCCCGTAGAGGGCCAGGTCTTCGACGCGGAAAACCCAACAACCTTCATCACCGTGGCGACGACGCGCCCGGAGACGATGCTGGGCGATACGGCCGTCGCCGTGCACCCTGACGACGAGCGCTTCCGGCATCTGGTCGGCAAGAACATCGTCCTGCCGATCGTCGGTCGCAGGATTCCTGTGGTGGCGGACGAGTACTCCGATCCGGAAAAGGGTTCGGGCGCGGTCAAGATCACGCCCGCGCACGATTTCAATGACTTCGAGGTCGGCAAGCGCCACAAGCTGCCGGCGATCAGCATCCTGACCACGGAGGCGGCGGTAAGTCTCAGGGATAATGAGGATTTCCTTGCCGGCCTCGAGGTGACGCCGGAGCGCCAAATTGTCTGGGACGAACTCGACGGCCTCGACCGCTTCGTCGCGCGCAAGAAGATCGTCGAGCTGATGGAAGAGGGCGGCTTCCTCGAAAAGGTCGAGCCGCATCGCCACGCCGTCCCGCATGGCGATCGCGGGGGCGTGCCGATCGAGCCGTTCCTGACCGAGCAATGGTATGCCAATGCGGCGGAACTGGCCAAGCCAGCGATCGCTTCGGTGCGCGAGGGGCGCACCAAGATCATACCCGGGAATTGGGAAAAGACTTATTTCCAGTGGATGGAAAATATCGAACCCTGGTGCATCTCACGCCAACTGTGGTGGGGTCATCAGATCCCGGCATGGTACGGGCCGGATGGGCGCGTCTTCGTCGAGAAGACCGAGGAAGAGGCGCTCGGCGCCGCGATCGAATACTACCTGGCTCTGGAAGGACCCTGGAAGGGCTGGGTCGAGGACAAGTTGGAGAATTTCCAGCCGGGCGAGATCCTGACCCGCGACGAGGATGTACTCGACACCTGGTTTTCGTCGGCGCTGTGGCCGTTCTCGACATTGGGATGGCCTGATGAGACGCCGGAGCTGAAGACCTACTACCAGACCGACGTGCTGGTGACCGGCTTCGACCTCATCTTCTTCTGGGTTGCCCGTATGATGATGATGGGCCTGCACTTCATGGACGAGGAGCCGTTCCACACCGTCTACATGCACGCGTTGGTGCGCGACAAGAACGGGCAGAAGATGTCGAAGTCGAAAGGCAACGTCGTCGACCCCCTCGACCTGATCGACGAATACGGGGCCGATGCGCTGCGCTTCACCCTGACGGTGATGGCGGCGCAAGGCCGCGACGTGAAGCTCGACCCGGCGCGCATCGCCGGCTATCGCAATTTCGGCACCAAGCTGTGGAACGCCACGCGCTTCGCCGAAATGAACGAGGTCGCGCGCAATGACGAGTTCTGGCTGAATGACGCGAAGCTGGCGGTCAACCGCTGGATCCTGACCGAACTGACGCGCGCGGCGCGCGAAATCACGGACGGCATCACCTCATACCGCTTCAACGAGGCGGCGGGTGCCGCCTACCGCTTCGTCTGGAACCTGTTCTGCGACTGGTATCTGGAATTGCTGAAGCCGGTGTTCATGGGCGCCGACGAGGCGGCCAAGGCCGAAAGCCGCGCCTGCGTCGCCTTCGTACTCGACGAGATCTACAAGCTGCTGCACCCGATGATGCCGTTCATGACCGAGGAACTGTGGGCGCAGACCGCTGGCGAAGGCAAGCAACGCCTCTCGCTGCTGTGTCATGCGGCATGGCCGTCACCGGATTTCGAAGACGCCGAGGCCGCAGCGGACATCAATTGGCTGGTCGAACTCGTCTCTGGCATTCGCTCCGTGCGTTCGGAGATGAACGTGCCGCCGGCAGCCATTGCACCGCTCGTCGTGGTCGGCGCCAATAATCTGACACGCGAGCGCCTCGTTCGCGAGGATTCGGCGATCAAGCGGCTGGCGCGGGTCGGCGACATCTCGCTTGCCGATGTCGCGCCCAAGGGCTCGGCGCAGATCGTGCTCAATGAGGCGACGGTCTGCCTGCCGCTTGGCAGCCTGATCGACCTCGCCGCCGAGGCGGCACGGCTGCAGAAGGAACTGGCCAAGGTGACCGAGGAGATCGCGCGCCTGCACAAGAAACTGTCGAACGAAAGGTTCGTCGCCAGCGCGCCGGCCGAGATCGTCGATGCCGAGCGTGAAAAGCTCGCCGAATACCGCGATGCGCAGGGCAAGCTGTCGGTCGCGTTGGCCAGGGTTCGCGACGCCGGCTAAGGATAGATTCGCGAGACTTTAGCCCTCTCTAAACTGCTGGTTTTCCGCCTCGAAAATCAGCGTTCCGTTGCGTTAATGTTGACGTAAACGGAAGTTTTAGCCCCATTGTTGCCATAATGTAACAATGGGGCTCCCGGACCGCAAAAAACGCTGTTTTCGAACCCTTTTTGATGGGTTTCCTCTGTTTTTTGGAAGCGGATCCGCCATCATGGACCGTTTTTCGGCCTTGCCGCATGCCGTTGCATTTGCTCGAAAATGCGCCTGACGAATGTGTACATGTACGCCCTTGAATTCGTTGTTGCACCGTTAACCTGAATTGGTTCTAGCTTGATGCACTCGAATTCGGGGAGGACATTTCATGACTATTCTGCGACTGAAAGCGCTGCTTGGGGCGGGCTGCTTTTCGCTGGCTTTGATCGGGACGGCGATGAACCCGGCACATGCCGGCGGCCTGGAGCGTGCTGGCTACGATATCGACCTGTTGTTTGATCCGGCTCCGTTCGCGACCGAAGCGGAAGCGACCTATGTGATGCCGGACCGCAAGTACAAGAATGCGCGCGGCCCGGGCGGAGCCGATCTCGGTTTGGGCACCTCGGCCGACGGAGCCGAGGGCTATTGGGTTCCACGCATTGGAGCCAAGGTCCAGGTCGTGCAAGGCGTGGATTGCATGGTCGATTATTCGCAGCCCTGGGGTGCACATACCGCGCCGGGAAATGCGTGGAACGGCGCGTTTTCGAATATCGAAACCGACATCAAGAGCGACAACTACGCGGCTACCTGCTCCTACAAGATGGACGCCGGCAAAGGCCAGCTTCGGTTCATAGGCGGTGTTTTCTACCAGAAGATCTATGGCTTCAAGGAGAACTACACAGATATTGGCTTCGGCACGATGGTCGGTCGTGTCGATCTGGAGGCCGATGGCTGGGGCTGGCGTGCGGGCGTCGCTTATGAAATTCCAGATATCGCGCTGCGCGCCAGCCTTGTCTACAATTCGCAAGTGAAGCTCGACAATATCTCTGGTACTCTGAACATCGGCGGCGTCGTCTCTGTACCGATTTATGGTGCGACGGAGTCAATGCCGGATTCGCTCGAATTGAAACTGCAGTCGGGCATCGCACCTGGCTGGCTCGCTTTCGGTTCGATCAAGTGGGTCAATTGGAGCGTCCTGCAAAGCGTTCCGATCTGTGCCCAGGGTACACCCTCCTCATTCTGCGTCACGAATGGTCTGGGCCAACTAACTTCACTCGACCTGATGTATCGTGATGGCTGGACTGTCACGGGCGGTATCGGTCACAAGTTCAATGATCAGTGGAGTGCCGCTGGGCAGCTTTCCTGGGATCGTGGCACGTCGCATGGCTATGGTGCACAGACCGATACCTGGACGCTGGGTGGTGGCGTTGCCTATACGCCCAGGCCGAATATCGAGGTTCGTCTGGCAGGTGCGGTCGGTGTGCTGACCAGCGGCCATTCAGGGGAGTTGGCTGGCGAGAACGGCTATATCGCGGGCACCGATGACAGCTATGACTTCGGCAACGATCTGGTCACGGCAATTTCCGGCGGTATCAAGATCAAGTTCTAAGCAACTGAAAATTCTAAGCAAAAGGCCGGGCGTTGCTCGGCCTTTTTCGTTTGAGCCGGCATCGCCCGTGCGCCCCGTATCCAAGCTGCGTTGCATATTAGCCGCACCTCTTTCGCCCCGTGCGATTGTGACGTTTTGGCAACACTTTCTGAACAACCCCTGCGCTGGAAGCCGGGCTGAGGAAATTGCCCATTTCCCGCCATAAACCCGGCGCACCTCGATCTTGTCTCGGGACACGCGCCAAAAGGCTCGGCGAGGGGGCAGGCCGCTCCGCCCCATTTGCAGGGAAGATGGGGCAAGGAAGAGTATGGACGCCAAAGTCATCTCCAAGGCTAAGCTCCCCAGCCGCCATGTGACCGTCGGTCCGGCGCGTGCGCCGCATCGTTCCTATCTCTATGCGATGGGTTTGTCGGCGGCCGAGATTGCGCAGCCGCTGGTCGGGGTCGCCTCCTGCTGGAACGAGGCGGCGCCCTGCAACATCTCGCTGATGCGCCAGGCGCAGGTGGTCAAGAAGGGCGTCGCTGCGGCCAGCGGCACGCCGCGCGAATTCTGCACCATCACCGTCACCGACGGCATCGCCATGGGTCACCAGGGCATGAAGTCATCGCTGGTGTCGCGCGAGGTCATCGCCGATTCGGTCGAACTCACCATGCGCGGCCATTGCTACGACGCGCTGGTCGGGCTGGCCGGCTGCGACAAGTCGCTGCCCGGCATGATGATGGCCATGGTGCGGCTCAACGTGCCGTCGATCTTCATCTATGGCGGTTCGATCCTGCCCGGCAGCTATCGCGGCCGCCAGATCACCGTGCAGGATGTTTTCGAGGCGGTCGGCCAGCACTCGGTCGGCACGATCAGCGACGACGAACTGCTTGAGATCGAGCAGGTCGCGTGTCCCTCGGCCGGTTCCTGCGGCGCCCAGTTCACCGCCAACACCATGGCCACCGTCGCCGAGGCGATCGGCCTGGCGCTGCCCTATTCCTGCGGCGCGCCGGCTCCCTATGAAATGCGCGACCGGTTCAATTTCGCCTCCGGCGAAAAGATCATGGAACTGATCGCGAAAAACATCCGGCCGCGCGACATCGTCACGCTGAAGGCGCTGGAGAATGCGGCGACCGTGGTCTCGGCCACCGGCGGTTCGACCAACGCGGCACTGCATCTGCCGGCGATCGCCCACGAGGCCGGCATCAAGTTCGACCTGTTCGACGTGGCCAAGATCTTCGAGAAGACGCCTTACATCGCCGACCTCAAGCCGGGCGGCAAATATGTCGCCAAGGACATGTTCGAGGCCGGCGGCATTCCGCTGCTGATGAAGACGCTGCTCGACCACGGCTATCTGCATGGCGACTGCATGACCGTGACTGGCCGCACTTTGGCCGAAAACATGCAGCACGTTGTCTGGAATGAGCATCAGGACGTGGTCCGCCCGGCCAACACACCCATTACCCAAACCGGCGGTGTCGTGGGTTTGAAGGGAAACCTTGCCCCCGAAGGCGCGATCGTGAAGGTCGCGGGCATGGCGGAGTTGAAGTTCTCCGGCCCGGCACGCTGCTTCGATTCGGAAGAGGAATGTTTCGAGGCGGTGACGCAGCGCAACTACAGGGAAGGCGAAGTTCTCGTCATCCGCTACGAGGGGCCGCGCGGCGGCCCCGGCATGCGCGAGATGCTGTCGACGACGGCAGCACTTTACGGCCAGGGCATGGGCGGCAAGGTGGCGCTGATCACCGACGGGCGCTTCTCGGGCGCGACGCGCGGTTTCTGCATCGGCCATGTCGGCCCCGAAGCAGCCGTAGGCGGCCCGATCGGACTGCTCAGGGATGGTGACGTGATCTCGATCGACGCGGTGAACGGCACGATCGACGTGGCGTTGTCCGATAGCGAACTGGCGGCGAGGGCAAAGACATGGAAGGCGCGCGCGACCGATTATCAGTCGGGCGCGATATGGAAATATGCACAGACGGTAGGGCCGGCGCGCGATGGCGCGGTGACCCATCCAGGCGGTGCGAAAGAAACACACTGTTATGCGGACATCTGAGTTGTTGAAGTCAACACCAGAGTTGTTGAGGTCGTCTGTCTTTTCGGCACTGGTCGTGATCGCCACTTTTGGCGCGACCTTTGGCGCCGTGGGCCAGGCCATGGCCTTCGACGACAAGGTGTTCGACGACAAGACCGGGGTGAAGCCGCAATCCAGCCCATGGGCGGTCTTCCAGTTCGGCTTCTCCGCCTACAAGAACGGCCACAAGGAACAGGCTGCCGAGGCCTACAAATACGCCGCCGAAAACGGCCAGATCGGCGCCACCTGGAAGCTTGCCCGCATGTATGCCGAGGGCGACGGCGTGGCGCGTGACGACTACGAGGCGTTCAAGTTCTTCTCCGAGATCGTCGATCAGGACGTCGAGCCCGGCTCGCCTGAGGAAAGCTATGTCTCCGACGCGCTGGTGGCGCTTGGCGACTATTTGCGCACGGGCATTCCCGGCAGCCCGGTCGCCGAGAACGAGGTGGCGGCCCAGGAATATTACATGCGCGCCGCCGCCAACTACCGCAATCCGAACGCGCAGTTCGAAATGGGGCAGATGTTCCTGAAGGGCGAGGGCGGCGTGAAGGCCAGCGTCAAGCAGGCCGGGCGCTGGTTCCAACTCGCCGCCGAGAAAGGCCATGCCGGCGCACAGGCGACACTGGGCCATTTGTTGTTCCAGAGCGGCAAGATCGTTCGTGGCCTGGCGATGATGACGGCAGCGCTCGAACGCGCTTCACCGGCTGACCAGCCCTGGATCCGCGGCATGCAGGAAGAGGCATTTGCCACCGCCGGCGAGGCCGACCGCCGTACCGCCATCTCGCTGGCCGATGATATCCTCACCAAGGGCAACAACGCGGACCAGTAGTCTCGCGGCCGCGTCAGCTTCACCAGCAGCACTCGATTTTCGGCCGTGATCAGTTCACGATCGGCTCCGCCGGCACCATGCTGGGCGCCGGCGTCGAGATCGGCGTGACATGGGGTTGTGGCGCCAGCGTGTTTTCCGGGCAGCTATCCCCGATCTTCGTCCACGATGTGTTGTTGAGCACCATGTCGCAGCGAGCCAGATGGCTCCGGTCGGCAAGCGTCAGGCAGGCGACCTGGCCAAGCTGGTAGGATTTTCCATTGGCCAGGCATTCCTGGTCGGCAAATGCCGCACCGGGAGCGGCCATGGCAAATGCCAGGCCGATCGGACAAAGATGAAATCGTGTGCTCATGGAACCCCAGCCGCCATGCTGGCCCGCAATGAGCGGCGCGAAATGTGGCGATATGAGGTCCAGCGCAGACGTGCCCGGCGAGGGTTCTCTCAGGCCGGCTGAAGCGCGAGATCGATCGCCACCGGCACGTGATCGGACGGTTTTTCCCAGGCGCGCACGTGCTTTTCGATCGACGCGGAAGAAAACCGGTTGGCGGCTTCCGGCGACAAGAGCAGGTGGTCGATGCGGATGCCGTTGTTCTTCTGCCACGCGCCGGCTTGATAGTCCCAGAATGTGTAGGTGTCGGGTGCGTCGGTGACCGCGCGCACCGCCTCGGTGAAACCAAGGTTGAGCAGCCGCCGGAAGGATTGTCGCGTCTGCGGCTGGAACAGCGCGTCGCCCAGCCAGTTCTCCGGAAACCGCGCGTCGATCCGCTCGGGAATCACGTTGTAGTCGCCGGCGAGCACCAGAGCCTCCTCCAGCCTCAGCCGCTCTTCGGCCCAGCGCTCCAGCCGCGCCATCCAGGACAGCTTGTAAGGAAACTTCTTCTCGTCATCGATCGGATTGCCGTTCGGCAGATAGAGCGAGGCGACGCGCAGCGCGCCCTTGTCAGTCGAGAAAACCCCTTCGATGAAACGCGCCTGTTCATCGGCATCGTCGCCGGGCAGGCCTCGGATCACCTCGTCGAAGCGCAGCTTCGACAGCAGGGCGACGCCGTTAAAACCCTTTTGGCCGTGGGTTTCGACATTGTAGCCAAGCGCCTCGATCTCGGCGCGCGGGAATTGCTCGTCGACCGACTTGATCTCCTGCAGGCAGACGATGTCGGGTGCGCTCTCGGTCAGCCAATGGGTGAGGTTGCCAATGCGGGCGCGGACACCGTTGATGTTCCAGGTGACGATTTTCATGGCGGTCTCGATGCTGTTCAGTTGGATTCTTGCGGCGGATGGCGTTCGACGAGGCCAATCGTATTGCCAGCCGGGTCCTTTAGGAAGGCCATCCATTCGCTTTCCCCCGCTGGACCGAACTGGCCCTCTGTGTCGCGATGGACAAGTGTTGGCGGCGCGGTGAAGGGTACGCCTGCCGCGACCGCAGAGGCATGGAAGTCATCGAGGCCCGATATGTCGAGATAGACGGTTCCGGCCGGTATGCCGTCGGTGAACAGCAGCCTGATATCGCCGGCCATGATGAAGGCGATGCCCGGCGGGTCGAAGCGCGCATGAACCGCCATGCCGAGCACGTCGCGCCAGAAAGCCAGCGTGGCGTCGAGATCACGGCCAGCCGACAGCGCGATCTGACGGACCGCACCGATAGCAGGCATTCTATATGGAGAAACTCGTGCCGCAGCCGCAGGAGGCGACGGCGTTCGGATTGCGGATCTGGAACGACTGGCCCATCAGATCGTCGACGAAATCGATCACAGAGCCGCCCATATAGACCAGCGACAGATCGTCGATCAGCACGGTGGCACCGTCCTTCTCGATGGCGACGTCGTCGTCATTGCGCGTATCGACCAGATCGAACTTGTAGGAGAAGCCCGAGCAGCCGCCGCCTTCGACCGACACGCGCAGCGCCGTCTTGCCGGCCTCGTTCGAGACAATCCTGGCGATCCGCTTGGCGGCGGCCTCGGTCATATCGACTTTCATGGCAGTCTTGGCATCAGCGCCCATGGGCGTCACCTTGCTTTCGGTTTCACATGATAGGTATGAAGCGCGAGGGGCCAAGTCAACCTGGCTAAGTCAAACGCGGCAGCATCAGCCATGACCAATGAGTTGGGCGACATCGGATTCGGCTATCGGCCGCGCGCCGCCTATGCCTGCGACCCGGCAAAGTCGCGCGGACGGCTGTTCGACGAGGTGGAAAGCCCGACCCGCACGCCATTCCAGCGTGACCGTGACCGCATCATCCATTCGACGGCCTTCCGGCGCCTGAAGCACAAGACGCAGGTCTTCATCGCGCATGAAGGCGACCACTATCGCACCCGGCTGACCCATTCGATCGAAGTGGCGCAGATCGCGCGCGCCCTGGCACGGGCGCTGCGCGGCGACGAGGATCTCGCTGAGGCGGTGGCGCTGGTGCATGATTTCGGCCACACGCCCTTCGGCCACACCGGCGAGGACGCGCTGAACGAAAAGATGGCCACCTGGGGCGGCTTTGACCACAACGCGCAATCGCTGCGCATCGTGACGAGGCTGGAGGCGCGCTACGCCGAGTTCGATGGGCTCAACCTGACCTGGGAAACGCTGGAAGGCCTGGTCAAGCACAATGGACCGCTGACGGACGCCAACGGCAAGGGTCTGAAAGGGCCGGTGCCGCAGGCGATCCGTGATTACTCTGAACTGCACGATCTCGAACTCGACCGGTTCGCCGGCATCGAGGCGCAATGCGCGGCGATCGCCGACGATATAGCCTACAACACGCATGACATCGATGACGGCTTGAGGGCAGGGCTACTGACGCTGGACATGCTGGAGACGGTTTCGCTGCCGGGAACGATCCTGAAAGGCGTTCGCTCACGCTATCCCTCCCTCGATGATGTGCGCACCGGCCACGAGCTGATGCGGCGGCAGATAACCGCCATGGTCGAGGACGTGATCAAGTCGACGACCGCCAATCTCGATCGCATCAAGCCGCGGAGCGCCGATGCAGTGAGGGCAGCTGGCGAGACGATGGTAGTTTTCTCGGCCGAAATGGCTGCCTTGGAGAAAGAACTGAAGGCCTTCCTGTACAAGCACCTCTACCGGCACGCGGAGGTTATGCGGGTGCGCGCGGACGCCGAGCAGATCGTCAAAAATCTGTTCGACGCCTATTTCGCCGATCCGCGCGCCATGCCGGACGGCTGGCGCGAGGGGCTGGATCGGGCCGACGACCGCATCAAGGCGCGCAGCGTCGCCGACTTCCTGGCGGGTATGACCGACACCTACGCGCTCAAGGAACACCGGCGTTTGTTTGACCATACGCCTGAATTGGGCTAGGGCGGGCTCGATTTTGCCGGCCAACGAGCCGGATTCGCTGCAAAGCCGCCAGAGCCAGACCCCAGAGTCACACAAATGAACATCTTCGCCGATTTCACCGCGCGAATCATAAAAGCCGTCGAAGCGCTTGATCTGAAAGACAAAGACGGCGTTTCGCCTGACCTGTCGCGCATTGCCGTCGAGCCGCCGCGCGACGCCAGCCACGGCGACCTGGCGACCAATGCGGCGATGGTGCTGGCCAAGCCGACCGGCCAGAACCCGCGCGCGCTGGCCGAAAGACTGGCGCAGGCGCTGCGTGACGACAAGGATGTCGCGGCGACGGAAGTGGCAGGGCCCGGTTTCGTCAATCTCAGGCTCAAGGACGGCTTCTGGCAGACACATCTGACCGCACTGCTCGGCGAGGGCCGCAACTATGGCCGCTCGACGGTTGGCGGCGGCAGGAAGACCAATGTCGAATATGTCTCGGCCAATCCGACCGGGCCGATGCATGTCGGCCATTGCCGGGGTGCTGTCGTCGGCGACGCGCTTGCCAATCTGATGGCCTTCGCCGGCTACGATGTGACCAAGGAATATGTCATCAACGATGCCGGCTCGCAGATCGACGTGCTCGGCCGTTCCGCATTCCTGCGCTACCGCGAAGCGCTGGGCGACGATATCGGCGAAATACCCGCCGGTCTCTATCCCGGCGATTACCTGGTGCCTGTCGGCCAGGCGCTGGTCGCGGAATTCGGCCGCTCGCTTCTGCAGATGCCGGATGACGAGGCGCTCGCCATCGTCAAGGATCGCACCATCGATGCGATGATGGCGATGATCCGCGAGGACCTGGCGATGCTCAACGTGCATCACGACGTGTTCTTCTCCGAGCGCACGCTGCATGCCGACAATGCCAGGAAGATCCGCTCGGCGATCAACGATTTGACGCTGAAGGGCCATATCTACAAGGGCAAGCTGCCGCCGCCCAAGGGCGAGAAACCCGACGATTGGGAGGACCGCGAGCAGACGCTGTTCCGCTCGACCGCGGTCGGCGACGACATGGACCGGGCGCTGGTCAAGTCCGATGGCTCGTTCACCTATTTCGCCGCCGACGTCGCCTATCTCAAGGACAAGGTCGATCGCGGCTTCGTCGACCTGATCTATGTGCTCGGCGCCGACCATGGCGGCTACGTAAAGCGGCTGGAGGCCTTGGCGCGGGCGATTGCCGGCGACGAGGTGAAGCTCACTGTCCTGCTGTGCAATCTGGTCAAGCTGTTTCGCGAGGGCGAACCGGTGCGTATGTCGAAGCGGTCGGGCGATTTCGTGACGCTGCGCGAAGTGGTGGAGGAGGTCGGCCGCGACGCGATCCGCTTCATGATGCTCTACCGCAAGAACGATGCGCCGCTGGATTTCGATTTCGTCAAGGTGACCGAGCAGTCCAAGGACAATCCGGTGTTCTATGTCCAGTACGCCTCGGCGCGCTGTCATTCGGTGTTCCGGCAGGCGAGCGAGCAACTGGGCGAAGCCAATTTCGACCGCAACAGCCTGGCGTCGGCCGCGGCATTGCTGACCGATGAGGGCGAGATCGGCCTGATCCGCAAGCTCGCCGAATACCCGCGGCTGATCGAGTCCGCCGCCCTTGCTCTCGAGCCGCATCGGCTGGCATTTTACCTCTATGATCTGGCTTCCAGCTTCCACGGACACTGGAACCGTGGCACGGATAATCCGGACTTACGTTTTGTTAAGGTTAACGACCGACAATTGACGCATGCCAGACTAGGGCTGGTGCAGGCTGTTTCGGACGTTTTGACGTCCGGCCTGACGTTGATCGGGGCCGCCGCGCCCACCGAAATGCGTTAGGTTTGACTAAATAACCTGTCACCTTTTGCCCACATTGCGCTGGTAAGGGCCAACCCTACGCGACGTCCATGGCGTCCGAATGAGTGCGAGTTCGGGAACAATAATGGCAGACAGAACCCAGCTGAGAGTAGCCGACAACAACGACATCGCTGACGATGATCCGTTCGCGGAACTGACCAGGATCATGGGATTCGACCCGCGCCAGCCGGTCAGGCCGCAATCGCCCGCCCAGCCGCAGGCCCCAGCCGCCGATCGCGGGCTCGAAGAGGGCGATTTCGATATCGATCTCGAGAAAGAAATGATGGGCGAGTTCGGCGCTGACGACAGCGACGCCGCTCCGGTTGTCCAGGCTCATGAGCCGACCTTCGAGCATGAGCCGGCATTCCAAGCGGCTGACGCCAGCGCGATGGACGACGAGCTTTCGGTGTCGCTCGACGACGATTTCCAACTGGACATGGCTGAGATCGACGGCCACGTCGCCGGCACCAGCCATGCGGTCGCAGCTGAAGCCGCGCCGTCCGTCGAGCCGGCTTTCGCGTCTGATTTTGACGATGCCGTCGCCGGTTCGCTTGAGGACGTCTCCCCCTTCGAGGACGATCAGTCGATGGCGGACGAGCTTGCCACTTCGCTCGACCAGGACCTCCGGATCGATGAGGAAGCCGAAGAGGCCCAATACGCCGTTGCCGACACGCACGCTTCTGTCGAGCCAGTTGCCTCAGATGACGAATTCGACGATGCGGTGGCAGTCTCGCTTGAAGACGAGCTGATGCTCGACGGCCATTCGGCGACCGAACAGTCATTCGTGGCCGCCGAGCCCGTCGAGTATCCCATGCCGGAGCAGGCGGCGGCGCGTGACGGCCATGCAATCTCCGATGAGAGCTTTGCCGGCCATTTCGACGACGCCATGGCTGATGTCGACATGGATTTCGACGTTCGCGCGGATGAGCCGAATGCCTTCGACGAGCCGCCAACGCATGATGCGTTTGCCGATGTCGCTGATGCGAAGGGCGAGCTTCCCAGCCCTGAGGGCGTGCCGGACGATGCTTTTGACCTGAATTTGGACGACGCGTTTGCCGAAACGGTCGAAGAGCCGGTCACAGAGGTTGCCGCCGTTGCCGCCCAGCCGGCGGCGCCGGAAGCCTACATCGCAGCCGCGGCGCATGCCCCGACCGCGGACGAGCGGAGCCTGGAAGACGAGTTAAATGCGCTGCTGGGTGCCATGACGGCGCGCACAGTGCCGGTGGACAGTGAGCCCGTCACGGCTCAGCCGGCTGTCGCCGCCCTGCCGCCTGTTGCCGAGACCACCGAGGAGCCGGCCGACCTTGTCGGCGACCTCGACTGGGATCTTGACGGACCCGCGCCTGAGCAGGACCGGCATGTTGGCACGGCCCAAGCGGCCGATGCGGATATTGACGACCTTATGCTTGATGAACTCCAGGATACGACCTGGAACACGGTTGGCGATGTCGATTTCGACGATGATGCGTTCGACGCGGCTTTGCCCAAGGATCTTGATCCGCGTGACGAAGCCGCTGACCGGGACAATTCGGCGGATTCTCTCGATTGGCTTGCGGAGCGTTCCCAACCGGCAGAGCCGCCGCGTTCGTGGAGCCGCGTGACGCCGGTTCCGCAGCAGCCGTCATTCAGCGCTCAGCCTGCGTTTGGTGCTCAGCCGGCCGCTTCGGTGGCATCCGTGGCCGCCGGGCCGGCAGTCGCCGCCATGACATCCTACCGTTCGTCCGAGCCGGTCGAGGCCGTGGCTCCCGCTGCCCCGGTATCGGCGCCGCAATCGCGCCAGCCGGCGCATTACGAAGACATGCCCGACGTCGAAACGGTCGATGTACCCGAGCGTGTCGTCGCGCTGGCGGACGATCTCGATATTCCCGAACTGCACTTCGAGGAAGACCAGCCAGCGTCGCCTGGCTACGACGATCTCGATGCGGAGTTCTCCAGCCTTCTCTCCGAGATGAACGCGGTGGAGGTCGCTGCCGCTCCCACAGGCAATTTGGCCGGCGCGTCTTACGATGATGACTCCTATGCCGCGGGCTTCAAGCCGGGCTATGACAGCCTCAAGCCGGCATATGACGGGGTCAAGCCGGGCTATGATGGGATCAAGCCGGGCTATGAGCCGGAAGCGCGGACCTATGCCGCGCGGCCGATGGACATGTCCGCCCGCGCGGCGGCGCCCACGGGTTATGCCGACGCCTCTGGTTTCGACCTTGACAGTCTGCCAGGGAGCCAGCCGGTTTCCCAAGCCGATGATTTCACCGTCGATGAACTCGACTACGATCCCGAACTCGACGAGGCTATGGCTGTCCCGGGGCTCGGCGAGCGTGAGGCCGCGAGGCCGTCGCGCGGACGCGGCCTGTTCATCGCCGCGATTGTCGGCGCGGTCGCCGTCGCGGGCGGTCTCGGTGCCTTTGCGCTGTCCTTTGGCGGCAAGGGCGGCAGCGAAGCGCCTGTCATCGTCAAGGCCGACAACGCGCCGATCAAGGTTAAGCCGGAGAATCCGGGCGGCGCCGTGGTGCCCAACCAGGACAACAAGGTCTACGACGCGGTCAGGGGCGCAAAGCCAGCCGAGCCGGTCCAGGAAAAGCTGGTCACCAACGTCGAAGAGCCGGTTGACGTGCAGGCGAAGGACCCGGCCCGCGCCATCGATCTTTCGCCGGACCAGAATGCAGCCGCCGCTGGAACCGATGTCGGCAATGCCGCGCCGATGTCCGGCGCCGCTTCGGCCGACAACGCTTCTGCCGATAGCACTGCGCCGGCGCCCAAGTCCGAGGATCGCATCGCGCAGGTGCTGCAGGATGCCGACAAGGGCACCAATGCCGATGTCGTCGCCGTTGCGCCGCGCAAGGTGAGGACCATGGTGGTCAAGTCGGACGGTTCGCTGGTGCCGCGTGAAGATCCGGCAGCGCCCGCCGCTCCGCAAATGGCCGCTACCGAGCCGGTCGATCCGGCGCCGCAGCATGTCGCCCCGGCGGCGCAAGCCGATGCGGACCAGACCGGCACCGTGGCGCCTGCCGCCGCCCAGGCGGACGACGAGCCGGCCCTCAAGCCGGTCGCCAAGCCGAAAGCCGAGGCCCAATCGGCGAACACGCCGGCAAAGGTTCCGCTCGCGCCGCAGCGTCCGTCCGACCAGCCGGTCGATGTTGTCGGCGAGGTCAAGCCCGATCAGGTTGCGTCCATAGATCCGGCATCGACCGCGGCCGGCGGTGGCTCGTGGTCGATGCAGATCGCCTCGCAGCCGACCGTCGAAAGCGCCCAGTCCAGCTATCAGGATCTGCAGCGCCGCTATGGCAGCGTGCTTGCCGGGCGTACCGCCAACATCGTCAAGGCCGAGATCGCCGGCAAAGGCACGTTCTACCGCGTGCGCGTTCCGGCCCAGTCACGCAATGACGCGATCAATTTGTGCACCAGTTACAAGGCCGCCGGCGGCAACTGCTTCGTCTCGCGCTAAAGCCGGAGCCAACCATCAAAAGCCGGCGCGGTCCACCGCGCCGGCTTTTTCATGGGGAAAGCAGATCCGGCATTGTCCCGGATGAATCCCTGGCGATTCCCTTTGATCGCACAAAGCCCTAAACTGCCGACATGACCGAATCAAAATCCATGATCCTCGGCTGTGCCGGGAAATCGCTTACCCGCGAAGAAATCAATTTCTATCGCAATGAATGCCCGTGGGCCTTCATCCTGTTTGCGCGCAACATTGGCGAGACCGAACAGATCCGCGATCTGGTCGCCGAGATGCGGGACTGCCTAGGGCGTCCGGACGCGCTGGTGTTCATCGATCAGGAAGGCGGCCGTGTGCAGCGCTTGCGACCGCCGCTGGCACCGAACTATCCCGCCGGCGGCGCGCTCGGCGCGCTGTGGCGCGACGATCATGATGCCGGCGCCCGAGCGGCCTGGCTGATGGCGCGGCTGCATGCCTTCGACCTGCTGCGCTACGGCATCACAGCCGATTGCCTGCCGGTGCTCGATGTGCCGATCGAAGGCGCCAGCGATGTCATCGGCGCGCGGGCCTATGGCAAGGATCCGCGACCGGTGATCGAGCTCGGCCGCGCAGCCGCGGAAGGGCTGATGTCGGGCGGCGTGCTGCCGGTCATGAAGCATATTCCGGGTCATGGACGTGCCTTTGCCGACACGCATTTCGAACTGCCGGTGGTCAATGCCTCGCTCAGCGATCTGCAGCGGCATGATTTCGCCCCGTTCAAGGAGCTTAGCCATCTGCCGATGGCGATGACAGCCCATGTCGTCTACAGCGCGATCGACCCCAACAATCCGGCGACCACCTCCGGCAAGGTCATCGACGAGATCATCCGGCGCGAAATCGGCTTCGACGGACTGCTGATGAGCGACGACACCTCGATGAAGGCACTTTCTGGGGATTTCCCGACAAAGGCGGCCTCGATCCTTGCGGCGGGCTGCGATCTGGTCCTTCACTGCAACGGCGTTTTTGAGGAGATGGCCGGCATCGCATCGCGCACCATGGGGCTTGAGGGCACGTCGCTGGAGCGCGCAAAGCGGGCGCTGACCTATATAAAGAACCGTGACACGGTTGAAGAAACCGAAATACGTGCCGAATTCGCCACCTACTTCGATGCGGTGGCATAGCAAAGGGAAAGCGACAGGCAGTGGCGGAAACATTGGAAAGCAAGGCCGCGAAGGCCGCACCGATGGACCGTCTGTGGGCCGAGAATGACGATTCACGCGTTACCGGCGACCCGTCGCTGGTCGTCGACGTGGCCGGCTTCGAAGGTCCGCTCGATCTTCTGCTGCATCTTGCCCGCACCCAGAAGGTCGATCTGGCTCGCATTTCGATCCTGGCGCTGGTCGAGCAATATCTGACCTTTGTCGAGACGGCGAGGGCGCTCAGGCTGGAGCTTGCCGCCGACTATCTGGTGATGGCGGCGTGGCTGGCCTTCCTCAAGTCCAAGCTCCTGATCCCCAAGCAGCCCGGCGACGAGGGCGAAAGCGGCGAGGAACTGGCGGCGGTGCTGCAGTTCCGCCTGAAGCGGCTGGAAGCCATGCGCGACGCCTCGGCGCGTCTGGTCAACCGCAACCGGCTCGGCCGAGACGTGTTTGCGCGCGGCATGCCGGAAATGGTCATCGTCGAAAAGCGTAACGCATATTCGGCCTCGCTCTACGATCTCTTGACCGCCTATGCCCAGCAGCGCCAGAAGCAGGCGATCAACAATGTGACCATCGCCAGGCGCGGTGTCTGGTCGCTCAAGGACGCGCGCGACATCCTGACCCGCCTGGTCGGGGCTGCAAGCGACTGGACGGCGCTGGAGAGTTTTCTGATCGCATACATGACCAGTCCCGAGGAGCGGCGCACGGCGATCGCCAGTTCGTTTGCGGCCACGCTGGAGCTGGTGCGCGACGGCACGATGGACGTGCGGCAGGATCAGACGTTCGCGCCGATCTACCTGCGCGGCCGCACGCAGGCAATCAAGGCAGTCGAGGTGGCATCATGAGCGAACGCTTCAACGCTTCGGTTGTCCCGTTCAAGGTCGGCGATGAACCCGAAGAGGAGTTGCTTTCCCAGGATCCGGCCGAGCAGCAGCTACAGAACCCGGCCGAACGGCTGCATCTGGCCGAGGCCGTGCGCATGGCCGAGGCGATCGTGTTCGCCAGCGCTGAACCCGTCAGCGAAAAGCAGCTTGCGGCCCGCCTCCCTGACGGCATCAACATTGCCCTGGCCATGGCCGAGCTGCAGCAGATCTATGCGCGGCGCGGCGTCAATCTGGTGCGTGTGGGCGACGCCTGGGCGTTCCGCACCGCCGGCGACCTGGCTTTCCTGATGAGCCGCGATACCGTCCAGCAAAGGAAGCTCTCCCGCGCGGCTCTCGAAGTGCTGGCGATCATTGCCTATCACCAGCCGGTGACGCGTGCCGAGATCGAGGACATCAGGGGCGTGGAGACCTCAAAAGGTACGCTCGACACGCTGCTGGAAACGGAATGGGTGCGCATGCGCGGCCGGCGAAAGACGCCCGGACGCCCTGTGACCTACGGCACGACGGAGACCTTCCTCGACCATTTCGCGCTGGAAGAGATTCGCGATCTTCCTGGCATGGAGGAACTGAAGGGGGCCGGACTGCTTTCGGGCCGCATGCCGTCGAATTTCTCCATTCCGCAGCCGCCGGCCGATCCCGACGCATTGACCGACGACGAGGATGCGCTGACCGATATCGATCTCGAGGAACTCGGCCTGCTGACGCCGCGCGTCACGGAAGATTGACTGGCATTGGCGGCGAACTTGATGAGGATGCGCGGATTCGTAGCGGGCGTTCCCGTCGAAAATGCGTGACATCCGTCACCCTTTCATAAACTCTGTCGCAGTTGTGTTTGAATCCCAACGCGAAAACGCATAGATCATCGCCAGGGAAAACATTCGAGAGAGATTTGCTATGGGTTCATTTTCGATTTGGCATTGGCTGATCGTGCTGGTGATCGTGCTTTTGGTGTTTGGCCGCGGCAAGATTCCCGAGCTGATGGGCGATATGGCCAAGGGCATCAAGAGCTTCAAGAAGGGCATGGCCGACGACGAGGTTGCCGAAGACAAGCGCACCGTCGAACACCGTGCCGACGAGACCGTTGCGGCCGCGAAGGAAAAAGCCAGCAAGAGCTGAGCCAAAGGTTCTAGTCGGAACAGAGTGCCATGTTTGAAGTCGGCTGGACCGAAATGCTGGTCATCGCGATCGTCATGATCGTGGTCGTCGGACCCAAGGATTTGCCCAATATGCTGCGCACCTTCGGCCGCACGACGGCGAAGCTGCGCGCCATGGCGTCCGATTTCCAGAAACAGTTCAACGAGGCGCTGAAGGAAGCCGAGCTCGACGACGTCAAGAAGTCAGTCGACGAGCTCAGGGGTCTCAGCCCGATGGCCGAGATCAGGAAGCAGCTCAATCCGTTCGAACAGGCCGCGGCCGATGTTCGCTCCGGCGTCGATGCGGCGATGAAGCCGAAGCCGGCCGATCCGGCAAGCTCTGTCGCTTCGACCCCGCAGGCGGCCGAGCCGTTGAAGAACGGTGCAACGACCATGCCTGGCGTCAACGGACCGGAAGCAGCGCCAGCAGCGCCGATTTTCCCGGCGATGACCGACGAATCGGTGGTGACGACGTCAGTACCGGCGGCACCTGTCGTGGCGCCGAAGGCATCCGCGGCGAAGAAACTAACCAAGCCTGCACCGGCAAAAGCGACGCCGGCTGCAAAAGCTTCGGCAAATGGTGCAAAGGTTGCCGCGAAGGCAGCGTCTGCGTCCAAGACGCCGGCGAAGGCCGTGACGACGGCACAGCCTGAAACGCTCAGGGCCAAGACGCCCGCTGCGGCCAAGGCTATCGCGGCCAAGACTGTAGCGACCAAGACGGGGGCGAAAGCCGAACCGAAGCTTGCAGCGGTGAAGAAGCCGGTGGCCAAGAAGACGGCTGGAGCCGCCAAGTGAGCGTTTCGGACACCGAAAAGGACGAGATCGAGAAATCGTCGGCGCCGCTGATGGAGCATCTGATCGAGTTGCGCCGGCGGCTGATCTGGTCGCTGGGCGGCTTCTTCGTTGCCTTCCTGGTCTGTTTCTTCTTCGCCAAGAAACTGTTCAACCTCCTGGTCGTGCCGTTCAAATGGGCGACGCAATGGGCAGGGCTCGATCCGCACAAGGTCGAGCTGATCTACACGGCGCCGCAGGAATTCTTCTTCACTCAGGTCAAGCTCGCCATGTTCGGCGGCATGGTGATCGCCTTTCCGCTGATTGCCACGCAGATCTACAAGTTCATCGCGCCCGGCCTGTACAAGAACGAGCGGAATGCCTTCCTGCCGTTCCTGATCGCGTCGCCGATCCTGTTCCTGATGGGTGCGTCGCTGGTCTATTTCTTCTTCACGCCGATGGTGATGTGGTTCTTCCTCGCCATGCAGCAGGCCGGCACCGACGATCAGGTGCAGATTTCGCTGCTGCCGAAAGTGTCGGAATATCTCAGCCTGATCATGACGCTGATCTTTTCCTTCGGCCTGGTGTTCCAGCTGCCGGTGGTGACCAGCCTGATGACACGGGTCGGCATGCTGTCGTCCAAGGGACTGGCCGAGAAGCGCAAATGGGCGATCGTCATTGCCTTCGTCGTCGCGGCGATACTGACGCCGCCCGATCCGATGAGTCAGATCGGCCTGGCCATCCCGACCATCCTTCTCTACGAGGTGTCCATCTGGGCTGCCCGGCTGATCGAGCGCGATCGGGAAAAGCAGCGCGTGGCACGCGAGAAGCAGGATGCGGCGGACGAGGTGGCGGACAAAGCACCGGACGAGCCCCCGGCACCTGCCTCCTCATAGGCAACAGAGCGGCTGCAGCGGCGGAAAAACATAGTCGTCGCCCCGCCCATCTTGCATCGATCTCGGATGCGGTTTACGCCCTCTGGCTGAAACGCATCGCGCTCAAAGCGATGCGTTTCAGTTTTGTTTTGAGCATATCGTTGTCCCAAAATCGCTGTGCACTTTTGGGCGACATGCTACCCAGGAGCGTTCAAACCATGCTTGACATCAAATGGATTCGCGACAACCCGAAGGCCCTTGTCGAGGCGCTGGTGAAGCGCTCGTGGTCGGCCGGTGAGGCGCAGTCCATGGTCGACGGACTGATCGCCTCGGACGAGGCGCGGCGCGAGCACGTTACCGAACTGCAGACCAAGCAGGAGCGCCGCAATGCCGCGTCGAAGGAGATCGGTAACGCCATGCGTTCGGGCGATGCCGCCTTGGCCGAAAAGCTGAAAGCCGAAGTCGGCGAGATCAAGGTCTTCATCCAGAACGGCGAGGCGCGCGAACGCGAGCTCGACAAGGCGCTGACCGATGCGCTGGCAGTGCTTCCCAACGTGCCGTTCGACGACGTGCCTGTCGGCAAGGACGAGCACGACAATGTCGTCAAGCACCTCGTCGGCAAGGTGCCGACGCGGCCGAACTGGGTGAAGGAGCACTTTGAGATCGGCGAAGCGCTCGGCATGATGGATTTCGAGCGCGCGGCAAAGCTGTCGGGCTCGCGCTTTACGGTGCTGAAAAGCGGACTGGCCCGGATGGAACGTGCGCTCGGCCAGTTCATGCTGGACCTGCATACGACCGAACACGGCTACGAAGAAGTCATCCCGCCGTTGATGGTCAAGGACGATGTTCTGTTCGGCACCAACCAATTGCCTAAGTTCGAGGAAGATCTGTTCTTCACGCCGCACGGGGAGGGCAGGCTTGGCCTGATCCCGACCGCCGAGGTCCCACTCACCAACCTTGTGCGTGAAGAAATCACCGCGCATGAAAAACTGCCGCTGCGCTACACCGCGCTGACGCCGTGCTTCCGTTCGGAAGCGGGTTCGGCCGGGCGCGACACGCGCGGCATGCTGCGCCAGCATCAGTTCTACAAGGTCGAGCTGGTGTCGATCACCGATCAGGAATCGTCGCTTGCCGAGCTCGAGCGGATGACGCAATGCGCCGAGGAAGTGCTGAAGCGGCTCGGCCTGCCGTTCCGCACCATGACGCTGTGCACCGGTGACATGGGGTTTGGTGCGCGCAAGACCTACGACATCGAGGTCTGGCTGCCCGGCCAGAACGCCTATCGCGAGATCTCGTCCTGCTCGGTGTGCGGCGATTTCCAGGCGCGCCGCATGGACGCGCGCTACAAGGACAGGGACGGCAAGGGCAACCGCTTCGTGCACACGCTCAACGGCTCGGGCACAGCCGTTGGCCGCGCGCTCATCGCTGTCATCGAAAACTACCAGAATGAAGATGGCAGCGTAACCATTCCTGAAGTGCTGCGGCCTTACATGGGCGGTCTGGAAAAGATCGAAGCGAAACAATGCGCATTCTCCTGACCAATGACGACGGCATTCATGCCGAGGGACTGGCGTCGCTCGAACGCGTCGCACGTACGCTGTCCGACGATGTCTGGGTGGTGGCGCCCGAGCAGGACCAGTCCGGCTATGCGCATTCGCTGTCGATCTCGGAGCCGCTGCGGCTGCGCAAGATTGGCGAGAAGCATTTTGCCGTGCGCGGCACGCCGACGGATTGCGTCATCATGGGCGTCAAGAAGATCCTGCCTGGCGCACCCGACCTGATCCTGTCCGGCATCAATTCGGGCGCCAACATCGCCGACGATGTCACCTATTCCGGCACCGTCGCCGGCGCCATGGAGGGTGCGCTGCTCGGCATCCGCTCGATCGCGCTCAGCCAGGGCTACAGCTATGTCGGCGAAGATCGCGTCGTGCCCTACGAGACGACAGAAGTGCTGGCGCCGGCGCTGCTGAAGAAACTTGTCGCGACGCCGTTGCCGGACGGCGTGCTGCTCAACGTCAATTTTCCCAACTGCACGCCCGAAGAGGTCGCGGGCACGGTGGTCACCACGCAAGGCAAGCTCGTGCACTCCCTGTGGGTCGACGAGCGCCGCGACGGGCGCGGCCTGCCTTACTACTGGCTGCGCTTCGGCGGCGAGCCGGTCGAGGGCAAGCAAGGCACCGATCTCTACGCGTTGCGCAACAGGCTGGTGTCGGTGACGCCGCTGCAGCTCGACCTGACCGCGCATGAAATCCGTGACCAATTGAGCAAGGCGCTTGCATGAACCAAGGCCTCCCGATCGATGACCGCGAAGGTTTTGCTGCCTTTCTGCTGCGCCTGCGCGGCCGGGGGACTGTGCCGAAGGCGCTGATCGCGGCCTTCGAGGCGACGCCGCGGCGCGGCTTCCTGGCGGCCCAGTTCCATCAGATCGCCTGGTCGGACCGTATGCTGCCGATCGAATGCGGCGAGGCGATCGAAGGTGCCGACATGCAGGCGGCGGTGATCGCGGCGCTCGCTATCGAGCAGGGCAACCGCGTGCTCGAGATCGGCACCGGCTCGGGCTACACTTCGGCGGTGATGTCGCGGCTGGCGGCGCGGGTCATCACCACCGATCGCTACAAGACGCTCGCCGAGCAGGCGCGGCAGCGCTTCGAGGCGCTCGGCATCGGCAATGTGATCGTGCGCCACGCCGATGGTTCCGGCGGGCTGCCGAATGAAGGGCCATTTGACCGTATCGTCGCCTGGGCTGCCTTCGACAGCCTGCCGCGCTTCCTGCTCGACCAGTTGTCGAGCGGCGGTATCGTCATCGCTCCGATCGGCCCCGAAGAGGGCGAACAGGTGCTGGCCAAGCTGACCAAGGTCGGCAGCCGCTTCGAGCGTGAAGACATCGGCCTCGTTCGCCTGCAGCCGATCCTGCGCGGTGTCGCCGCTGTCATCTAGCGCGTATGTCGATGTTCAGGCCGCGCCGCGTCGGGTGCGCGCGCCGTCTTCGACCCCGGCCGGCATGACCTGAAAATCTCCCCTGGGCTCGCTCTCTAATATTTTAAGAAAAATTGCGTCGGATTCCATGGGGTTAACCGTCGAGTAACATTAACGCGCTTTAATCATGCCTAGTTTGTACCGGGTATGTGCGGGTTAGTGCGATGCAACTCAGTGTTTTGAAGACAAACGGTCGCAATCTGGCGCGAGGCTGCGCCATACTGATGGTCGCGGGTGCCGCTGCGGGGTGCAGTTCCCAAGTTTCGCGGTTCAATGGCGTCGACGATGTCTTTACATCCTCGACCAACAATCAGCGCGCCATCATCAACAAGCAGGATGCCGTACAGCAGCCCTATCCGGGCGATGTCGCCGCCGCTCCGATCGATGGCAGCCATACACAGTCGGTCAGCCGCTCCAGCCTCGATCCGGTCTCGACGCGGCCGCTGCCGCCGCCGGTTGCCCAGGCTTCCGAAGTGGCGCCGGTGTCGAAGCCGGTACGCACCGCATTGGCCCCGGCACCGCATGTCGACAGGACCACGACCGGCACCGTCGCCCCAGTGGCGTCGCCTTTCAAGGTTTCGCAACCTGACGAACCCCGCGTGGCTGCTTCCGGCACTCCGCATGCAACCGAGATCGTCGTCAGGGACGGCGAAACGATCGGCGGCCTGGCGCAGCGCTACAAGGTGCCGTCCGCCGTGATCATGAAGGTCAACGGGTTGAGCGCGACCAAGGGGCTGAAGACCGGCCAGAAGCTGGTCATCCCGGCCTACGCCTATTCGAGCAAGAGCGAGCCGAAGCTCGCGGATGCCAAGCCGGCGAAAGACACCAAGCACAACCTGCCGGCCACCGCGCCCGACAAGGTGGCCGTCCTGCCGCAGCAGCCGAAGCCTAGGGAGGGCAAGTCCGCCGCTCCGGTCGACACGTCGGCCGCCGCGAGCCAGCCCAAGGAGCCCAAGCCGCAGGTAGCTGCGGCCAAGGCGACCAATGCAGCTGGCACCTATACGGTTCAGTCGGGCGACACGCTTTCCTCGATTGCCAGGAAGACCGGTGTCGGTGTCGTTGCCATCAAGCAGGCCAACGGCATGCAGGATGGCTTGCTCAAGATCGGCCAGACCCTGAAGGTGCCTGCCGGTGGAACCGCGATCGTCGCCGCCGCCAAGCCGGCCAAGGTCGATCCGGTGACGACGGCCACGACGCAGCCCGCGGCAAAGACCACGCCGTCGGAAACGCTGGCGTCCTACACGCCGCCGAAGAAGGATTCGAAGGTCATCCAGCAGGCCGAGGCCGACGACGCCGTCGCGCCAGACGCCACCGGCATCGGCAAGATGCGCTGGCCGGTGCGCGGCCGCGTGATTTCCGGTTTCGGCTCCGGCAAAGACGGCGTTGACATCGCCGTACCCTCTGGCACACCGGTCAAGGCAGCCGAAAACGGTGTCGTCATCTATGCCGGCGACGGCCTCAAGGAATTCGGTAACACGGTGCTGGTGCGCCACGAGAATGGCCTGGTCACCGTCTACGGCCACGCCAGCTCGATCGAGGTCCAGCGCGGCCAGAAGGTCAAGCGCGGCCAGGAAATCGCGCTGTCGGGCATGAGCGGCACGACGGACTCGCCGAAGCTGCACTTCGAAGTGCGCAAGAACTCCGCCCCGGTCGATCCGTCCGGCTATCTCGAATAGTCGAGGCTATCTCGAATAGAAGAAAAAAAGCAATTTTGCGGGCCGTCTGACCTCCAGTCCGGCCCGCCGGCTCAGCCCGTTCCGAAAGGAGCGGGCTTTTTCAGCTTCAACGCGACGCGCCAGTCTTCAAGCTTCAAAGATGATCACGCAGGGTGTCGGCGATCATGACGCCAAGGCTGCTGGCCTTGATGCCGAGAAGCGTCTCCGCGTCGGAGGAATCGACCAGCAAGGGATTGTCGAAGAGGTAGCTCATTTCGATGAGCTCATGCATGCCCGATGCCTCCATTTCGGGGATGGAATAGGAACGTGTCTCTGGAATTTCACGGTGAAGCATTGCCGCCGTCGTTAGGATGAGTTCCCGGGGTGAGGCGTGTTGCGATGGAACATGGAATGCTCGTCCCCATTCGCCCGTGTAGCGGGAAGCGGCGACCAGTGTCCTGGCCACGTCCTTCGTGAAGGACCAGGCATGAGTCGCGTCGAGGTTTCCAATGAAAGCAGTCGGCCTCCCCTCGATTATGGAGGGCAGCGCGACCAGTGAGAAAGAGCTGATCGCGCCATGTCCAAGATAATCGCTGGACCGCACTTCGACTGCCGGCACGTCCGCACGGACCGCGCGCTGCCACATGATCGTCCGGGCGGTTCCTTTCTTCGAAGTCGGATCCAGAGACAGGTCGGAGTGAAGCGGACTATCGGCATGTTCGCCATAGCCATAGAGGTTTCCGAGTATCACAAGCTTCGCGCCGACCGCTTCCGCGGCCCGCACGGTGCCGTCGATGATTGGGAAAAAGTCGGTCGGCCACCGGTGATAGGCGGCCATGGCACACATGAAAACGGCGTCGGCGTTTCGGCAGATACGCGCCAGTTCAACGCCATCGGTGGCATCGGCCTGCACCGCCCGGACGTTCCGCAACCCGTTTGAGCCGACACTCCGGCTCGTGAGAACGACATCATGTCCTTCTTCTCCCAGAAGGCGCGCGGTCTCGTGCCCGACCGGGCCTGCTCCGACAACTACATAAAAACCCATGGCAACCTCTCGTCCAAACTCTATGGAGAGGCGTAGGTACATGTCCCCGGCATTGAAAATCGCGCGGAAATTGCCAATTCTTGGACAGGTTTTGCCATGAAGTGAGAAAGCATGCATTCGCAGTCTGTTCCGGCTCGATTTCCGCCCGACGTCACAATGGCCTTCTGGCATATCGAAGCGGGCGTCCATCGTCTCTCCAAAGCGGCCCATCATCGCATCATGGTGCATGCAAGCGCGGCGACGCGTTCCTACTGCAATGAGGTTGGTCGATATTTCGTGAGGCGCGCCGGCGATATTGACCTGGTGCCCGCTGGCCAAGAGGGCGGTTTCGAGACTGAAACCCCGTTCGACACGATCGAGATCGCGTTACAACCAGCCCTGATGGAAAGGGTGGCGGCTGAGCTTGGCGGCAAGGCGCGCGCATTGCCGCTCGACACACGTCACCTGCTTCGTGATCAGCGCATCCAACATCTCGCCCGAGCACTCGAGAGCGATGTCAACGCAAACTCACCGAGTGGACCTTTGTTTGCCGACAGCATTGGCGCAGCTCTTGCGGTGAGGCTGCTCGGTCTTGACAATCTCGATGTCGACCGAAGAAACCGGTTGTCAGATGCCCAGCTCAAGCGTGTGTTGGAGCATATTGAGGCTGGCCTGCACGAGCCCCTTTCGATCCTCCGACTGAGCCGAGTTGCCGGGGCGAGCAGCTCGCACTTGCGGGCTTGGTTCAAGGCGGCGACAGGCTTCACCCTGCACCGGTACGTGTTGCGACGCCGGGTCGAACGCGCACGCGTCCTGCTCCGGCGCGGGGATCTCAGCACAAGCGAGGTTGCGGAATTGACGGGCTTTGCGCACCAGTCACACCTGGCGCATTGGATGCGTCGTGAGATCGGCCAAACGCCGCGTGACTTGCGGCGGTCGCAGCCCAAATGATCTTGTCATTGGATGGCGTTGGCGACGCCACCCAACGTATCAGTCCCTCAGTGGCTTGCCGAGCCGGCCAGCCAGGTCCTGGGTGAACTGCCAGGCGACGCGACCTGAGCGGCTGCCGCGGGTGGTCGCCCATTCCAGTGCTTCGGCGCGCAGTTGCTCGGGATCCACGACAAGGCCATGGTGCCTGACATAGCCGTCGATCATGTCGAGATACTCGTCCTGCGAACATTTGTGGAAGCCGAGCCACAGCCCGAACCGGTCGGACAGCGACACTTTTTCCTCGACCGCCTCGGACGGGTTGATGGCGGTCGAGCGCTCGTTGTCGATCATGTCGCGGGGCAAAAGATGCCGGCGGTTCGAGGTGGCATAGAAGATGACATTGGCGGGGCGGCCCTCGACGCCGCCTTCGAGCGCTGCCTTGAGCGATTTGTAGGAGGTGTCGTCGTGGTCGAAGGAGAGGTCGTCGCAAAACAGGATGAAGCGGAAGGGCGCCGCCTTGAGCAATCCCATCAGCTTCGGCAGCGTGTCGATGTCCTCGCGGTGGATTTCGATCAGCTTCAACGGCAGGTCGGACTTGGTCCTGGCGTTGATCTGGGCATGCACGGCCTTGACCAGCGACGATTTGCCCATGCCGCGCGCGCCCCACAACAATACGTTGTTGGCCGGATAGCCGCCAGCGAAGCGTTCGGTGTTGTCGACAAGGATGTCGCGGACGCGGTCGACGCCACGGATCAGGCCGATGTCGACGCGGTTAACCCTGCGCACCGGTTCCAGATAGCCCGGATCGGCCTGCCAGACGAAGCAATCGGCCGCGCCGATGTCGGTTTGGGGTACCGGCGGCGGGGCAAGACGGCTCACCGCTTCGATCAGCCGGTCGAGTTTCTGGTTCAGGGCTTCAATGCTGCTGTCGGTCATGGCTGTCTTTTGTTTCGCGTTTTGACGTGTGGGGGCGTGAAGCTGGCCGATTCCGTCTGATACAAAACCGGCTGCAACCTTTTGTTCGAGCGTGATCTTTTCCAAAAACTGGCTCGCGCTTTTCGCGATCCTGCTCTAACACGGCTCAACAGGCCGGAAAAGCAGCCGATTTGGGCGGCCGCGCAGTTGCATTGACAACTTTACCGACTATATTCCGGCCAAATTTCAAGGGGCCGCCAGATTGGCGGCTGTTTTCAAAATTCAGGAGTACCTCGATGTTCGTGACACCGGCATACGCCCAAGGCGTCGGCGCTTCTCCAGACATGTTCATCAGCATTTTGCCGTTTGTCCTGATTTTCGTGATCATGTATTTTCTGATCATCAGGCCGCAGCGCACGCAGCTGAAGAAGCGCGGCGAGATGCTGGCCGCGGTCCGTCGCGGCGACACGGTCGTCACCGGCGGCGGCTTCGTCGGCAAGGTGACCAAGGTGATCGACGACAACGAGCTCGAGATCGACCTCGGCGGTGGCATGAAGGTGACGGCGCTGCGTTCCACGATCGCCGATGTGCGCGTCAAGGGCGAGCCGGTGGCGAACCAGAATGCCAAGAAATAACCGAATTTTAGGCGGAGCGATCCGCGGACACGCTCTGACGGACGACGCCATATGCTGTATTTTTCGCGCTTCAAGATGATCCTGATCTGGGTGGCCGTGGCCATCACAGTGATCCTCGCCGCGCCCAATCTCATCCCCGCAAGCACCTTGGCCAAGCTTCCCGACTGGGTGCCGAAGCGGCAGATGACGCTCGGCCTCGATCTGCAGGGCGGTTCGCACATCCTGCTGGAGATGAATCAGAACGATCTGATCAAGGACCGGCTGGAGACGACGCGCGACGAAATCCGCACACTGCTGCGCGACGCCAAGATCGGCTATACCGGCCTTGCCGGCACGGGGCGGACCTTGCAGGTCCGCATCACCGATCCCGCTCAACTCGATGCCGCCAAGGCAGCACTGAAGACGCTGACCGATCCGGTCGCTGCCGGCCTGTTCACCGGCGGCTCCATCCAGGAAATGACGCTGGACGATTCCGAGCCCGGCCTGCTCAAGTTCAACGTCACCGACGCCGGCATCAAATATCGCACATCGACGGCGCTGACGCAGTCGATCGAGGTGGTCGAGCGCCGCGTCAACGAACTCGGCACGACCGAACCTATCGTGCAGCGGCAAGGCGACGACCGTATCCTCGTCCAGGTGCCGGGTCTTCAGGATCCGCAAAGGCTGAAGGAAATCCTCGGCCAGACCGCCAAGCTGACCTTCCAGATGGTCGACCAGTCGATGCCGGTGCAGGACGCGCTGAACGCCCGCCCGCCCGCCGGCTCGTCGGTGCTGTACTCGCAGGACGATCCGCCGGTTCCGTATCTGATCGAAAATCGCGTCATCGTCTCGGGCGAAAACCTCGTCGATGCGCAGGCGACATACAATTCGCAGAACAACGAGCCGGTGGTTTCGTTCCGCTTCGATTCGAAGGGTGCCGCGCGTTTCGGCCAGGCGACCTCACAGAATGTCGGCAAGCTGTTCGCCATCATCCTCGACAATCAGGTGATCTCGGCGCCGCAGATTCGTGAGCCGATCCTTGGCGGTACCGGCCAGATTTCCGGCAATTTCACCGCCCAGAGCGCCAACGACCTCGCCGTGCTGCTGCGCGCCGGCGCCTTGCCCGCGACGCTGACGGTGATCGAAGAGCGTACCGTTGGTCCGGGTCTCGGCCAGGATTCGATCCATGCCGGCAAGGTGGCCGGAATCATCGGCTCGATCCTCGTCGTTGCCTTCATGTTCGTGGCCTACGGCTTCCTCGGCTTCCTCGCCAACATCGCGCTGGCGGTGCACGTGGCGATGATCGTCGGACTGTTGTCGCTGCTCGGCGCGACGCTGACCTTGCCTGGTATCGCCGGCATCGTGCTGACCATCGGCATGGCGGTCGATTCCAACGTGCTGATCTACGAACGTATCCGCGAGGAGCGACGAAACGGCCGCTCGGTGATCCAGGCGATCGATACCGGTTTCACCAAGGCGCTGGCGACCATCGTCGATTCCAACGTCACCTCGCTGATCGCAACGGTGGTGCTGTTCTATCTCGGTACCGGGCCGGTGAAGGGCTTTGCCATCACCTTCGCCATCGGCATCCTGACCACGGTCTTCACCGCCTTCACCTTCACCCGTCTGCTGGTCTCGATCTGGCTGCGCCGGGCCCGCCCGAAGGAGTTGCCGAAGGCGCCGGTGACGTTCATTCCGCCCGGCACGAAGATCCCCTTCATGGGCATCCGCCGCTGGACCTTCGCGCTGTCGAGCATCCTTTCGGTGCTCTCGGTCGTGCTGTTCATGACCGTCGACATCAATTACGGCATCGACTTCAAGGGCGGCTCGCTGATCGAGGTGAAGGCCAAGACCGGCAACGCCGACATCGCCGATATCCGCGCGCGGCTGACCGAACTCAACATCGGCGAAGTCCAGGTGCAGCAGTTCGGCGATCCGAACGACGTGCTGATCCGCGTCGGCTCGCAGGATGGCGGCGAGAATGCCGAGCAGACCGTCATCGACAAGGTGCGCGGCGAACTGCAGGACAATTATGACTTCCGCCGCGTGGAAGTGGTGGGACCGACAGTCTCCGGAGAACTCGCCAAGCAAGGCACCATCGCCATGCTGATCGCGCTGCTCGGCATCCTGGTCTATGTCTGGTTCCGCTTCGAATGGCAGTTCGCGGTCGGCGCCATCGTGGCGACGGTGCACGATGTGGTCATGACACTTGGCTTCTTCGTCATCACCGGGCTGGAGTTCAACCAGTCGTCACTGGCGGCGATCCTGACCATCATCGGCTATTCGCTGAATGACACGATCGTGGTCTATGACCGTGTTCGCGAGGATCTGCGAAAATACAAGCGGATGCCGCTGCCGCAACTGTTGAACAACGCCATCAACGAGACTCTGTCGAGGACGACACTGACATCGGTGACGACGATCCTGGCGCTGCTGGCGCTGGTGCTGTTCGGCGGCGAGGTGATCCGCTCGTTCACCATGGCCATGCTGTTCGGCGTCGTCTTCGGCACCTATTCCTCGATCTTTATCGCCGCACCGCTGCTGATCCTGTTCAAGTTGCGGCCGCAGGCAACTGCCGACGAGGAGAAGCCGGTCAATGGCGGCAAGGCGGTCGCGACCTGACGCGCCGCCCCGAAGGGATGACAGAACGATGACCAGCAAAGGCATCGTCATCCGCGAGGCGCATTTTCCGGGCCGCGCGCCGATCGAAGCCTACGGCAATGGCGGGTTCCGCTTTGCCGACATGTCGCATCGCGGCTCGCTGCTCTGCCTGCCATCCGGCATCCATGGCTGGGAGCCGGCGGATCCTCTGGCGCTGACGGTGGCGGATTTCGACAAGCTGCTGGCAGAAGCCGACAGGGTCGAGATCCTGCTGGTCGGCATGGGCAGGGAACTCAGGCCATTGCCCGCCGCACTGCGGGCCGCGCTGAAGGCGGCCGGAATTGCGTCCGACCCGATGTCGACCGGTGCCGCGGTACGGACCTACAATGTCCTTCTGGCGGAAGAGCGCGCCGTGGCCGCCGCGCTCATCGCTGTCGACTGAGATGTCCCAGAATGCCAAAATCGTCATGGACGCGGTGCGCGTCGCCGACCATGATCGCTATCTGACCGCGCTCTACGCGCCCGACGACAAGCGCGACGCGCTGTTTTCGCTCTACGCCTTCAATGCCGAGATCGCAGGCATCCGCGATCGCATCCATGAAGCGTTGCCGGGCGAGGTGAGGCTGCAATGGTGGCGCGATGTCATTGCCGCCGGCGGCGAGGCCGGCGCCGGCCATCCCACTGCCGAAGCCTTGAACGCCACGATAGCGACGTTCGGCCTCCCGGAGCCGGCCTTCGAGAACATGCTCGATGCGCGCATCTTCGACCTCTACGACGACCCGATGCCGTCGCGCATCGATCTGGAAGGCTATTGCGGCGAGACGGCCGCAGCACTCATCCAGCTTGCGGCGATGGTGCTCGATCCCGTCGAGGCGCCGCGCTTTGCCGATCTGGCGGGCAGGGCAGGCTGTGCGCAGGCGATGACCGGCCTGCTGCTGCTGTTGCCGCTGCATCGCCGGCGCGGACAGTGTTTTGTCCCGGCCGATATCCTTGCAGCGGCCGGCTCTTCGCCGCAGGAGTTCGTTGCCGGTGATGGCGGACCCGGCGCCAAACGCGCGGTGGCGGCGATGATGGCGCTGGCACGGGAACATCTTTCCGCCTTCGAGCGAGGCGCTCCGGCTCTGCCTGTATCGCTGCGTCCGGCATTCCTGCCGCTCGCCCTGTCACGTGCCTATCTCGGCAAGATGGAGAATGGTTCGCCGCTCGAAGGCGTGGCGCGGCTGTCGGCCTTGCGCCGGCATTGGCTGCTGCTGCGTCGCGCGAGCAAGGGCTGGCCTGCGCTTTGACGTAAACGTCAATCATGTTAAGACGTCCCCGCGCCAAACTGTTGCTGAAGACAACAGGCCGGCCCGGAGGAGATGAATGAGCTTACCCATATTGGTAGCGATCGTTACCTTCGGCATCGCGCTGTCGGTTGCGGCGGTGCATTTCACCGGCGGCAGCAAGACGGCGACGCTCAGCAGTGTCGATCGCGCAGTGAGCCGATTCACTGAGGATTTTCCCGACGAGATCGCGACGGTGGTCCGCCTGACAGCGGATGCCAAGACGGCGTTTCTGGATATCGGGCGAGGGCGCATCGGCATCGTTCACAGCATCGGCGATCGCTTTTTGACCCGCATCGTCTCGCCTCAGAATGTCGCGGTTTTGAACGCCGGAGATGCGAACACGGTTTCGCTGCGGCTCGCCGATTTCACCTGGAAGGGCGGCCGCTTCCGCTTTGCCAGCTCAACGGATGCACAGGGCGTGCTGAAAGCGCTTGAGCCGCAAGGTTCAAATTCCACTGGGCAGGCCGCGTGATGGACAGCTACAATTTCCCGCAAGTCACCCAACTGGCCATCCCGTTCTTCGTGGTCGCGATCCTGATCGAGCTTTGGTTGGTGCGCACCGGCCGCGCCAGGGATTCGTTCGAGACGCGCGACACCTTGACCAGCCTGATGATGGGCACCGGCAATGTCGTTGCCGGGCTGCTGCTTGGCGTCGTGTCCTACTGGGCACTGCTGTGGCTGTGGCAATTCCGCGTCTTCAATCTCGGCCTGTCGGTCTGGGTGTTCCTGGCCGCCTTCCTGCTCGATGATCTGCGCTACTACGTCTATCATCGCATCGCGCACCGGGTGCGCTGGGTGTGGGCCGAACACGTAAACCACCATTCCAGCCAGCACTACAATCTGTCGACGGCGCTCAGGCAAAGCTGGACCGGTCTGTTCACCTTCATGTTCGTTTTGCAGGCGCCGCTGGTGCTGCTCGGCTTCCACCCGGCGGTGATTGCCTTCACCTTCGGCTTCAACCTTGTCTGGCAGTTCTGGATCCACACCGAGACGATCGGCAAGATGTGGAGCTGGTTCGAGTTCGTCTTCAACACGCCGTCACACCACCGCGTCCATCACGCCACCAATCCGCGCTACCTCGACGCCAACTATGCCGGCACGCTGATCATCTGGGATCGCGTGTTCGGCACCTTCGTCGGAGAACTGGAAGAAGACCGGCCGCGCTACGGCATCGTCAGGAATCTCGGCACCTTCAATCCGCTGAAAGTGGCGTTCCATGAATGGATCGGCATGTTCAGGGATGCCTTTGCGCCCGGTCTGACGTTGAGCGACCGCCTGAACTATCTGATCAAGCCGCCGGGCTGGAGCCATGACGGCTCGCGCGAAACTTCCGAGACATTGAAAGCAGCCTATGTCAGGCGAAATCCTGATGAGGCGGGCAAGCCGGGGTTGCCGGCGGCTGGTGTCGAGCCAGCCGAATAACCATCGCCTCAGGATGGTTCGCTCGACCCGCCCTCGCGCATCAGCGTTTCATAGTCGCGACCGCCATGGAAGATGTTGACGATGCGGACGAAGTTATCGTCGATGATGTAAGCGATGACTGCAGAGTGCTCGAACGGAACTGTTCGCAATCCTGGCAGGATGTCGTCGCGGGAACGACCGCCGCGAGGCGCGTTGCCGATGCTCTGGCACCGGTCTTCGATGCGCAGAACGAACTTCAGCGCGACGTCAGGACTTCCATTGGCTTCGACTATATGTCTGAAAATGTTGGCCAGATCATTTCTGGCATCTTCACGATACTCGACCTCAAGCCGCCGAATCATCGGCACGGCTCGAATACTGGGCGAAGAGTCCCCGGAGGTGAGTGCGAACCTCTTCTCCCGAATGGCCCGGCCTTGTATCCTCGATCGACGCCTTCACCCGGGCTCTGATCGACGCCATGCGCTCGGCATGCTCTTCCTCTTCGCGCTGGAAGGCGCGAAGGGCTGCACGGATGACTTCGCTGGCCGATCCGAAGGAGCCATCTTCGACCTTTTCGCGGATCATGCGCGCCATTGCGGGCGTGACGGTGATCGATAGTTTCTCGGCGGATTCCATGGCTGTCTCTCTTAGGCAAGAAGTGAGATAGTATCCTACTTGACGCCTATGGTCCAATCAGAGAGGAAGCTGGCTACTCTGCAGCTTCGGCCGTTTCCGTTTGCGCCGCCAATCCCAGCCATTGCCGGCAATCGGCGCGTGCGCGCGATGTGATGGCATGCCGCTTGGCGACGGTCTTGTCCTTGCCGCGCATGCGCTTGCCCTCGGTCTTCGGCGCTTCCACAGGCGGGAACAGGCCGAAATTGACATTCATCGGCTGGAAAGAGCGCTTTCCCGGCTCGTCATCCGAAACGATGTGGCCGCCTGTGATGTGGTTGAGCAGCGCGCCGAAGGCCGTGGTCAGCGGCGGCAGCGACGGCGCATGGCCGAGCCTTTCCGCGGCGGCGAAACGGCCGGCGAGCAGGCCGATCGCGGCACTCTCGACATAGCCCTCGCAGCCGGTGATCTGGCCGGCAAAACGCAGGCCGGGGCGCGACTTCAGCTGCAGCGAAGCGTCGAGCAAGGTCGGCGAGTTGATGTAGGTGTTGCGGTGCAGGCCGCCGAGGCGGGCGAAATCGGCGTTTTCGAGACCCGGTATGGTGCGGAACACGCGCACCTGCTCGGCGTGCTTCAGCTTGGTCTGGAAGCCGACCATGTTATAGAGCGTGCCCAGCGCATTGTCCTGCCGCAGCTGGACGACGGCATAGGCCTTCACCGTCGGATTGTGTGCATTGGTCAGCCCCATCGGCTTCATCGGGCCGTAACGGAGCGTCTCGACGCCGCGTTCGGCCATGATCTCAATCGGCAGGCAGCCGTCGAAATAGGGCGTGCCTTCCCATTGCTTGAATTCGGTTTTCTGGCCGTCGACCAGCGCCTGAACGAAGGCAAGGTACTGGTCCTTGTCCATCGGGCAGTTGATGTAGTCCTTACCGGTGCCGCCGGGCCCGACCTTGTCGTAGCGCGACTGGAACCAGCAAATGTCCATGTCGATCGTGTCGAAGTGGACGATCGGCGCGATGGCGTCGAAGAAGGCTAGCGCATCGGCGCCGGTCGCTTCCGCGATCGACTGGGCAAGTGAGGGCGCGGTCAATGGACCCGTGGCGATGATCGCCTGGTCCCAATCCGCCGGCGGCAGGCCCGGCACTTCCTCGCGCTGGATTGATATCAGCGGGTGCGCTTCAAGCCTTTTCGTCACCGCGTCGGCAAATCCGTCGCGGTCGACCGCGAGCGCGCCGCCAGCAGGCACCTGGTTGGCGTCGCCGGCGCTCATGATCAGCGAGCCGGCCAGCCGCATTTCGGCATGCAACAGGCCGACGGCATTGTTGTCGGCGTCGTCGGAGCGGAAGGAGTTCGAACAGACCAGCTCGGCCAGGCTGTCGGTCTTGTGCGCATCGGTGCCGCGAACGGGCCGCATTTCATGCAGGATGACGGGCACGCCGGCCTCGGCTGCCTGCCATGCGGCTTCGGAACCGGCGAGGCCGCCGCCGATGATGTGGATTGGGTTTTTGCTCATGAACGCCGGAATAATCGCTTGGTGCGGCGATTGCAATTGCCGTGCGCGGTGCGGAGCAAACAGCTGCTGATCGGAGCGCCCCAGAAAACAACAACACCCGCCGGGGGAGGAGGTCCGGCGGGTGTCGTTTTTGGGGTCGACCCTCGGGAGGAGGTGAAGGCCGACCATATTCGTCATCGCCGGGGAGGAGGTCGGCTTTGACGAAAACTCTTTCGCTAATTTTGAAAGGGGCGAAACCCTTCTGGGGCCGGGAAACAGCGCCCGCCGCGGGAGGAGGTGCGGCGGGCGCCGTTTTGGTGGCCAACCTTCGGGAGGAGGTGAAGGTCGGACCTATTCGTCATTGCCGGGGAGGAGGTCGGCTTTGACGAAATCTCTTTCGCTAATTTTGAAAGGGGCGAAACCCTTTGGGGCAAATTTGATTTGCCCCGGGGAAACAGCGCCCGCCGCGGGAGGAGGTGCGGCGGGCGCCGTTTTTGTGGCCAACCCTCGGGAGGAGGTAAGGGGTGACCGTATTCGTCAAGGTCGGGGAGGAGGTCGACCCTGGCGAAATTCTGTCTAGATCGCCTGGCGGGCGATGATCTTGATTTCGTCGCGGACGATACCGAGATCATGCAGCTGGCGGTTGGAAAGGCGACCCAGCTCGGTAACCGTCTCGCGATAAACGCGCCAGTTACGATAGTTGCGGATCAGGTTCATTGTCGTTCTCTTTTTCAAAACTGGTTCGGACCATTCGCGGTCCGAAGAATTAGACCGCCTTGCGAGCGACGTAAGGAATGTCGCTGCGGCTGATGCCGAGGTCGGTCAGTTCACGGTTGCTCAGGCGGCTCAGCTCGGACACGGTGTCCCTGTAGCGGCGCCAGTTGCGGTAGTTGCGGATCAGGTTCATGGTAGTTCTCGTTTCGTCTTTCTTGCGGATCATTCCGTTTGTGTACGAACTATAAATAGGCGGACCCATATCGATTTAAAAGCGCTATGGCTGCATGGCAGCAATGCAAATTGTGCAATGCAGCATTAACGGGCGTTCACGGACCTGACACAAAGAAACCCGAATCGGAAAATGCCGCCGCGTCAACGATTTGACCGGATCGGCTGAAAAAAAGACCAAACGTGGGGGAGACACAGCATGGCGGGGTATTCGTCGCGAGTCAGGGCGGATATCGCGCGTTGGCTGCAGGCCGGGCTGATTGACGCCGCCACAGCCGATTCGCTTTCGCGCAATGTCGAGGCCAACGCGCGCGAGTCGCTCAGCTTCGGCTCTGTCCTGGCAATGATGGCCGCTTTGCTGTTCGGCGCCGCCATCCTGATTTTCGTCGCCGCCAACTGGGACGCCATCCCGCGCCTGGCACGCGTGGCGGCACTGTTTGCCGTCATCCTCGGCGGCTATGTCGGCGGCGCGGTGCTGAAGACCCGCGACCATGCGGCCATCGGGGAAGCGCTCTGGATCGTGGCGGCTGCGGCTTTCGGCGGCTCGATCGCACTGGTCGGCCAGATGTATCATCTCTCGGGCGACGAGGCCTCGGCTCTGGTCACCTGGGGCGCCGGCACGGCGCTGGCGGCAGTGGCGATGCGTTCGAACCCGTTGACCATGGCTTCGGTCGGCATCGCCGATGCCTGGCTGTTCCTGAAAGGCTTCGACTATTACAGCCGCAGCGAATTTCCGCATGCCTTCTTGATCATGGCGATCGTGCTGTTTGCCGTCTCGTTCTGGACCCGCAGCCAGGCGGCGCGCCACCTGATCATCCTGTCGGTTCTGTTCTATCTTGTGCTGCTGGTCACCAACCACGACACGCTGCAGGTGGCGATCCCGCTGGTCGTCGTCTCGGCGCTGCTGTTCGCGGCCTCGGTCTTCGCGCCGGATCCGGTCGACCGGGTCGTGCAGCTCGGCGGCCGCTTGCCCTTGCACGCATTGCTCGGCTTCCTCACCGGCCTCGCAATGATCCAGTTCGAACTGGCCGATGAAAGCACCTACGAAAGCGGTTTTGCCCTCGCTTCGGTGATCGCGCTTGCCGGCATTGTCGCCGCAATCGTGCTGGCAGGACGGGAGAGCCGTGGGCTGCGCTGGCTTGCCTATGCCGGCTTCGCCTTCGAACTCGCCATCATCTATGTGGTGACCTTGCAATCGATGCTCGATACAGCCGGCTTCTTCCTTGCCGCCGCGGTGCTGCTCGGCATCCTTGCGATCGTCATCATCCGCGTGGAAAAACGCATGAAGGGCCCAGATGCCAAAGGAGCCACGGCATGATCACCGGGAAAAGGCTTGTCATCTCGGCACTGGTGCTGGCGCTCGTTCAAATCGGCTTCCTGAGCTGGATCATCGCCGGTCGCGCGGCCATCCTGCGCAACGGCAAGGAAGTCTTGCTGAAGATCGAACCTGTCGATCCGCGCGACCTCCTGCGCGGCGATTATATTATCCTGGGCTACGATATTTCGCGCATACCGGTGAAAATGATCGCCAACATTCCGCCCGACAAGTTTTCCAGCGACGACACCTCGATTGTCGTGCGCCTGAAGAAGGGCTCCGACGGCTATTGGCAGCCGACGACAGCCTGGTTCGGCAAGGCGCCGAAGCCGGCCGCTGCGGACGAGGCCGATATTTTAGGCCACATCGCCGAGGGCTGGGATCTTCGCGGCGAAGGGATGACCATCGCGCCGGACTATGGCATCGAACGCTTCTATCTGCCGGAAGGCGAGGGGATGGCGATCCAGAACGACATGCGGGTGCGGCCATTCGGCATCCGTCTTGCGCTCGCCGGCGACGGCACCGCGCAGATCAAGGCGCTGGTGGACGGCGACAAGACGCTGTTCGAGGAACCACTCTACTAAGTCCCTTATTTGCAGTGGTGTGAAACATGCCAGTTAGCCTGTCGACGCGTGAGGACATCAACCTCGACACTGTTTTCCGCGTCGCCTGGAAGAAGGACACGGTGGACATCGACGAGAAGGCCTTGCAGCGCATCGCCGAATGCCGCGCCTCGTTTCTCAGGCTGATTGAATCCGATCCGCCACCGGTCATCTATGGCGTCACCACCGCCATGGGAGAGCTGGCGAGCCGCAAGCTCGAACTCGACGAGCGGGATCGCCATGCGCGCATCAAGGCGTTTGCCGCCGCCACCTCGTTCGGCGATCCCTTGCCGGATCGCGTGGTCAGGGCGATCGTGCTTGCCCGCCTGACGAACTTCATCGAGGGCAACGCCGCCACCTCGCCACGCATCGCGCTTGCCGTGGCCGCAATGCTCAATGGTGGGCCGATGCCAACAGTGCCGGCCTCGGGCCAGGGCGGCGCCGGCGAAATCCTGGCGCTCTATCCGCTGTTTGCCGAGCTTTCGACGCCATTCGATCTCGAGGTCAAGGAACGCGGCTCGCTGATCAACGGCTCGCCCTGCGCTGCAGCCCTCGTAGCGGACGCGGCGCTCGCGGCGCGCCGCCGGATCCGCATGGCGCAAAAAGTGTTCGCGCTGTCGATCGAGGCGTTTCGCGCCCCGCTCGAACACTATGACGCCGCCCTCGATACGCTCTGGGGTGATGAGCATGAGGCCGCGGCCCTGCAGGGTTTGCGGGAATTTCTGGTTGGCGCCGGCGATGGGCGACGCAATTATCAGGCGCCGGTCAGCTACCGCATCGTGCCGCGCGTCCTCGGCCAGGCGCATCGTGCGCTGTCGTCGGCCGAGCGGGCAGCCAATGTGTCGCTGGCCTCTATATCGGACAATCCGGTCTATATCCCGCCCGACGATGCACATCCGCTCGGCCGCTGCATCTCGACCGGCGGCTATCACAACGCCATGGCGACGCCGGCGCTGGATGATCTGGCGGCGATATGGGCCGACATCTGCCTGCTTTGTGATCGCCACGCCTCCAAGCTGCTCAACGGCAAGGTGTCGCTGCTGCCCGATCTTCTGATGACCGGACGACACTCGGCCGACAGCGATGGCCACGGCAATGTCGGCTACGTGCCGATGGCGATCACCGGCTATCTCGAGCAGGCCAAGCTGGCGGCGCAACGTACCTTCATTCCGGGCACGGAATCGGCCGGTGCGGGGCAGGACGACGTCGCCACGACGGCATTCTTCGCATGGACCAAGGAAGCGACCGCCGGCCGCTGCGTCGATGCCGCCATGGCGATGCTGGCGATGATCGCCTCGCAGGCGCTGCACGTCACCGAACGGACGCCGCCGCCGGCACTACGGTCCTTCGTCGATCAAGTCAGAGCTATCGTGCCGCCTGTCGGTGCCGATCGTGTGCTGGGGCCTGAGCTTGCCAGGCTGGCGGAATGGTTCACACAGAAAGTGTTCGAGGCGTAGAGATGCCAACAAGCCCTGGCTGGTGAAATTGGTGCGCCTGAACGGATGAAATTCGAACCGGTCCTCCTTGGCCAAGGCTTCGGAGGACGCTCCTTTGTCTAAGCGGTGTCGCGCCTTCAGGCGACCCGCTTCAGGTCTTTGTCTTTGTGCATGTCGCTCTCCCAAAACCGAGGTCACTTTGGGCGACATGCACTAACGAGCTTCAGGTGGCCCGTCACCCCAAGCTCGAAGAGCGAAGGCTGGTGCGGACGACGGGAATCGAACCCGTACGATCAGAGATCGAGGGATTTTAAGTCCCTTGCGTCTACCAATTCCGCCACGTCCGCAGGCCAGCCCTTTTCAGACGCCTGACACAGGCCGTCAAGTCGTGTTGTTGAGCGTTCGCCGAACGTGCAAACAGACGGGGCGGCTTGATGATACTGGCGCGATCACGGAATTATCGGCGCGGCGGGTAGTGGTAGGATGCCTGTGTGGTGGATTTGATCTGCCAAGGCCGGCGCCTCTCAGGCCCAACCCATTCCCCCCGCCCACTGGGAGCGTCGGCCACCCTTCCATGAAAGAGCCCTTTGAGTGGCTGCCTGGTCTGGCAGCGTCGCGATTGTGGCCCTGCTCAGAACTTGTAGCTCAAATTGATGCCTACCGTGTTGAGCTTCACGTTCTGATCGCGATCGTTGAAGGGTTCCGCCACGTCGTAGTGCTCGGAGCCGAAATCATAGTAGCGATACTGTGCGCCGACGACGAACTTGTCGGTCAACGCGTAGTCGACGCCGGCACCCACGGTCCAGCCGACATTCGTGCGCGTGCTGGCGAACGCCGGACCCGCGACTTGCGATGTTTCGATGCCGGCAAAGGCGACGCCGCCAATGCCGTAGACCAGCAGGCGATCCATGGCGTAGCCGGCCTTGGCGTTGACCGACCCGAACCACTTGATGTCGGTGCCGAATGTGCTTCCCAGCGCCGATACCGTCGTGCCGCCGACCGAGGAATAGTTGAGGTCCGCCTCGGCGCCGAGCACCGCCTGGTTGAACTGCCACAGGCCTGCGACATGGCCGCCGACAAAACCGCCGTCAATGTCGGGCGCGATGGAAAACGGCGCGCCTTCTGTCACCGATATATCGGATTGGCCCCAGCCATAGCCGGCCTGCAGACCAGCGTAGTAGCCCGTCCAGTCGAAGCCGGGCGCGGTCATAGGCACGTCGACCGCTGGGTCGGCTGCAAAAGCCGGCACGGCCAGAACGGCAAGAAAACCGGCACTTGCGACTATCAGTCGACGCATCGAACTCCCCAAATGACGATTCAGAAAGGTCCTCGCCAGAAGGATAACCGCATTCGCCGCAATCGCAATCCCCCTGTCGCCGCACAGAATCCTCTATTTGGCGTCGATGAAGTCCAGCACAGCCTGGTTATATTCGTCCGGCGCTTGCAGCATGGCGAAATGACTGGCGTTGGGCAGGATAATCAGCTTCGCGCCCGGGATGACGGAGGCGATATATTCGGTGTGTTCGCGCTTGATCGCTTCGTCATGGTCGCCGGCAACGATCGCCGTCGGCGTGGTTATCTCAGCGAGCTGCTCCTTGGTCCACGCCGGCTCGGTCTCCCACATATGGCTCATCTGCGCCACGAAGGCGTCATACTGGTCCGGTGTTTTCGACATCTTCTTGTATTCGCGGCCGGAGCGGTCGATGTAGGCGGCAAAGGTCTTGTTGGTCATCACGCCCGGATCGACGCCGTCGGTGGTTACGTTGGCGGCTTGCGCAAAGAGCCTTGTCAGCCGCTCCGGATGATGCAGTGCGATGTCGATACCGATAATTCCGCCATCGCTCCAGCCGACGAGCGCGGTCTTGTCGATCTTCAGGTGATCGAGCAGCGCCAGATAGTCCGACGCCATCAAGTCATAGCCATAGGGCTGCTCGGTGCGGGTGGAGCGGCCGTGACCACGGCTGTCGGCGACGATCACCTTGTGCGTCTTGGAAAACGTGGCCACCTGGCTGGCCCAGATGTCGGCGTGGCCGAGGCCACCATGGATGAGCAGCACGGGGTCACCCGCTCCGAAAACGGCGTAGTACATATGGATGCCGTTCACCGGCGCATATCCGCTCTGATCGGGTTTGGGCATGGCTGCAGGCTCCGGCAAGGTCTGCCAACGTTCCTCGGCGGCGGCAAAAGCGCTCGAGGCGGCGAACAAGATGACGATGGCGAACACTTTGCAAAAACGGGTCATGTTTTCCCCTTACGGCTCGGTCCGTAGCCAGAATCGCGCTTTGGCCAGCTTAGTCAACAAGCTCAGTCTGCCGCGGTGTGTTGGCCCGACGGCTCTGGCGGCGCCCGCCGACATTTGCGAGACTGGCGACAACCGAAGGAATCGCCAATGACGAAAGCAACGCCCGCAAAACCCAGACCGTGGACCGAGATGGCGACACATCTGGTCGATGTCGCCATGGGGCGCAAACCCGCTGACCTGGTCGTCCGCAACGGCCGTTGGGTGAACGTCCATTCGGGCGAGATCATCGCCGGCACCGACATCGCCATCGCCGGCGGTCGTTTCGCTTATTGCGGGCCGAACGCCAGCCATGCCATCGGCCAGGGCACCAAGGTGGTCGACGCCGGCGGGCGCTATCTGGTGCCCGGCCTCTGCGACGCGCATATGCATGTCGAGAGCGGCATGGTGACGGTGACCGAGTTCTGCCGGGCCGTTATTCCGCACGGCACCACCTCTATGTTCATCGACCCGCACGAGATCGCCAATGTGCTTGGCCTGCCCGGCGTGCGGCTGATGCATGACGAGGCCGTCGCGATGCCCATCAACGTGCATGTGCAGATGCCGTCCTGCGTGCCCTCGGCGCCCGGGCTGGAACATGCAGGCGCCGAGTTGACGGTCGCCGATGTCGCGGAGGCAATGAGCTGGGAAAACATCATCGGTCTTGGCGAAGTGATGAATTTCCCCGGCGTCGCCGCCAACGATCCTGTCATGTCGGGCGAGATCGCCGCAACGGTGAAAGCGGGGAAAACGGTCGGCGGCCACTACGCCTCGCGCGATCTCGGCCTTCCGTTCCATGGCTATGCCGCCGGCGGTCCCGAGGACGATCATGAGGGCACACGCGCCGAGGATGCCATCGCCCGTGTGCGCCAGGGCATGAAGGCGATGCTGCGGCTCGGCTCGGCCTGGTACGACGTCGCCTCGCAGATCAAGGCGGTGACGGAGAGCGGCATCGACCCGCGCAATTTCATCCTGTGCACCGACGACAGCCATTCCGGCACGCTGGTCCAGGAAGGCCATATGGACCGCGTGGTGCGCCACGCCATCCAACAGGGGTTGAAGCCGGTGACGGCGATCCAGATGGCGACGCTCAACACCGCCCAGCATTTCAGACTGGAGCGCGAGATCGGCTCGATCGCGCCGGGCCGGCTGGCCGACCTGCTGATCGTATCGGATCTCGCCGCAATGACCATCGACGAGGTCTATGCACGCGGCGTCAGGCTGGCCAAGGGCGGCAAGCTCGAAATCGATATTCCGGCCTATGATTACCCGAAGACGGCGAAGAACACCGTCAAGCTCGGCAAGAAGCTGAAGGGCGGCGACTTCGATATCGTTGCTCCCAAAGGCGCCAACGAGGTGCGGGTGCGCGTCATCGGCGTCATCGAGAACCAGGCGCCGACGCGCGCGCTGGAGGCCGATCTGCCGGTCGAGGACGGGCTGGTCGCCATGGACCGCCGCAACGACATCTGCCAGATCGCGCTGGTCGAGCGCCACCGGGGCACGGGCGGCGTCACCAACGCCTTCGTTTCCGGCTTCGGCTATATGGGCGACTGCGCCATGGCGTCCAGCGTCGCGCATGACGCCCATCACATCATCTGCGTCGGCACCAACAAGCAGGACATGGCGCTGGCCGTCAATCGCCTGGGTGCGATCGGCGGCGGCGTCGTGCTGTTCTCCAAGGGCAAGGAACTGGCGCTGGTCGAAATGCCGATCGCCGGGCTGATGTCGGACGAGCGGGCGGAAATCGTCGCGGCCAAGGCCGAGAAGCTCACCGAGGCGATGCGCAAGATGGGCTGTTCGCTGAACAACGCCTACATGCAGCACTCGCTGCTGGCGCTGGTCGTCATTCCCGAACTCAGGATTTCCGATGTCGGCCTGATCGACGTGACGACGTTCCAGAAGGTTGATCTTTTCGTTTGAGATCAGCCGTCTGCGCTCGGCCGGTTCACCCGCCGGTGGCGATGGTCAGCACCTTGAACGGCGTGGTGATGACGATCTCGGCGACCGAGCCGACGGCCTTTCCGAGGCCCTGGCCGAGATTGTTGAGCTGAGTCGGGACGGGCTCGTCCGAGGCAAGGCCGGCAGGCGCCCGCAGCCGGTCGCCCAGCAGTTGCACCAGCATCGGGTTTTCGGCGAATTTGGCGTGGTTGAGGCGGTCACCGCCCTTGGCCTGGGAAAGGTCGACCACCGACACGCCATAGCTGGCGAGGTCGGCCGCATCGCCGTAATCCCCGACGCGCGGCTTATCGCCCGAGATCAGGGAGGAAAGCTTGAGAGCCCGGTCATCCGCCGAGAGCAGGATGGCGAATGGCTTGTCGGGTTTGCCGTAACGGATCATCTGTTTCTTGAACACGTCGACATCGATGTCGGGCGAGGCCAGGATGACGTAGCCGAGTTTGTCGTCGAGATCGCGATCGCCGGTGATGGCAAGCTGGCGCAGCGCCTCCATGGTCACCCAGGTCCCCATCGAGTGGGCGATGATGTCGATGCTCTTGACCTTGGTCTTGGCCAGCATCCTGAGCGTCGCCTCGAGGTCGTCGCGCGCTGCGTTGGCGCTTTCCTTGTCGTAGATGTAACCCGTGGTCTTGCCGCTCGAAGCCCACGAGAACAGCACCGGCGTGCCGGGATATTTCGTGTCGTGGGCGATCTGCGTCAGCCGGTAGATGCCGTCGTCGAAACCGTTGTTGAAGCCGTGCACGAAAACCAGCGCACGGTCGCCGCGCATGGCGATGTCGGCGCCGACCGCCTTGGCGAATTGCGGCGCGCCTTCATAGAAGGTGACGTCCTTGGCGGTGAAATCCTTGGCCGGATTGCTGTTCGCGGATCCCTTGGCCCGCTCGATGGCGCCGACCTGATGGTTTTTCGGGACGGTGACGTCGACACGGGCAAAGCTGGTGGTCAGCGAGCGATCGCCGTCGAACACCTGTCGCGGGTCTTTTGTTGCCCTCTGGCGTGTCGTGGCGACGAAGATCTCATGCGTGGCCGCGATGTCGGAAGCGGGCACCGTGACCGTCGTCTTGTTGAGCAGGTCGTGCGTTTTCCCGCCGGCGCAGCCGGTGACAGCGAGCGTCAATGCAACGACGAGATAACTCTTCGAACGCATGGTCATACGCCGGCTCCCGCAAAGGGGGACGTCAAACGCATGACGTCGCTGGCTATTCCGATAAGGCCGGAGACCGGCGCGGTCCAGTTCAAAGTGAATCGATACATCCGCAATGGTGAACAGGCATGGCGAAAACCGCGGGACCGCACCTATTGGCCAAGTAGGCTGATGCGGTCGGTCACGTCACGGTCGCTGGCAAAGCCGTCATCCTCGCGCAGCCGCTGGCCGATCATCTTCACCAGCGTCGGATTGTCGGCGAACTTCGTATGGTTGAAGCTGTCCGATCCCTTGACCTTGGACAGGTCGACGACCGTCACGCCATAGGAGGCGAGATCGGCGGCATCCTTGTAGTCGCCGACGCGGGGCCGGGATCCGGCGATCAGGCCGGAGAGCCGCAGCGCGCGGTCGTCGTCCGACAACAGCAGGATGAACGGCTTGTCGGGCTTGCCATAGCGCCGCATCTGGCTCTTGAACACGTCGACATCGATGTCGGGCGAAGCCAGCACCACGTCGCCGAGCTTGCCGCCGAGATCGCGGTCGCCGGTGATGGCCATCTGCCGCAGCGTTTCCATGGTGACCCAGGTTCCGAGCGAATGCGCGACGATGTCGATGCGCCGCGCGCCGGACTGCTCCAGCATCCTGAGCGTCACTTCCAGCTGGTCGCGGGCAGCACTGGCGCTTTCCTTGTCATAGACATAGTCGGTGGTCCTGGCGCCCGATGCCCAGGAAAACAGCACTGGTGTGCCGGGATAACCGGAATCATGGACGATCTGGGTGAGGCGATAGACGGCGGCGTCGAAGCCGGTGTTGTAGCCATGCACGAAGACCATGACGCGGCCGCCACGCGCCGCGATGTCGGCGTTGAGCGCGCTGGAGAATTTCGGCTGCGTGTCGTAGCCGACGACCTCGGAAGCCATGAAATATTTGGCCGGGTCGTCCGACTTGCCGCGCGAGCGGCGCTCGATCTGGCCGGTCTTGTGAAGCCCCGGAACGGTGACGTTGACGCGGGCATAGTTCAGCGTCGCCGAGCGTTCGCCGTCGAAAACCTTGTTGGGATCGTCGGATTTCTTGCGCGTCGTGGCGATGAAGATCGAGTGGTTGCCGGCAATCTCCGTCACCGGCGCGGACACCATGGCGCTGCCCAGCAATTCCTGTGTTTGCTGGCCGGCGCAGCCGGCGACGAACAAGGCCAGGACAACGGTAAAAATCTTCTTCAAAGGCACGCCTGAATTTCCAACTCCGGCCGAAAGGCCTGTCTATCCTCACGATACCTCCCGGACAGGCAGAGTGCGGCAGAACTAAGTCATGTACAGTCGAAATGTGATCGGCGCCCCGCTGCGGGCATCGCAGTGTTGCGCGAAAGCCAAAATGGCGGAAAACGCCTGCGTGATCCGCGCAATGAGCGGCGTCGCCGCCGGCCTTCCAATTCCCGCAGAGATAGCGATTTCAAGCCGCCCGGTGCCAGGGGCATTAGAATGCACCCGCAAGTAGCTGAAAGTATTCCGCAAAATTTCCGCCCGGAAGGACGCACATGATGGACGATGGCGCCGCGTAGCCGGATATGCAATACGCGGGCTCGCGCCGCACCTTGTCCGGGCGCTCAACAACCGACGTGCGCGACCCGATCAATGATAGAGGTCCGCGGACAGCGTGCAACGCAAGGCGGCTTTCCCAAGGGTGGTTTCCGATGAACAGTTTCTCTTCCCGTGTTGCTGCCGCTGCCGCCGCGATCCGCCAGATCTTCCCTGAAACGCCGCTGCAGGAAAACGATTATCTGTCGAAAAAGACCGGTGCGCGGGTGCTGTTGAAGCGCGAGGATCTGTCGCCGGTCCGCTCCTACAAGATCCGCGGCGCCTTCAATTTCTTCCGCAAGACACTGGCGGCCGGCAACGAGGCTGAACTGTTCGTCTGCGCGTCGGCCGGCAACCACGCGCAGGGTTTTGCTTTCGTCTGCCGCCATTTCGGCAGGCGAGGCGTTGTGTTCATGCCGGTGACGACGCCGCAGCAGAAGATCGACAAGACCAGGCTGTTCGGCGGCGATTTCATCGAGATCAGACTGGTCGGCGATTTCTTCGACGACTGCTATCGCGCTGCCTTGGAATTCACCGGCAGTTCCGGCGCCCATATGGTGCCACCCTTCGATCACAAGGACATCATCGAGGGCCAGGCAACCGTCGCCTACGAGATCGCAGACCAGATGCCGGGCGCCCGCATGCCCGATATCGTCATGCTGCCGGTCGGCGGTGGCGGACTTGCCGCGGGCGTCACCCATTATTTCGCCGATCAGGGCAGGCAAGCACGGTTCGTCTTCTGCGAACCGGCCGGCGCGCCGAGCCTGCGCGAGAGCCTCGCGGCGGGAAAACGGCTCAAACTCGCCAAGGTCGACAATTTCGTCGATGGCGCCGCGGTGGCCGAGATCGGCCGCGAGCCGTTGCGTCATCTCAAGGATTTTCCAGCTGACACGGTGCGACTGATCCCGGAAAACCGGCTCTGCGCCACCATGATCGAGATGCTCAATGTCGAAGGCGTCGTGCTGGAGCCGGCCGGCGCGCTGGCGATCGATGCGCTCAAGGATTTCTCCAAGAAGGAGATCAGGGGCAAGACCATCGTCGCCGTGGTTTCGGGCGGCAATTTCGATTTCGAGCGGCTGCCGGACGTCAAGGAACGGGCGCTGCGCTTCGAGGGCCTGAAGAAATACTTCATCATCCGTTTTCCGCAACGGCCCGGCGCGCTGCGCGACTTCCTCGAACTGCTCGGGCCCGACGACGACATCGCCCGTTTCGAATATCTGAAGAAATCGGCGCGCAATTTCGGTTCGGTGCTGATCGGCATCGAAACCAGGGACCGCCGCAATTTCGATCTGCTCAAGGCGAAGTTCGAGGCCGAGGGCGTCCAGTATCAGGACATCACCGACAACGAGACACTGGCCGGGTTCATCATATGAGCGATCGGAGATCAAATGATTGAGCCGGGAAAAATCTTCGTCGCGCTGTTTTCCGGCATCAATGTCGGCGGCAATCGCATCGTCAAGATGGCGGAGCTGCGGTCGTTCTTCGAGGGGCTCGGCTTCTCCGATGTCGCCACCTATGTGCAGAGCGGCAATGCCGTGTTCCGGGGGAAAGAGGGCGAAGCGGTCACGTTGACGAAACAGATCGAAGCAGCCTTCGAGAAGAAATGGGGTTTTTATTCGCGCATCATGGTGCGTGATCTCTCGTGGTTCGAGCGGCTGGTGAGCGAAAATCCCTATCCGGAAATTGCCGCGGACCACACGAAGCTGCACGCCTATGTGCTGGAGCGCGAGCCGACAGCGGACGAGGTGGCGCGGCTGACCGAAAAGTGTACCGGCCCCGAACGCTTCGAGATCAAGGGCGATGTGCTCTACCTCAGCGCACCGGACGGGCTGGGCAAATCGGTGTTTGCCGGGCTGATCCCGCGCACGCTGAAAGTGCCGGGAACCGCGCGCAATTGGCGCTCCGTGCAGGCGTTGCTGGAGATGGCCGCACACGCCGGTGAGAAGTAGGTCACTGCCTAGGCGGAGGTGGGTTTCCAGTCGAAGGTCAGCTCTTCGCGGAAAGCAAAGCGCTTGATGTGATCGGCGACAACGCTTTCCAGGCGCTCGATCGATCCTGCTTCGTCAGTCGACACCGTGATATGAAGCGTTGCCGCATCGGCATCCATGACGGTACGGCCCATTGAGAGATCGATGATGCCGTGGGTGAGATCGAACTCGACCGGGAATTTGTGCGCCCAGTGCTTGCACAGCTGCTGCAGGTAGCGGCTGGCATGTTCGGTGGCGACGTCGGCATGGCTGGTCGGCATGAATTCTCCTGGGCAAGCGCCTGTTGCGTGGCCGGGGCACCGGCCCAAGCCTGGCGCCTCAGCCAGAGAGATAGGCGCCGTCCCTGAAAAACCAAACAGTACCGGGCCGTCAGACTGCCATTGTCCGCTCAAGACAGCGTGATCGGCTACCAGCTTCCGGTGTTCGCCATCGAAGCCCATGGTTCGGCCTTGGCCTTGGCCGGGCCTTTCTGCAGAAGCTCGATCGAAATGCCGTCCGGCGATCTGACGAAGGCCATGTTGCCGTCGCGCGGCGGCCGGTTGATGATGACGCCATTGTCCATCAGGTGCTGGCAGGTGGCGTAGATGTCGTCGACCTCATAGGCGAGGTGACCGAAATTGCGCCCGCCCTTGTAGTCTTCCGGGTCCCAATTGTAGGTCAGTTCGACCAGCGGCGCCTTGTCGGCGATGGCGCTTTGTTCGTCTTCGGAGGCCGCGAGGAAGATCAGCGTGAAGCGGCCTTGCTCGTTTTCGTAGCGGCGCACTTCCTTGAGGCCGAGCTTGTTGCAGTAGAAGTCGAGTGAGGCATCGACGTCGGTGACGCGGATCATGGTGTGCAGATAGCGCATGTGATTTCCTTGATAAATTGCGTTGCGGCGCAACATAGGGTCGGCCCTGTCAAAGGGCAATCGTGCGGCGGTGCGCAATGCCGGCAAAGAACAAATCCGGTATTGCCCAAATGAACCGTGAAAAAAGGCACGGCAGGTCTTGCACAGACCGGAAGCCGCAGTGTTAATCTGTTGGCAAGAATCAGTTGCGGTGTTCTTGAAAAGAGGGGGCATTCTTATGGGGGAAAAGGCCTCTTTCATGGGGCGGGACGGACCCCTTGGCGACGCCCCGCAGCGTGACGAAGGCGGCGACGCCGCCGACCTGCGAGAAATTGCCGGCGCCATCAAGTGGTTCGATGTGGCCAAGGGCTATGGTTTCATCCTCCCGGATGACGGCATTTCGGGCGACATCCTCCTCCATGTGACATGTCTTCGAAAGGACGGCTTTCAGACGGCCCTGGAGGGCGCGCGCGTGGTCTGCCTTGTCAAACATGGCGACCGCGGATTGCAGGCCTTCCGGGTGCTCTCCATGGACCTCACCACCGCGGTCCACCCGGCCGAGATGCAGGAGCAGCGCACCCATGTCGCGGTGACGCCGGAGAGCGGTCTCGAACGCGCCTTGGTGAAATGGTTCAACCGCACCAAGGGGTTTGGTTTTCTCACCCGCGGCGACGGCACCGAGGACATCTTCGTCCATATGGAGACCTTGCGCCGTTACGGTATCACCGAGCTTCGGCCCGGACAGGTCGTGCTGGTTCGTTTCGGGCGCGGCGACAAAGGCCTTATGGCCGCCGAAATTCACCCCGATATGGGGACCTTGCCGGTCTCGCACTAGGGCGTTTCCGGCCGAGGATCTCGAATGGCTTACAGGAACTGGCTGACCGCGGGCGCGATGTGCGCGATTGCCTTCATCGCCGCCGCCGGTGGTTATTTCTATTCCGAAAAGCCGACCTCGGCGGACAGCCGGGCGATGATCCTTCCGGCCGATCCGGCGCCACTGGTCGTGGTGACGAAAGGCGGTGATCGCTCTTTTTCCATCGAAGTCGCCGACACCGCTGCGGAGCGCGAGGCCGGCTTGATGTACCGCCAGGACATGGCGGACAACCACGGCATGCTGTTCGTCTTCGAGGTCCAGCAGCAGGTTGGCTTCTGGATGCACAACACGCCAATGCCGCTTGATCTGATTTTCGTCGGCCAGGATGGCAAGATCCGGGCGGTCAAGCACGGCGAGCCGCAATCGGACGCCGTCATCTCGCCCGGCGTGCCGGTGCGCTTCGTGCTCGAGCTCAAGGCCGGCACTGCCGCCAGGAACGGCATCGAGTATGGCGACCTTTTGCGCCACCCGGCCGTGGGCACGGTATCCGGCCCCGGCATGCCACCAGCCGACAATGGCGATGCGCCGAATGGCGGTGGCGGTTGAGCACACAGGCGGGATCGCAGATGCAGTCTTTCACCCATGACGGCTTCGAGCTTGCCTTCCTCGACCGCCAGCCGGCATCGGGCGAGGGCGATCCGGTGCTGATGATCCATGGCTTCGCCTCGAGCCATTATGTCAACTGGGTATCGCCCGGCTGGTTCAAGACGCTGAACGATGCCGGTTACCGCGCCATCGCCTTCGACAACCGCGGCCATGGTTCGTCGTCGAAGAGTTATGAGGAGGCCGACTATACGCCGGTCAAGATGGCCTCGGATGCCGCCGCGTTGCTCGGCCATCTCGGCATCGAGCGCGCCCATGTCATGGGCTATTCGATGGGTGCCCGCATCGCGGCGTTCATGGCGCTGTCGGATCCGGACAAGGTGGCGACGCTGGTCTTTGGTGGCCTCGGCATCGGCATGATCGATGGTGTCGGCGATTGGGATCCGATCGCCGCGGCCCTGCTTGCCGATGATCCGGCCGCGACCAGCCATCCGCGCGGCCGGTCGTTTCGCGCCTTCGCCGACCAGACCCGCAGCGATCGCTGTGCATTGGCCGCTTGCATCGCCAAATCGCGCGAACTGCTGAGTGAAGAGGATATTGCCCGTATCGCCCAGCCGACGCTGGTCGCTGTCGGCACGACCGACGACATTGGCGGCTCGCCCGATGAACTCGCGGCGTTGATGCCGAACGCCAGGGCCTTTCACATCGAGGGCAGGGACCATATGCTGGCCGTCGGGGACAAGACCTTCAAGCAGCGCGTGCTGGAGTTCTATGCCGAGAATCCGCTCTGAGCGGACGGTGAGGGACGCGGGACGTGACTGCCCTCAGCCTGTGGTGAGAGCCGCCAGCGACCGCGCCATGTTTTCCCGGGCCTGCCGTTCAAAGCGTTGCCGGAATTCCTCGGTGTGGAAAATGTGTGGGCGGGCGAGGAAATTCTTCAGCACCGCACTGCGTCCGGCTCGCCACATCGGCTCCTCCACCCAGTGATACTCGCGCCGCACGGCGCGCTCATAGGCGTCGAAGGCGTCCGGCGCGGCTCCCAGGATCGACAGGTCCATATCCAGAAACAGACTTGCGTCCCGTATGGCCGCCGCGTCGTCGAACGGCGGCACCTGATGCGTGGCGGTGGCGACGATCATTGCCGAGATGCGGTCGAGACGTGAAGAATCCGCGCGGCCCGCCAGCTCTTTCTCGGCAAGGGCCGCACTTTGCGCCTCATTGTCCTTGGCCTTGCTGTCGTAGATGGCATCGTGGAACCAGATCGCCGCTTCGATCGCCTCGGGGTCGCCGAGCAACCTTCGACAGTCGCCAGCGAGCGCCAGCATTGCCTCGATATGGGAAAGGTTGTGATAGTGGCGGCCTGGCGCCCGGTAGAGAGCCGAAAGCTCGCTTTTCAGCGCGTCGTCGATCAAGGGTTCGTTTTCCATGGCTGCTTGAATTCCCGCGAACCAAATCCATTTGACAAAGCACTAAGGAAAATTGAGTTCAATCGTGCTATGATCTGGCTTATATGTGCGGCCGGGCAACAGGCAAGCACTACAGGCAAGCCAGGCAGGACGCAGGACCAGACGGCGATGAACAGCATCAGCATTTCCCGACACAGCGCATTGAAGCCGGTCGATCCGATCTGGCGTTCGATCCGCGACGAGGCCATGGAGGCTGTCAACCGCGACCCGCTGCTCGCTGCATTCCTTTATTCGACCATCCTCAACCAGGACAGCCTGGAGGAGGCGGTCATTCATCGGCTGGCCGAGCGGCTGGCGCACCAGGACATCGGCTCCGATCTCATCCGCCAGACCTTCAAGTCCATGCTGGCCGACGACAAGGAGTGGCCGACGACGGTGCGTGTCGACATCCAGGCCTATTACGATCGCGATCCGGCTTGCGACCGCTTCATCATGCCTGTGCTCTATTTCAAGGGTTTCCACGCCATCCAGACCCATCGGCTGGCGCATTGGCTGTGGAACCAGGGGCGCAAGGATTTCGCGCTCTACCTGCAGAGCCGCTCGTCCTCGGTCTTCCAGACCGACATCAACCCCGCCGCCCGCATCGGCAAGGGCATCTTCATCGACCACGCCACCGGCCTCGTGGTCGGTGAGACCGCGGTCATCGAGGACGACGTGTCGATCCTGCATGGTGTGACGCTGGGCGGCACCGGCAAGGCCGGCGGCGACCGCCACCCCAAAATCCGCTATGGCGTGCTGATCGGTGCCGGCGCCAAGATCCTCGGCAACATCGAAATCGGCCATTGCTCGAAGATCGCGGCAGGCTCGGTGGTGCTGTCGCCTGTGCCGCACAACAAGACGGTTGCCGGCGTGCCGGCCCGCGTCGTCGGCGAGACCGGCTGCGATCAGCCGTCGCGCCAGATGGACCAGCTTCTGCCGTCGCAGACGATGGATCAGGTCGTCAGTTTCGACATCTGATTTTCACGGCGCCGCCGTCTGCTGTCGAATTCCGGCCGCGGGCAGGAGCGGGCGGTTGTCTCGCCTTATCAGGCCGCTTGCCTTTACATCGCCATTGTCGACGTGCCAGAAGCGCGTTGAACGAGCAAGCCCGATGATCGGAGAAGACTGTTGAAGCCGGACGAAATCAGAAAGCTGGACGCCTATTTCAAGCGCGTCTTCCAAAACCCCAAGCTTGAGGTCAAGGCACGGCCGCGCAAGGATGATTCGGCCGAGGTCTATGTCGGCGACGAATTCCTCGGCATCGTCTTCAAGGACGAGGACGACGGCGATTACAATTTTTCGATGGCAATTCTCGACATCGATCTGGCCTGAGCCAGCAAATCTTGCGGTCGGTCGGCTCATGCGGCCGGCCAGCCGGTTCCCTCGAAGCGTTCTTAGCGTCCCGCCTTCAGAACGCGCCCGGCTTCAGTGGCGATTGCCGCGTCGAGCGCCTGCCAATCGCCCAAAAACTCCCTTGGGAAGCGATAGGTGAGGCTGAGTTCGTCGCCGACCTGAATGTCGCGCTCGCAAGGCGCCAGCGATTGCTCGGCACTCGGCCCGCTCAGGCAACGGGCCACGAACGGCTCCTTGCCGGGGCGATTGCCGACAACCAGCACCTCGTTCAGATAGCCTGATTTCTCGTTGAAACCATAAATCATCGTGCCGCCAGGCCCGGCAATGCCGGGTCGGGTGATCAACGCGCTGTAGATCGGCGTGAAGCGGCCACTCATGTCACGCGACATCATCTGCTGTTCGAAGGACAGAAAGACGACGTTCTTGACTGTGCCCGTGTGGTTGAAATCGTTGCGCGCCGGCTCGCTGTAGCCGTCCATCTGGGGATAGCGCAGATAGAGGTCGAGCCGCGAGGCGATGCCGTCGCGCCGGGCCTGGGCGAAACGGATGGCGTTGGCCGGGACAGCGATGACATTGTTGCCGATCACCACCTGGTGGACCGTTGCGTCGTCGGTGTATCCGGCCATGGCGATCGAGTGGCCGAACCATTTGCCGCCAAGGCTGATCGCCACCGACAACAGGGCGAGCACCGCGAACCCGTAGAGCACCCGCTTCATCAGCGTGGAATCGACCACAGTAAGTTCGTTGGCGAGCGCTGCCTGCTTCATCTCAGTCCTCGGATCTCGGGCGGCCCGTCCGCCTCCAGTGTCCCTGGGCGGCACACATCGCACGGCACGGCTCTTGCAGCCTGCATGGAACGACTGTGCAATTTCATGGTAAATGGAAAGTTAAGATGGGGCCGCTGGAACTCACACTCTTTGCTTTTGCCGTCGGGTTGACGGCCTGTGGGCTGGCCGGATCGGCTATGGAACTGGCGTCGGGCCGCAAGGTCGCCTTCACCGAACCCTATGTGTCGCCGTCACATGTCTTGCGCTCGTTGCTCGCCACGGCCTGTGCCGGACCCTTCATGCTGGTGAACGATGCCATCGATGCTCGGCGTCAGCGCCGCATTTCAACGTTGGCGCTGATGTCCTGCGGCTGCACGGCAATTGCGTGGACCTTGGCGCTGGGCGTCGTCGTGCTTGCCATTGCCTCATGGACGGTCCGTCTCCTAGGGTCCGAGCTGCCAGGCTGAGACGATTCGGAGACCAGAAATGCCGCTTTATGCGATCGATGGAACAGAGCCCAGCTTCGCCGATGCTGACTCGAACTGGATCGCGCCCGATGCGACGCTGATCGGCGACGTCAGGGTCGGGCGCAATGCCGGCTTCTGGTTCGGCGCCGTCATCCGCGGCGACAACGAGCCTATCGTCATCGGTGCCGACACCAATGTGCAGGAACATACGGTGATGCACACCGATCCCGGCTTCCCGCTGACGATCGGGGAGGGCTGCACGATCGGCCACCGCGCCTTGCTGCATGGCTGCACGATCGGCGACAACAGCCTGATCGGCATGGGCGCCATCGTGCTGAACGGCGCGAAAATCGGCAGGAATTCGCTGGTCGGCGCCGGCGCGCTGGTCACAGAAGGCAAGGAATTCCCGGACAATTCGCTGATCGTCGGCTCGCCTGCCAAGGCGATCAGGGTGCTGGACGACGCGGCCGTGGCAAGGTTGCGCGGCTCGGCGGCGCATTATGTCGCCAATGGCAAGCGCTTCAAGGCGGGATTGAAGAAGGTCTAACGAGCAGCCTCCGCCAGAAATGGCGGAGCCCGCCCCGGGGCCGGGGCGGCGCCGATAAACCCGGCGGTGGGGGCGGGGGGGGGGGGGGCAAGCCCCGGGTTATACAGCAACCCCACCCATTAACACCGCCCCCGTGGGATGAGTTGTA
>NZ_JAMYQH010000020.1:0-118926 GCF_040320765.1 Mesorhizobium sp. M0618 | reverse complement strand
GAAAGGGCTGAGCCCTGTGCAATACAGAACCCAGCCCTTAAATCTGCCGCCACCTTAAACTGTCCAACTTTAAGGGGTCAGTTCAGTGCGGCGGGTCACTGGCGCAAATCAGCACCATAGGCAAAAATGTACCATAGCTGAGGTCACCGAGTCAAGAAAAAATTCCTATCGTGAAAAGCTGCCGGCAAAAAAGCTGCCGACACCGCGACCCGGCTGTCGCAGGTCTTTGTCAGTTCGGAGCCTGTGGCCATGTCGTGGCGCGTTGACCTTGGGGCGCCGTGACGATACGGGATCGAGGGCGGCCGGTCTCGAAGGAATTCTCTCATGGTGCACTACGCTGAAGGACGGCCGCTCGGCGATCTGACGCTGCGCACCCTGGCCATGCCTTCGGATGCCAATGCGGCCGGCGACATTTTCGGCGGCTGGGTGATGGCGCAGATGGACCTCGCCTGCGGCATCCGTGCCGCCGAGCGCGCCAAGGGCCGCGTGGTGACGGCTGCGGTCAAGGAAATGTCCTTCGCCAAGCCGATGAAGATCGGCGACACGCTGTGCATCTACACCCATGTCGAACGCGTCGGCCGCACCTCGATGACGCTCAAGGTCGAGGCCTGGGCGCAGCGCTACCTCTCCGACCTGATGGAAAAGGTCACCCATGCCGATTTCGTCATGGTGGCGCTGGATGGCGAGGGCAAGCCAAAAGCGGTTCCTGCCGAAGGCTGACGCAAGCCGTTTCTCCCACGCTTGGTCATTTGTAACAGTGCCCCTCCGGGAGACCCGTTTCGCGACATCCAACGGTTGCCTCCATGCCCGATCCTGCTGCAATCGGAGGAGAGACAATGCGTCAACATCTGCTGAACGGTTGGCTGGTGGCAGCTCTTGTCGCGACGACCTGCCTGCTCGGCGTGACCGCCTACGCGGAGGTGAAGGAAGACATCTCGCGCATTGCCTGCACGCATGAGGACAAGGCTCCCGGCGAGCGGGGCGCACGGTGTGATACCTGTGCCGCGGCGCGATGCGATGTCCGCATGTCAGGAGCCTGAGCGGCAGCCGTCAGCGGACGGCATGAGCGGCAATCCGCCAGCCAAAACGGCGCGTGCATTCGGGCAACGATCCGCGCAGCCGAGATAGAATTTCCGATCAGGCAAGCCGATGTTGCGTGCGGGGCTGAATCCCTTGCGGCGCAAGGGTTTCAGGCGTGCGTGCCGTCGAATTTTTCGCGCGCCGCCTTGACGCGCATGGTGTTCGCGCGCGCCCATTCGCTCAGTGCGCTGACGGGGATCAGCAACTCGTGGCCGAGCTCGGTCAGCTCATAATCGACGCGCGGCGGAATGGTTGGAAACACGGTGCGGGTGACGAAGCCGTCACGCTCCAGGCCGCGCAAGGTGGTGGTCAGCATTTTCTGCGAGATGCCGCCGACGGCGGCGCGCAATTCATTGAAACGCATCGGTCCGTCGCCCAGCTTGCCGACGACCAGAACGGTCCATTTGTCGCCGACGCGCTGCAGAATTTCCGAGATGGCGCGGCAGTCCTCGGTGCGGTGTGGGTGCCTCGGTAACAAAAAAGTGCCTTCTTGTGCATCGCGTTTGCAGTATCTCATATAGCGCAGGTATCCAAATGATACCAGTACTTCGTGCAAGGAGAGCCCTTATGTCCAAACCCAAAATTGCCATCGTCGTCGGATCGACGCGCGCCGCTCGTTTCGCCGATGTGCCAACCCAGTGGATCGCCAAGATCGCCAAGTCGCACGCCGACATCGATGTCGAGATCGTCGACCTGCGCGACTTCCCGCTGCCGTTCTTCGACGAGGTCGCATCCTCCGCCTGGGCGCCGTCGCAGAACGAAGTGGCGCAGCGCTGGCAGAGGAAGGTCGCCGAATTCGACGGCTTCATCTTCACCGCCGCCGAATACAATCATGGCCCGACGGCCGTGCTGAAGAACGCCATCGACTACGCCGCCAATGAATGGAACAAGAAGCCGGCCGGCTTCGTCGGTTATGGCAGCGTCGGCGGCTCGCGTGCCGTCGAACAGCTTAGACTGTATGCCGTCGAATTGCAGATGGCGCCGGTCAAGTCGGCCGTCCATATCGCCTGGGGCGATTTCCTCGCCGTCCGCCAGGGCGAGAAGAAGCTGGAAGACCTCGAGCATCTGAACCAGGCCGCCACCGCGCTGGTCAACGATGTTGCGTGGTGGGCCAAGGTGCTCAAGGCAGCGCGTCAGGCCGACGCCGTTGCCGAGGAAGTCAAGGCGGCCTGACCGCCAATTCGAATTATCCTCCCAAGGATCCGGGGCGGCGCTTGCGCCGCCCTTTTTCAATTATAGCGGCTCGAATTGAAAGCTGGCGCCGGATCGGACGACGCGGCCGATGCCGGGCGAATCCAGATGCGCGCCGGCGACGAAACAATGATCGTCGGCTGCAAGCGCCAGCAACCGCAACCGGCTTTCGCGCGCCTGGTCCTGATCGGCGTCGAATTCCCATGTCACCTCAGGTCGATCGAACTGAAGCGATGGGACGTGAACGGTGTCGCCCCAGATCAGAATGCGTTCGCCGCCGGCAGAAACACGAAAGCAGCTGTGTCCCGCTTCATGGCCATGAGCGCCGACAATGTCGACATGTGTCCCGATACGGTCTCCGGCTTCGAAGGGTTCCGCCATGCCGTGAAATCGTTCGAGCCGCGCTTCGGCGCGAAAAAAGCCGAGTTCTTCCCCGGGAACGAGCAAGCGCGCCAGGCGCGGGAAAGCGTCGCGGCCGTCGGCAAGCACAAGACCATGGATGTGGTCGAGATGCGTGTGGGTGAAGCAGACGGTACGGACTCGTCCTGCATCGATGCCAGCTTCGTCCAGCGCCTCGGGAAGTCGGCCCATGGTGGGATGCCAGGCGTTCGAGGCGCCGGTATCGATCAAGATGATCCCGTTTCCATCGTCAATCGCGAAGGCATTGACGGAAAGCCTGAGTTGACCACCAACCAACGCGACTTGTTGCGGCAATTCATCGCCAAATGGCTTGTCGCCGCGTTGCCGAAGCCGTCCGATCGGCATGTCGACATAGCCATCGCGCAAGGAGGTGATGCGCAAGTCACCAAGATCGTAGGTCTGATAAAGATCGCCTGAAGCTATGCGGCGCATTTTTTCGATCCGTTCTGTGGACATCGACAACCTGCGACGGGCAGCCCGCGTCGCCCCGTCAATTCGATTTATGCCATTTGTGCATGCGTCGCCTGCCTCGGCCGTATGATGCAGTCTGCGAGGCGGTTCGTCTCGTTCAACTCGTCGGCGTGGTGCTGGCCCCATTGGCAGAGCGCCAGCAGGATCGGCTCGAGGCTGAGGCCGAGGCGCGTCGCCGAATATTCGACGCGCGATGGCACTTCGGCGAAGATTTCACGGCTGACCAGGCCGTGCTCTTCCATTTCGCGCAGCTGCTGGATCAGCACTTTCTGGGTGATGCCCGGCATCAGCGTCTTGAGCGCCGACAGGCGCCGGGGACCATCGAAGAGATGGTAGAGGATAACCGCCTTCCAGCGACCCGCGATCACTTTCAGCGCCCGTTCCGCCGGCAGCATCGGCAGTCTTTTGATCGGCATTCTCTTGGGATCTGGCATGGTCACCTCCTGGTCAGCAGGGGACAAATGAGTGTGTAGTCGAGGCTCCGCAGATAGTGGCAAACCGCTGCCGATGCCAGTGCTATCGGAGTTTGCCATGAAAGCCATTCAACTCAGCCGCTTCGGTGGTCCCGAGGTGCTGGAGGTGGTCGATCTGCCGGCGCCGGTGCCGCAGTCCGGCGAGGTGCTGATCCGTGTCCACGCCGCCGGGATCAACTTCTTCGAAGTGCTGATGCGCGCGAACCGCTACGCGGTGACGCCGCAACTGCCGATGATCCCGGGCGTCGAGGCGGCGGGTGTCGTCGAGGCCGTCGGGCAAGGCGTGGATGCACAATTGCTGGGTCGCCGCGTGGCCGCGCCTTTGTTCATGTCGCAGCGTCCCCACAGCGGCTATGCGGAGCAGGTGACGATGTCAGCCGATCTCGTCGTGCCGCTGCCGGATGCGCTGCCGTTCGAGGCTGCCACGGCGCTGATGGTGCAGGGGCTGACGGCCCTTCATCTGCTTCGGCAAAGCCCGCCCGATGACAAGGCGGTGCTGGTGCCGGCCGCATCGGGCGGTGTGGGAACGCTGCTTGTCCAACTGGCCAGGCTGAAGGGCGCACGCCAGGTGATCGCAGCCGCCGGCGGCAAGGCAAAGCTGGATTTCGTCTTGTCGCTCGGCGCCGATGCCGCAGTCGACTATACCAAGCCGGACTGGCCCGCTCGCGTCCGCGACCTCACCGGCGGGGAGGGCGCCAACGTCATCTACGACACAGTCGGCGGTGCGCTGACCGCTGCCTTGCTTGAGGCCTTGGCGCCTGGCGGCGAACTGGTGTTTGCTGCGCTCGGGCGCTTTGGCCTCGCTGCCTCCGATCTGGAGCAGTTGATCGGCCGCAACCAGTCACTCAGGGGTTTCGCGCTGCTGCCGCTGCTGTCTGCCGATGTGCTGAAAGCCAGCCTGTCCGAACTGTTCCAAATGGCGGCAGGCGGCCAACTGCAGGTCACGATCGGCGGCAGATTCCGGCTCGACCAGGCCGGGGAAGCGCACCGGTTGCTGGATGAGCGCCGGTCGACCGGGAAGGTGGTACTGATACCCTGATATGGCGATAGCCGCGAACACGACGCCAATCGGGGTTGGACTGCTACATCGACGGGACTGCCATCTGGTCGCGCCCTGTGGCCTGATATATCCGGCTGCAATCCGTCACATGAGTGAAGCCGTGAAGACATCCAGCCTGACCGGCGCCGTTTCCCCGATGATCCCGGTGCTCGTTTGCGCGCTTGCGATCTTCCTGCTGTCCGGGATGGATGCGGCGATGAAGATCCTGGTCATCGCGGTCGGCGTCTACAACACCTTGCTATGGCGCAGCATGGTCGCGACCGTGGTCGCGGGCGCGGCCTGGTTGGCGGGACCGCGCCTAACGCCAACCGTTCCGGTGCTGAGGCTGCATGCGCTGCGTGCCGCGATTGTCGGCATCGTCCTGATATCCTTCTTCTGGGGCTTGGCCAGGCTGCCGCTCGCGGAGGCGATCGGGCTCAGTTTCGTGGCGCCCTTGTTTGCCCTGTTTCTCGCCGCGCTGCTGCTGGGCGAACGGATCCGGCGCCAGGCTGTGTGGGCATCTTTGGCCGGCATTGCCGGTGTCGCCATCATCATGGCCGGTCAGTTCGGGAAGGCAGACTATTCGCAAGATGCCATGCTCGGCACGGCAGCGGTGCTCGTGTCGACGGTGTTCTACGGCTACAATCTGATCCTCGCCCGGCAACAGGCGCAGTTGGCCAAGCCCATCGAGATCATGCTGTTCCAGAACCTTTGCGTTGCCATCCTCCTCGGCCTCGCAGCACCCTGGCTTGCCGTCGCCCTACCGAGCAATCTTTGGCTTCCTTTGGCCGGGGTGACGGTGCTGTCGCTTGCCGGGCAGTTCCTGATGAGCTGGTCCTACGCCCGCGCCGAAGCGCAATATCTGATCCCGACGGAATACTCGGCCTTCATCTGGGCGGTCGCGCTCGGCTGGTTCTTCTTCGGCGAGGAGGCGACCTGGACCACCTTGACCGGAGCATGCCTGATCGTCGCCGGCTGCCTGATCGCGGCGCGAGCCAACCCCAGGCTTGCCGAGCCCATAGAAGTGGCGGTTTGAGCGCCGACGTTCAGCGCCCGGCAGGTTCGCGAAATACCCCCGTCTCCACCTCGTGCATGAAGTGAGCGATGAGAGCCGCGCATTGGCGATGATGCGTTTCGAGAAGCATGTGTCCGCTCTCAAAGACATGGATTTCGACTGCGTCGAGGTCGCGGCTGTAGGCCATGATCTCGTCCAGCGCGAAGAAGGCGTCGTGCCGTCCCCATAGCACGAGGCATGCTGGCTGTTGGTCGCGGAGATAGGCCTGGATGGCCGGGAAGCGGGCGATGTGCGAGCCATAATCGGTGAAGAGTTCGAACTGAATGCCGGTGTTGCCGGGCCTCGCCAGGCGCTCCGTATCGAGATACCAACCCTCGGGCGGAAACAACACCTTCAGACGCTCGGGGAGACCGCCGATATATTGGTTTCGGGTCCCCTCGAAATTCATCCAGTCCGGCAGTTTGGCGCGGTTTTCTTCAGTCGGTTCGGCGAAGAACGCCTTCGGCGCGTCCCATTCCGGTCCTAGCCCCTCGTCATGAGCATTGCTGTCCTGCGCGATCAGGCCGAGGATGCGATCCGGCCGCCGTGTGGCGAGATGATAGCCGACGGGCGTGCCGAAGTCAGTGATGTAGAGGAAGAATCGCTGGAGGCCGAGGGCCTCGATGAAGGCTTCGATCATGTTAGCCAGGTTCTCGAACTTGTAGTCATAAGTATCAATGGAAGGGGCGGACGAAAAGCCGAAACCGGGCAGGTCCGGCGCCACGACATAGGCTGTCTCCGCCAGCGGTTCGATGACATTGCGATAGACGTGCGACGAAGTCGGATATCCGTGCAGCAGCAGGATTGCCGGTCTGCCCGGGTCGCCGGCATGGCGGTAGAAGATGTCGAGGCCGTCGACATTGATGGTCTGGTGGCGGGTCTTGTAACGATTGCTGCACATCCTCTCTCTCCAGGGCCTGGCGCCGATCTGGGGTGGCTTTGACACCGTATATCGGTGTGATAGTGATTCATCTTGTAACCGTATAATGCAGGTAATGAGGTTATGTTCCGTGAGCCATGCACACACCGAATGGGTGCCGGATCACTTCATAGGCGGGCATCCCGCTTTGGACCTGTCGAACGCCGTGTTCGACCGGCGGGTGCCAGCAGCTGATAATGAACTGTTTAAGTCCGTCCGGGATGTTGCGAACTGGTTCAACGCCTCAGGGCTTGCCGATGATCGCCAGGCGCAGGCCGTTGCCGAGATAACGGATGGGCGGTTCGTGGAGCGCGTGCGCGAAGTGCGGGAGGCGTCATTTCAGGTTTTCGAGTCGAGCGCTGCGGGCAAACCGTCTGCGGACGAACCGCTAGATCATGTCACCGTTTCACGGAAACGGCGAGCTGCTCTAACTCTTTGTTTTGACGCAATCCCGGACGGAAAACCGCTTCACACTTTTCCTGGAATTGCTCTAGGCGTGTTATTCACGCGCACGGCAAGCTCGCTTGCCGCCGGCTCCATCGAGCTGGATGGCACCAGGCCGAAGCTTGCCCTTGCCCGGTGGCGGGACCCGGACGCCGTCACCGCCTTGCTGGCCATGCTGTCCATCGAAGCGTTCTTCACCCTGCCGCGCGACAGGCTGCATTCCTGCCCTCGCTGTGGCTGGCTTTTCCTGGATACGTCGCGAGGCGGCAAGCGGCGCTGGTGCAGCATGCGCACCTGCGGTAACCGCGAGAAGGTCTCGCGCCACCGAGATCATGCCCATGCCTAGACCCGGGTTAGCCACGTCGCTTTTGCTGCGGCAGGCCGGATGCCGGCGCGTCACTCCGGAAGACCGGCCTTGCGAAAACCATCGACGAAATGCTCGAGCGTAGCGGCGTCGCGGAATGGCTCGGTCGTCGCCCAGTGATGGGTTGTGAAATGCGGGTTGCCGACGAGAAACAGCTCGGCCTCCGCGCGCGCCTCGTCCAGCCGGCCGAGTTGCGCCAGGCTTGCCGCATGGAAACGGCGTGAGCTTGTGCGATAGGTCTCGTCACGGCGCAACGTCTCGATAGCGGCTTGATAGTCGCGCGCCGCATATTGCGCCTGGCCGAGCGTCAGATAGTACCAGCTCGCCGGAAACGGGTTCAGCCGGAACGCCTTGCGGATGTGCTCGAGACCCTCTTCGACCCGGCCGGCCAGGACCGCGATGTCGGACAATGCCGCCCAGGTGTCGGCCTCGTTCGGGTCGAGCTCGATCGCCTTGGCGAATTCGGCATCCGCCTCGGCGAAGCTGCGCTCATAGGCAAGCAGGTAGGCCAGGATCCAGCGACAGCCAGCATCGTTGGGATCGATCGCCACAGCCTTGCGCGCCAGCTCCAAGGCAACGCTGCGGGCAGCTTCGGTTGGTCCGCCCCAATGCACCTGTCCCATCCAGTGGTTCATGGCAAGCCAGCGATAGGGCTCGGCGTATCCGGGATCGAGCGACACCGCGCGCGTCAGCATCAGATGCGCTTCCTGCGCCATCTGCGGCGAGTCGTCGATCAGCTTGCGCGCCCGCACGCAGAGATCGTAAGCCTCGAGATTGCTGGGCCGGTTGCGCGGCGGCAGCGTGCGCAGACGGCCAAGCAATGCCTCCACGATCTTGGCCGTCACCTCGTCCTGAACGGCAAAGATGTCGTCCAGGCCGCGATCGAAGCGTTCCGCCCACAGATGATCGCCGCTCACCGCGTCAACCAGCTGTGCGTTGATGCGCACGCGCCCCGCGGCGCGTCTTGCGCTGCCTTCCAGCAGGTAGCGCACGCCAAGGTCCCCGGCGATCTCGCGCACGTCCATCGCTTTTCCCTTGTAGGCAAAGGTCGAGTTGCGGGCGATGACGAACAGGCCGGAGATCCTGGACAGGTCGGTGATCAGGTCTTCGGTCAACCCGTCCACGAAGGAATCCTGCTCGGGATCGTTGCTGAAATTGACGAAGGGCAGCACGGCTATCGATGGTTTGTCGGGCAGCGGCAAGGGTTTTCGCTTGGCCTCGCCGAGCTGTTCGAGGGCCCCCGTGAAACGGTAGCCGACGCGCGGAACGGTGGATATCCATTCGCCGTTCTCGCCGACAGGACCAAGCAGCTTGCGCAACTGCGCGATCTGGACGGTGAGGTTGCCTTCCTCCACGGCCGTGCCCGGCCATGCAGCGTCCATCAACTCGGCCTTTCCCAAGATTTCACCGGGCCGCCCGACGAGTGCTGCAAGCAGGCTCAGCCCGCGATAGCCAACGGCAACGGGGACGTCGTTCCGAAGCAGCGTTCCCGCACCCGGATCAAGCACGAACGGACCAAAGGCAAAACGCGATCCCATAGGCGCATCTATAGAGCAATTCCAGGAAAAGTGTGAAGCGGTTTTCTGTTCGGAATTGCGTCAAAACAAAGGGTTAGAGTAGGTTACCGGTTCCGTGAGCCGGTGAACTGCTCTAGCTCGTTTGGAAGTTTTGAGAACTATTTGGGAGGGCTTAATTACGGCGCCGTCCGTATCCTGCAGAATTCAACCTCGTCGAGAGCCCTAGGCCCTCAACCATATGGAGGTTGCCATGACCAATACACTTGCATCAGCCCAACGTTGTGCAGCGCGACCGGGAACGCCCGTGCGGCCGGCATCGCGCCGGCTCCTGAAGACCCTGCGAAGCATCATAGCGAGCTGGCACGATCGGACCTGGCGCGAACGGATACGCTTTCGCTGGCAACTCAGGCAGATGTCGAAGGACAATCCGCATCTGATCGACGATATCGGCCTGACGATAGAGCAGGTCGAGGGAGAGATCGCCAAGTCCTTCTGGGAACGATAGAGCGAATGCCGCAATCGCGTGGACAATCAGCGCACCGCCTCGCGGTGGGCGCCGGGCAGGCGGGTGGCGATCAGCTTGTCGATGCGGCGGCCGTCGAGATCGACCACCTCGAAGCGCCAGCCCTGCGCGTCGACGCATTCGCCAGTGGCCGGCAGATGGTGCATGTGCGACAGCACATAACCGGCGACGGTTTCGTAATCGCGGTTTTCCGGCAGGTCGATGCCGAGAATGTCGGCCATCTCGTCGGCCTGCATGTAGCCGGCGAGCAGCCATGAGCCGTCCTCGCGCTTGACCGCGTTCTCCTCGTCGCCGGCGTCTGTGTCCGCGCGGAACACGCCGGTGATGGCTTCCAGAATGTCGGCCGGGGTGACGATGCCTTCGAAATGGCCGTATTCGTCATGCACCAGCGCCATCGGCACGTCGGATTCCTTCAGCTTCTGCAGCACATCCAGCGCGTCGGCCTGGTCGTAGACGATGGGGGCTGCGCGAACATGCCTGCGCGGGTCGAGCACGCGGCCGGCAAGCAGTGCGGCCAGCACGTCACGCGTCTGGACGACGCCGATCATGACATCGACGCCGCCGTCGCCTGCCGGCAGGCGCGAATGCTGGGTTTCCATGAGCAGCTTGCGGATGGCCGCCTCGTCGGATTGCAGATTGATCCAGTCGACCTCGGTGCGCGGCGTCATCACCGCGCGCACGGCGCGGTCGCCAAGCCGCATGACGCCGGCGATCATGCGCCGCTCGTCCGATTCGATCGTGCCGTGATGCTCGGCCTCGGCGACCAGCATCTTGATCTCCTCATCGGTGACTTTCTCCTCGCTTTCGCCGCGCTGGCCGAGCAGCCACAATATGGTGCGGCCGGAGAAGTCGAGCAGGAAGACCAGCGGCGCCGAGATGGTGGCGAGGATGGTCATTGCCGGAGCGACCCTGGCGGCGACCCGCTCTGGGTCGCGCAAGGCAATCTGCTTGGGCACCAGCTCGCCGACGATCAGCGAGAAATAGGTGATGATGGCGACGACGATGCCGACGCCGAGCGGATCGGCGACGGTCTCGCGGATGCCGGTCGAGGCCAGGAACTGCGCCAGCCGTTCGCCGAGCGTGGCGCCGGAAAAGGCGCCGGAGAGGACGCCGACCAGGGTGATGCCGATCTGCACCGAGGAGAGGAACTTGCCGGGATTCGAGCCAAGCTCGAGCGCGCGGCCGGCGCCATTGATGCCGCGGTCGATCATCGCTTTCAGGCGGGCCGGTCGCGACGAGACGATGGCAAGTTCGGACATCGACAGAAGGCCGTTCACACAGATGAGGACGACCACGATAGCGATTTCTACGTATAACATGAGCGGTCAATAGCATTGCGGCGCGGTCTTCGAAAATAGTCTGACGTGATTTTTGAGAAATGACCGGCATTTCGGTCACGCGGCATCCCAGGGCGGCGTCGAAAAATGTTCGACGAGGGCGTCGACGACAACCCGTACCTTTGGCGTGAGCGCGCGCGTTACCGGCCAGACGGCATGCACGACGATGTTCTCGACCAGGCAGTCCGACAGCACCATTTCGAGATCGCCGCTTTTGAGGCTGTCGGCGGCCAGCCATGTCGGCAGGAAGGCGACGCCGCAGCCGGCGAGCGCTGCATCCAGCATCGGTTCGCCATGGCCGAGAACGAGTCGCGCCTTGGGCATGAAGGTTGCGAGATGGCCGTCGGAATGCCTGATCACCCAGGGACGGACGATGCCCTCGCGACCGTAGCCAATGACGCTGTGATCGGCGAGATCCTCGACCGATTGCGGCCGGCCATGCCTGTCGAGATAGTCGGGAGCCGCGCATATGGCCGAGCGCTGGGCGTAGAGGCGCCTGGCCGCAAGCGACAGGCTGTCGTCGAGTTCGCCCATGCGGATCGCCAGGTCGATGCCCTCCTCGATCAGGTCGACGCGGCGGTCATTGAAGGAGACTTCCACCGTCAGGTCCGGAAATTCCCTCGAAATCTCGAACAGCACGGGGGCGACGCAGCGTCGGCCGAAGGCCAGCGGCACGTCGATCCGAAGCCGGCCAGACGGGACCTGCCGGCGCGAGGCAAGCAGCGACTGTGCGGCTTCGATCTCGGCAAGGGCCCGGACGCAAGCTTCATAATAGCTGACGCCTTCGCTGGTCGGGCTGAGGCTGCGGGTGGTGCGGTTCAGCAAGCGAACGCCGAGTCTCTGCTCCAGCTGCGCGATCGATTTGCCGATCGCCGACTTCGTCACATGCAGCCGCTCGCCGGCGCTGGTGAAGCTGCCGGCCTCCACCGCCTGAACGAACGCGACGATGCCTTGCAGGTCGGCCGTTTCCATGGCGATTTCCTATTGTCGACTTTTAGTCCGCAATCAGTGTCAAATTATACCGCACGAAAGCACTATTTTCCATAGTCGAAAGGCATAAATGTCTCGCCTGCATCAACGCACGGAGCGCGACGCGACATGAGCACCCCAATCAACAGATCCTGGCAGATGAGCGGTTTTGGCCTGTCGAGGCTAAGCCAGGTGGAAGGCAAGGTACCCGAGCCAGGGCCGCACGATTTGCTGGTGCGGACCAAGGCCGTGTCACTCAACTACAAGGACAAGATGATCGTAGACGGCGTGCTGATCCCCGATCTTGCCTTTCCCTTCGTGCCGACATCCGACGCGGTGGGTGAAGTGGTGGCCGTCGGCAGTGCGGTCAGCCGCTTTCATGTCGGCCAGCGCGTGCTCGGCCAGGTGATCGCCGATTGGCCGGATGGCGACGCACCGCCAGTGCTGCATAAGCACACGCTGGGGTCGTCGCTGTCGGGCATGCTTTCCGATCATGTCATCTTCGGCGAGGACGCCGCGGTGCTGGCGCCGCCATCGCTCGGCGACATCGAGGCCGCGACATTGCCGATCGCGGCGCTGACGGCCTGGTTCGCCATGGCCGAAGCGACCAGACCGGTGCCGGGCCAGACCATTCTGATCCAGGGCACCGGCGGCGTGTCGCTGTTTGCGCTGCAGTTCGCCACCGCGTTCGGCCTGCGCGCCATCGTCACCTCAAGCAGCGACGAAAAGCTTGAGCGGGCAAGAAAGCTCGGCGCCTGGCAAGGGATCAACTACCGCACGCAACCGGCCTGGGACGAGGCCGCGCGTGAGCTGACGAATGGGCTGGGCGTCAACCACGTGCTGGAAATGGTCGGCGGCGACAATGCACGGCGATCGCTGAACGCGCTGGCCGCCGACGGCCGGCTGTCGATCATCGGCCTGCTGGGCGCGATGGAGCTCAGCTTCCCTATCGTGCCCTTCATGCGCAACCGCATCACCGTGCAGGGCCTGTCGGTCGGCCATCGCCGCGCCTTCGAACGTATGAATCAGGCGATCGAGGCGCTGGCGATCAAGCCGGTCATCGACAAGGTCTTTGGCTTCGACGAGGTGCCACAGGCCTTGCAGCATCTGGAGAAAGGGCCGTTCGGCAAGATCGTGATCACCACGAACTGACTTTTGCGATGGGTCATGGCAGCTGCTTCAACATGCCGACAATCGCCTCGCCGTCCGTGAAATAGGGATCGCCGCCGCCATTGCGGCCCGTACTGGTGGCGCCGACGCCCGATATGTCGCTGGTCGAGATCAGCGTGCCGGCGGTGGCCAGGTCGCGCATCAGGAAATCGCGCTCGGCGTCGATGTCGGGGCCGATATGGTGGGTGACGGCGCCGGTGTCGTGGCTGAGGCCGACGCCGCGATCGAAGCTGGCCGAGCCCAGCCACAGCGGCCGGCCATCGTCGCCGCTTGCCTCGGTCTGCCAGAAGCGCACATGATGCCGGCGGTCGGCGCTGAGGCCCTCCGGCTTTTCGAAGGCGAGATACTGGGCGCGGCCATCGAACAGCAGCCTGCTGACCGGCGCATCGGGGTAGGGGTGGTCGAACAGCACGCTTTCACCGATTTCGATCGCGGTCTTCAGGGTCACGGCGTCGGCGGTGTCCCAGCCGGCGATGGCGAAGGCGTGGACTACTTCCTTTCGCGTACCGACAAGACCGACATTGATGGGATCGCCCGGAATGCCTTGCGGCGTGTGCGTCACCATCTCGAAGCTGTGCTTGCGAAAGCCGCGATCGTGAAACGTCCAGAATTCCGGTGCGGCGAAATAGGCGAGCGCCAGATAGGCGGCCAGCAAGGTCGCCACCCAGATTGCAACGCGTCGCCGAAAACTTCGCTGGCTCATGAACGCCGCCCGATCCGTGCGGTATCTTTTGCCCGAGGGACCCTGGAAATCAATGGCCAGCAGCGCGCCGCCGCTTTATCGTGGGCCATCGTTTCTTCGTGGGGGCAGCAATGGAGCGGAAGCTGGCAGGCCGCAAGCCAATGGCGTTGACCGCCGAGCTTGTCGCGCAAGTTGAGCGTGTCGAGCCTGATCCCGGGCCAGAGCCCGGAACCAGCGAGCACACCGATGCGGAGTTCGATGGCCTGGTCGAAAAGCTGCTTTCGCAGCATCGTCCCGACACGCTTTGGGTCTTTGCCTACGGGTCGTTGATCTGGAACCCCGAATTCGCCCATGTCGAGCAGCGCCCGGCCACGGCGCCGGGATGGCACCGCTCGTTTTGCCTGAAGCTGACCCGCTGGCGCGGAACCCGTGATTTGCCGGCCCTGATGCTGGCGCTCGATCGAGGCGGCAGTTGCAACGGCATCGTCTATCGGCTGCCCGCGGAAGACCATTTCGGGCAACTCGGCCAGTTGATGCGCCGCGAGATCGATGCCAACCCGCCAACCAACGTGCCATGCTGGATCAAGGTCAAGACCAAGGACGGGCCGCTGCATGCCTTGGCCTTCGTCGCGGCGCCGGATGGCAGGGCCTATGCCGGCCGGTTGCCATTGGAGCAGGTTGCCGACACTCTGGCACGGGCTGCCGGTCATTGGGGCTCTTCGGCGCAGTATTTGTTCAGGACCGTGAGCAAGCTTGAAGAGAGCGGCATCCGCGACCGGAATCTCTGGCGCATCCAGGACTTGGTCGCACGGCAAATCGCCGCTTCAACCGGTGGCGCCGACTAGGCTGATCTCTTTCTAACGGCAGGCGCGATAACCGTTCTTGCGGTTCTTGATGTCGAAATGGAAATGGTTGCGGTGGTCGTAATTGTAGCCGGGGCCGAGCACGGTGGTGAAATACTGGCAGCCGTCGGCGCGTACATTGTTGAGGAAGCCCCGGGTGCGGAAGGCGAACAGGCCGGGCTTGCGCACGTCGATGTCGTCGCCATTGTTGAGTTCGATGCTCATGACGTCGAGCGCATTGCCCTTGCCGTGCTCGGACAGTACACCTTCGCCGGCAATCCTGCGGCAGGAATAGCTGGAGCCCTGGTGGATGGTCTTGACGCCGGAGAAATAACGCCAGCGGGCGGAGGGGACGAGCTCGTTCTTCGTCCAGCCGGCAAAGGTGGCGGCCATGTCGCAGGTCAGGGTCGCGGCGGGTTTCATCTGGATGTTGCCGATGGCCGAAACCTTGACCGGATAATCGATGCCGCACTGGCCTTCATGGATCGGCGCCAGGTCGGTGTAGGCGACATCGAGGCGCTTCAATTGCTGCCGGCAGTCGGTTTCGCTGGCCGGCATCTGCTCGACGGGCGACATCGGCTCGTCCATGCGCGGATAAGCGGCCTGCGTCATGTACGGATTGGAAGGGACAAGCTTCTGCATGCCGGCATATTGCGGCACGGCAGCCGTCTGCGCGCCGACGTCGACGGCCGGCTCCAGCGACAGCACACTGCCGGTGTTGCAGGCGGAAAGCGCCGCCAGCGCCAGGCCGGCGGTCAGCCTTGCTGCATATTTTGACTGGCGCGCGGCGGCGAAAAACACGGCCCGAAATTTGCCGGCCATTGGCGGAATCCCGTTGATGGATATCCGGCATTTTAACGATCAAGGGTAAAGGAAAACTCAGCGTCCGCGTTCATGCCTGCGGCCGAATTGCGGCACGCGGATCATTGCGGAAGGCAATTTATCTTCGACAGGGTCGCTTGCCTAACCTATACCAATTGCTGTTGGAGGGGGAGAAATGCCAATGTGGCGTGCGATAAAACGGTTCTTCACCGCCCGTGATCTGCGTGAAGTATATGTAACTCTGCGTAGGAGCCCCTATTCGTTTGCCTTTCTTCTGAAGCTGGACAGGGGCCAGCAGAAATATGTTGTGGTTCAATTCCGACATAGAAGTTTGGTCCAAGAGACTTGCAGCATGAGTATCGAAGATTTTGATGATTTTACACGTGGTGTTTTGATCATGAAGGCCGAGATCGACAAGCCGCTTCCCCCGAGCGCTATGCAATAGATATTAGCCCAACTTCCTGAGTGCGCTTCCGGCTATTGGCAGAACGTTCCGCCATGCCGTCTCGGTTCGAGATCGAGATGGAAATGCAGGGAATGATCCGGATCGGCGCCCGGACCGAGCACCGTCTTGAAGGGTCCGCAGGCGGCCTTGCGCACGGCGTTGAGGAATTTGGCGTCCTTCTCGGGCGGCGCCGGGCCGACCTCGATCTTCTTGCCGTCCGACAGCGTGAAGCTGGCGATGTCGAGTGCGTTGCCGAACGCGTGTTCCGACAGTTTTCGTGTGCCGTTGCGTGGCCGGCAGACAAAAGCCGACGCCTGGCCGATCGATTTCAGGTCCGCACCGAATTCGGCTTTCGCAGCCGGCTGGATGACATCGGCGGCAAAACGCGCCATTGCCTCGGCCATCTTGCAGTTGAGCTCGGTGGCGGGGCCGATGGCGACGGACTTTCCAAGGGTCTTCAGCACGATGGGATAGGGGATCGAACAGCCGATTTCGGCCTGGCTTTCCGCCTTGTGTTCTTCGAATTCGACGCCGAGCATCTTCAGCCGTTCGCGGCATGCGACTTCCTCGGCCGGCATTTTTTCATCGGGCATGTCGGCCGAGCGCGGGTCTGGCAGCATCTTCTCGTCGTCTGCATCGGCCGGCTTTTGCGACGGCTGCGGGCCAATGTTGGGCGGCTGAGCCTCGGGCTCCGCGATGTCGGGTTTTGGTGTCGGCGTTGGCGCGACCGCGGGCGGCTCCGGTTCGCTTTCCGTATCGGCTGAGGGTTCGGGAGCCGGCGGCTCGGGAAGTGCCTGCTTTTCCTGGCGGGATTTTTCTTCATTGGAACGGTCGGGCGCGCCGGCGGTGTTCGCAGCGTCCGCCGGGCGTGGTTCCGGCACTGGAATGGCGGGTCCGGATCCCGAAATGCCGGGTCTGGGCATCGGCACATCGGCAGGCAAGGGTAGCGGCGGCAGCGTTTTCTGCTGTGCCTGCTTCGGCGTCACCGACCGGTGTCGTCGTGGTTTCAGGCGCTTTCCGCCTCGCGGTTTAAGGGGCTGTTCGGCTCTTGGTGTCAACGGCTGCTCTATCCTCGGCGTCAACGGCTCGTGATGCCGATGGCGATGTCTCGCCTCGGCCGGCATCATCAGCAAGGCCGTGACGGCCATGGCGAACGCGATCCTGAATGTTCGGGAAAAGACAATCGACCCCATCGCCGTCAACGGCGCCGACGCGAGGAAAGTTGCCTTGGCCCCATCACGAACGGTAACCGTGTCGTTACGCACCGATCGCTTCCAGCCCTTCCTCCAGCCAGTCGGCGAGCAGCGGCATGCCGAGCAGGTATTTCGCGGTGCGCTTGTTGGCGCGTTCGCGCGCTGCCGCCAGCGCGTCCGCCCATTCTGTGGCGTCGTAGTCGCCGCGACCGACCCAGGCCAGCGCGATCAGCTCGGCTGCTTCATCGACATTGAGGTCGTTTATCAGCTCGCGCAGCTCTTCCTCGGTCAGATTCTCCGAGCTTTCCTCGGCAAGGCCGTCATGGTGATGGTTGACATGGGACTCGCCGTCGAGTTCGACCTCGTGCTCGGCGCCATCGGCATAGTCTTCATTGACGGCCGCACTCAGCGCCTTGGCCTTGAGGATGAACAGGCGCACCGTGTCGGGGCCGATCGAAAGCTCCCAGTCCTTTTCAAGCCGCCGCTGCAAGGGCCGTCTCCCTCAGGTCGTTTGCCGGATGATAGCGGATTTGCGGCATCCGTCACCTGATGTTCTCCCGCACGTAATTTTCCGGGATGAAACGCAAGCCGACCGGCGTTAGTGTTGCATTCTCACCCCTCCAGGAGGTTTCGATGCATAAAAGAGTGCTGATCCAGGCGGCGACTGCCCTTGTCGCGCTGCAGTTCCTTGCCGTTCCGGTGTTCGCCGCCGGCGGTGACAGTGGCGGCAGCGATCAGACCGTCACCCAATGCAAGAAGGGCGAAGTCTGGGATAAGAAGAAGAAAAAGTGCGTCGCACCCCAGGAGGGCATGCTCGACGACGACAGCATCTATGATGCTGGCCATGCGTTGGCGATGGCCGGGCGCTATGACGAGGCGATCGCCGTGCTCAGCCTTGCCGCCAACAAGCAGGATCCGCGCATCCTCAACTATCTCGGCTATTCGCACCGCCATTCCGGCCGCGTCACAGTCGGCCTCGGCTATTACGAGGAAGCGCTGCGCATCGATCCGAACTACACGCTGGTGCGTGAATATCTCGGCGAAGCGCATCTGCAGATCGGCGATCTGGCCGGCGCCCAGCAACAGCTGAGGGAAATCGAGAAGCGGACCGGCAAGGGTTCGCGCGAATACGGCATGCTGGCCGAGCAGATCGACCATTTCATGAGAAGCTGAAAAGATTCCAGGGCTCTTTAAAGCGGCCGCGAGCGATCGCGGCCGCTTTTTTGTTGCCCCAGTCTCATTCACCGCCCCCGGCTGATGAATGCGGGGATGATTTTTACAAAACCGATTTTTGGGCGTGAAAAACCGGCGAAGATTGCTATATTCAGGGAAATTGCGGTGAACGGTTCCGTTAGCCCGAGGCTGCCGGACCCGTTTTCTTTTTGTACCATCGACAAGGCTTTCCCCGAAACGCGGGGGTGGCAGCAGGAAAGGTCAGGCATCATGAACAAGGTCCCGATGACAGGCGAGGGGTTCGCGTCATTGAAGGAAGAACTGCGCTGGCGCCAGCAGGAAGAGCGGCCGCGCATCATCGAGGCGATCTCCGAAGCGCGCTCGCATGGCGACCTGTCCGAAAATGCCGAATATCATGCCGCCAAAGAGGCGCAGAGCCTCAACGAGGGCCGCGTCAACGAGCTTGAAGATTATATCGCGCGCGCCGAAGTGATCGACGTCAGCAAGCTCAGCGGCGACAAGATCAAGTTCGGCGCCACCGTGGTGCTGGTCGACGAGGACACCGAGGAAAAGAAGACCTACCGGATCGTCGGCGACCAGGAGGCGGACGTGAAGTCCGGCCGCATCTCGATCTCCTCGCCGATCGCGCGTGCGCTCATCGGCAAGGAAGTCGGCGACGCCATCGAAGTCAATGCGCCCGGCGGTGCCAGGGGGTATGAGATCGTCCAGGTGCAGTTCATCTAGGGAATTCGAGGGGGGAGCGGCTGCGACTTTTAAGCTGAGGTTTGCGCCGCCCCTCATTGCCCTGCCGGGCATTTCTCCCCGTATAGTGACGGGGAGAAAGATGCTCTCATCGACGATTTCGCCAATTTTCAACGTAGCAGAATAGACGCTGGCCTTGCGTTCAGATCCCTTCTCCCCGTCGTTATACGGGGAGAAGGTGCCGGCAGGCGGATGAGGGCAGCGCCAGCCTTTCCGATTGACTTCAGTTCTTGCCAGCGTTGGCCTTGCCAAGGACCTGGAGTCCCGCCAGCCTTTCTGCCTCCGCCACCACCTCCGCCGGCATCACGCGCTTCCCGGGCGGGGCCAAGAGCGTCGACGCATATTGCCCGCGAGGCCCCGTCAACCCTGGCTCGGTCGCCAGGAACACCGCAACCGTTGGCAGGCCGAAGGCGCTGGCGAGATGGGTCAGCCCGGTGTCGGCGCCGATGACCAGTTCCGAGCGGCCGATGAACGCAGCGATGTCGGCCAGCGGTGACTTTGGCACCACAACTGTTAACGGCACTGCCTTGGCAATGGCTTCGGCCATGGCCTTCTCGCGCTCGTTCGACCATGTGGTGACCGGCGTCATCCCACGTTCAGCCAGCAGGCGGGCGGTTTCAATCCAGTCTTCGGCCGGCCATTTCTTGTCTTCGCGGCTGGTGCCGTGCAGCAGGAAGGCGGTTTTTCCAGAAAGGCCCGCCAGAGTGCCGGCGGGCGGCACGATGCCGGAGTCCAGGGTCGAAAGATCGGGCTGATAGCCGAGCGCCAGCCCGAACAGCCGCCGTGTCCGTTCGATGGCGTGCAGGTCGCGCGGCACGGGATAAGTGGCATCGTAGAACAGCGTCGCAGAAGGTTCGCGCGCGCTCGAACGGTCGAAGCCGGCAATGGGGGAGCCCACCTGTCTTGCCACCAGAGCCGATTTCAGGAGGCCTTGCGCATCGATGACGAGGTCGTACCGGCAATCGCGCAAGGTCCGGCGCAGGGCGGCCGCCTCGCGCCAGGTGGCGCCGTCGAGCAGCGCCTTGCGCCAGCGCCGGATCGCCACCGTATGAATCCGGTCGATCGCCGGGTGAAGCGCGACGATACCGGCAAATGCCTCTTCGACGCACCAGTCGAAGGTCAGGTCCGGGCGGTTGCGACGGGCATCCTCGACGGCCGGAAAGGTGTGAATGACATCGCCCATCGATGACGTCTTGACGATCAGCACCTTCATGCCGCTGCCGGGATGTCCAGCAGCCGCTCCGCCGCTGCCGCGACTTGGCCGACTTCCAACGTCTTCAGGCAGTTGAGGTGGCCGAGCGGGCAGACCTTCTGGTGGCAGGGCGAGCACGACAGGCTAAGCCAGACCAGTTCCCGGTGCTCGGCCAGCGGTGGCGTGTTCTCGGGCGAGGTCGAGCCGTAGACGGCGACGATCGGCGTACCGACGGCGGCCGCGACATGCATCAGCCCGCTGTCGTTGGACACGGCCAGCCTTGCGGCGGATATCAGGTCGATGGCGTCCTCCAGCCGCGTCTGTCCGGCGAGATCGACGACGCCGGGGGCCAGGGCCGCGATCTCCGCCGTCACGTCGCAGTCGTTCTTCGAGCCGAACAGAGCGACCTTCAAGCCTTTGCCCATGAAATCGCGGGCAAGCCCGGCATAGCTTTCGCTGGGCCAGCGCTTGGCCGGGCCGAATTCGGCGCCGGGCATCAGGGCCACGAATTTCTGCGGCGCTAGGCCGAACCGGCCGAGCAGGTCGACCTGGTTTTTCGTGTCCACGCTAAGCCGTGGCGCCCGGAAACCACCGCCCTGGGCAAGGCCGAAATAGGCCTGCGCGGTGCGTCGTTTGATGCTGTCGGGCAATGGCACGATGTCGGTCAACAGGCCATAGCGCATCTCGCGCAGGTTGCCGACCCGGCGCGGAATGCGGGCAAAGAACGGGATCAGCGCCGACTTCCAGCTGCCCGGCAGGACATAGGCGATGTCGTAGCGGCCGCGCAGCAGGCGGCCGAAGCGTCGCCGATGGGTGAATTCGAGCGCACCGGGTTTGAGCGGAAAGTCGATCTGCTGGCGGATTTCGGGCATGCGGTTGACCAGCGGCGCTGCCCAGGCCGGCGCCAGCACATCGATGGCGGCGTTGGGATGCAACTCCTTCAGCGCCGAAAACAGGCACTGCGCCATCACCATGTCGCCCACCCAGCGTGGGCCGATCACGAGGATCGTTGGGCTTTCAGCCATTCGACATAGTCTCTGACACCGGTTTCCACTGTCCGGAATTGGCCATTGTAACCGGCCGCGCGCAAACGGGACATATCAGCTTGCGTAAAGCTCTGGTAGCTGCCCTTGAGATGGTCGGGGAAGGTGATGAACTCGATCTCGCCCTTGCCCAGCGTGTCGATCACTGTTTCGGCTATGGCGCGGAAGGGCTGGGCACGGCCGGTGCCGCAATTGAAGATGCCGCTTGAGCCCTGTTTCCACAGCCACAGATTGACGTCGGCGACGTCGCCGACATGGATGAAGTCGCGGCTTTGTTCGCCGGGCCCGAAGCCGTCATAGGCGCCGAACAGTTTCGGGTTCTCGCCGCGTTCGACCTGGTTGAACAGATGGAAGGCGACGGAGGCCATGGCGCCCTTGTGCGCTTCGCGCGGGCCATAGACGTTGAAGTAACGCAAGCCCACGACCTGTGAATGGTCGGTATCGAAGACAGTGCGCCTGACGAAGTCGTCGAACAGCTTCTTGGAATAGGCGTAGACGTTGAGCGGCCGCTCGAGCGCCGGATCCTCGCGAAACTCCGAGCCGCCGCCATAGACGGAAGCCGAGGAGGCGTAGAGGAAGGGCACGCGCAGCGCCTGGCTTGCGTGCAGCAGCCGTTTCGAGAAGGCGTAGTTCACCTCCATCATGAACTTGCCGTTCCACTCGGTGGTGGTCGAGCAGGCGCCCTGGTGGAAGACGGCCTCGATGCGGCCGAGCGAGCCTGCCTCCATGCGGGGCAGAAAGTCGTCCTTGTCGAGATAGTCGGCGATCTTGAGATCGGCAAGATTGGCGATCTTGTGACCGTCGGTAAGGTCGTCGACGACGAGGATGTCGTCATGCCCTTCGGCATTCAGCGCGGCGACGATGTTGGAGCCGATCATGCCGGCGCCGCCCGTGACGATGATCATGAAGGGCCTCTGGTTGCTTGCGATTCCGGCCCTTATAGGGGAGGCTAGGCGGGCTGTCGATAAAGCCAGGCATGTGCCTGTCCTGCCATTTTTATGGGCTTGTCTGTTTTGTCTGTTTTGTCTATTATGGACAAAACGGGACATCCCATGAAAAACTATCCATCGACCGATCTGAAACAGAATCTTGGAGATGTGCTTGCAGCTGCCAGCCAGCAGCCGGTCTCCATCACTCGCCACAACAAGCCGAGATACGTCCTGATGAGCATCGAGGCCTACGAAGCGCGCTTCGGCAACGACAGCCGCCGCGTCTACGCTGCGGAGGATGCCCCGACCGAACATGTCGAGATGCTTGAGGAGTACGCCGCGGAATTGGACCGTGATTAAACCCGCCGCTGCGGACGTCTGGCGATATCCATATCTTTGGCATCGCCAACACGGAGACGGCGAGACCGAAGGCCGGAAGTCACGGCCTGTAGCCTTTGTGGCTGTCCTTCCTGGGAAAGCCGGCGGTACGAACCTCTTCATCCTTGCAATCACTTCCACGCAGCCGGGCCGTGATCGCGTTGCCGTCAGCATCCCGGAAATTGAACGCCACCGTGCGGGCCTCGACCCTATGCCCCTTTGGGTCATGGTCGACGAGTACAATCATGATATCCTGGAAGCGTCAGCCTATTTCGAGCCGGGTGCGCGAATCGGCGCGTTCAGCCCGTCATTTCACAAGAAAATTATGTTCGCTTTTACTGCGGTTGTCCGCACGGGTCAGTCCAAAGCCATCCCGCGCGCGGACTGAATCGACAGAACAGAGCACGATCGTGAGGGACCAAAAATGCCATCGACCGAACTGCTCATCGCGTTTTTCGCCACCACGGCGATCTTCGCCTACATTCCAGGCCCGGCCATGCTCTATGCCGCCGCGCAGACGATGGCGCGCGGCCGCTGGTCCGGCCTGACGGCGGCACTTGGCATCCATCTGGGCGGCTACGTGCATGTTTTCGCCGCGGCTGCCGGGCTGTCGGTGCTGTTTCATGCCGTGCCGACCCTCTACCTGGCGGTCAAGCTGGTCGGCGCGCTCTATCTGATCTGGCTTGGCGTCTCGCTGTTTCGCAAGCGCGCGGACGGCGATGCGTCGCTGCCTGCCATCGAGCGCAAATCGGCACGGCGCGCCTTTTTCGAGAGCATCACCGTCGAGGTGCTCAATCCGAAGACAGCGATCTTCTTCATGGCGTTCCTGCCGCAATTCATCGACGCCTCGGCGGCGTTTCCGGTCTGGCTGCAGTTCGTCGTGCTCGGCACGATCGTTAATCTGATGTTCTCCTCGGCCGATATCGTCTGTGTGTTCCTGGCGGGCGCCGTGATCGGCCGTTTGCGGCGTTCGAGCCGCGCACAGCGGCTGATGCAACGGGCGGGAGGGGCTGTGCTGGTCGGGCTGGGCGTCCATGTCGCCCTGCAGAAGAGCTGACCGCCCGAGCCTGCCGGGATCATGCCTGCCGTTGCGCTGCGTGAATTTGCGGTATATCGGCTTTCGCCATGAGCGATCCGACCAGTCGATTGATGAGCACTTATGAGATTGAAATCGGCCTTTTCCCTGTGTTGCCAGTGACATGATCAAGCACAATCCGCCTTCTCCCGAACCATTGCACCGCGCCATTGCGCGGTTCGGCCAGGCCACCGTGCTGGTGGTCGGCGACTTCATCCTCGATCGTTTCGTCAACGGCGTCATCGAGCGGATCTCGCCGGAAGCGCCGATCCCGGTGCTGCACGGGCGCGGCGAGACCTCGACCATGGGCGGTGCCGGCAATGTCGTGGCCAACATCGTTTCGCTCGGCGCTGCCGCTGTTCCCGTTTCCGTAATCGGCGCCGATGTGGCAGGCGATAGCCTGGTGCGGATGCTCGGCGAGCTTGGCGCCGATACGGCGGGCCTGGCGCAAGAGCGTGGCCGCATGACCTCGTCGAAGAGCCGCTTCAGCGCGCTCAACCAGCAGGTGCTGCGTTTCGACGAGGAGGAAATCAAGCCGCTGGGCGCCGCGGAGCGTGCCGGCCTGATCCGGCATTTCCGCGCCGCACTGACGCGCGCCGACATCGTCATCCTGTCCGACTACGGCAAGGGGATCCTGCTCGACGGCGTCGCCGGCGACTTGATCGCCATCTGCCGCGAGGCTGGAAAGCCGGTGCTGGTCGACCCGAAGGGCCGCGATTATGCGCGCTATGCCGGGGCGACCGCCATCACCCCCAACCGCAAGGAACTCGGCGAGGCCGCGGGCCATGCGGTGTTCGCCGATGACGAGATCGTGGCTGCCGCACGCGAGCTGATTTCGGCACATGGTTTCGATTTCGTCGTTGCGACGCGCAGCGAAAAGGGCATGAGCGTGGTCGGCCCCGACGAGGCGCGCCACATTGCCACCCAGGCGCGCGAAGTGTTCGACGTTTCGGGCGCCGGCGACACGGTGATCGCGAGCTTCGCGCTGGCGCTGGCCGTGGGCGCCGATACGGTCATGGCCGCTTCGATCGCCAATGCCGCTGGTGGCGTCGTGGTGGGCAAGCGTGGCACCGCGCGGCTGACGGTCGAGGAACTCACCGGCGCGCTGTTCCGTTCACATGGGCCGACCGCCCACAAGGACGCCATCCTCGATGCCACATCGGCCGCCCGCATGGTGGCGGCGTGGAAGGAAGAGGGCCTGAGCGTCGGCTTCACCAATGGCTGCTTCGACATCCTGCATGCCGGCCATGTCAGCTTGCTGCACGCGGCGCGCAGCCAGTGCGACCGGCTGGTGCTCGGCCTTAACAGCGATGCCTCGGTGCGGCGACTGAAGGGCGCCGGGCGCCCGGTCAACGACCAGCACGACCGCGCCTGCGTGCTGGCAGCACTTGCCTCCGTCGATGCGGTCGTGGTGTTCGAGGAAGATACGCCGCTGGCGCTGATCGAAGCGCTGCTGCCCGACATACTGGTCAAGGGGGCCGATTACACGGTCGACACCGTGGTCGGCGCCGATGTGGTGCAGAAGGCCGGCGGACGCGTCGTGCTGGTCGATCTGGTCGCCGGAAAAAGCACCACCAACACCATTGGCAAATTGCGCGCCGGCGGCACCACAAACTGAGGGTTTCATGTCCGAGTTGAACGATTATCTTGTCCGCTCCGCGGCTGCCATATCAGCCATGGTCGAACGGGACCTGACCGGTGAGATGGGGCGGGCAGCGAGCGCCGTGGTGACGGCGCTTTCGTCGGGGAAAGCCTTGCTCATCGCCGGCAATGGCGGCTCGGCCAGCGACGCCATCCACATTGCCGGCGAACTGGTCGGCCGCTTTCTCAAGGAGCGCAAGGCCTACAATGTCATCGCGCTGCCGGCCAATGCAGCGGTGCTGACCGCCTGGGGCAACGACTACGGATTCGACACGGTTTTTTCGCGCCAGGTCGAGGCGCATGGCGCCGCCGGCGGGGTGCTCCTGGCGATCTCGACCAGCGGCAATTCGCCGAGCATCCTTGCCGCCGCCGAACAGGCGCGGAGGATGGACATGACGGTGATCGGCATGACCGGCGACACCGGCGGCAAGCTGAAGCCTCTGTCCGATATCCTGCTCAACGTGCCGTCGACCTCGACGCCGATCATCCAGCAGGGGCATCTGTGCCTTTACCATCATTTGTGCGAGGTGGTCGAAGCGCGCCTCAGCAATGGCTGATCCCCCGACCTCTGGCCGCTATCCGCTGGCGGAGCCTGGCCTATGGGTCGAGCAGGTCGGCTCAAGGCTGTTCGCCGCCGGCTCGCCGGCGCTGTTCCTCGATCGCGACGGCACCATCAATGTCGATACGGGCTATCCGGATGATCCTGCCGAAATGGTGCTGCGCGCGGACATAGCCGCGGTGATAGCCGCCGCCAACCGGGCCGGCATTCCGGTCATCATCGTCACCAACCAGTCGGGCATCGCGCGTGGCTATTTCGGCTGGGGCGATTTCGCTGCCGTCAACGGCCGCGTGCTCGAGCTGCTGCGCGCCGACAATGCGTTCGTCGATATGGTCGTCGCCTGCGCCTATCACGAAGCTGGCACCGGTGTGCTTGCGGTCGCCGATCATCCGATGCGCAAGCCCAATCCGGGTATGCTGCTGGAGGCGGCCGGGCGCCTCGGGCTCGATCTGCGGCGTTCGCTGATCGTCGGCGACAAGGAGTCCGACATGGAGGCGGGACAACGCGCCGGCCTCGCGCAGGGCTGGCTGGTAGATGGGCAAGCGGCTGTCCGATCGGGCTTCACAATTCGGCCTTGGTGCGACCGCGCGGATTTCGACGGCCTGCTCGCCGCAATAGCTGCGCTTGGCACCGCCTCGGGCGCGCCGTGACGGCTTACATCCGATCTTTGTCTCGCCAGGCTTCATAAAGCTTGGCCTCTGTCGCGAACGAATACAGCATCACCAGCATCGAATAGACGAATCCGTGCCGGCCGCACAGGAAGTAGCGCTTGGCCAGGTAGAACTTCAGGAAGTTGCCGAGAGGCGACAGCACCAGTCTTATCAGGCCGGGCTTCTTGGCTCGTTCGACCAGCGTGGCAACCTTGAGGCTGGAGTAGGTGTTGGCTCTTGCCAGATCCTCGGCAATGGTCATTTCGCGGCGATGCAGCAGCACGCCATTTTCTATCGTGCCGGTTTCGCCTGGCACCTCGAACGACTCATGGACCCGCAGATTAAGGTCCATCGTGGCCTTGTCGCGGCGGAAAAGACGCAGCAGCCTGTTGTGAAGCACCCAGCGGTGCGCATAGCCATAGCCCTTCAGCTTGTCGCGGCGTCTGATGTACCATCCGTCGAAGGCGTCACTCCCAAGCTGGGTCACATTCATGATTGACTGCCTGAGCACGTCGTCGATGGCCTCGTCGGCTTCAATCGAAAGGCACCATGGTTGCGTGGCCTGATCGAGCGCGAATTGCCGCTGACGAGGAAAGCCCGGCCAATCGTTGTGAAACAGCCTTATCGGGTAGCCTTTGGCGATGTACCCATTGACGACGTCCAGAGTGCTGTCCGTCGAGCCCGAATCGACGACGATGATCTCGGCGCAGAAATCGACGCTTTCCAGGCACTCGCCGATCATATCGGCCTCGTTCATGCAGATGACCAGCGCCGAAACCGGGCTAGAAAATCGAGTCATCGTCCCACCCCACGGCACACAATTCTCGGAATTGGGCTGCCCTGCGCCACTTGTTTACGCAATCCCGAAAGCGCTATGCGCTTTCCCCAGGAAAACCGTTACACACTTTTTCTGGAATTGCTCTAGGAAACCAACAAGACGGCTACGGCAGAACATCCGGCTTCACGGAAGAGTCTATCGAACGCCAAAGCGGCACTGATATGGCGGGGCGCTCAAGCCGCATCGGCGAAAGCCCGCTGCGGTTCAACCGGCTCAAGGCTGTGCGAACGAGACCAGCCCTTCGTCCTTGACCCGGCGAATGGTGAGCGCGGTTCGCACCGTGTCGACATTCGGGGTCGAGGTCAGTTCCTCGATGACGAAGCTCTGGAAGGCGCCGAGGTCGCTCGCCACGCAATGCAGCAGGAAATCGGATTCGCCCGACACCATCCAGGCGTCGCGTACGATCGGCCAGCCGCGGGTGCGCTCGGCAAAGATACGCAGCTCGGCATCGGCCTGATGATGCAGGCCGACGAGGCAGAAGGCAACGACATCGAGGCCGAGCGCTGGTGCATTGAGCAAGGCGCGGTAGCCACGGATGATGCCGGCTTCCTCCAGGCGCTTGACGCGGCGCAGGCATGGCGGCGCCGAAATGCCGACGCGATTCGACAGTTCGACATTGGTCATGCGGCCGTCGCCCTGCAATTCGCGCAGGATCTTCCAGTCGATGGCGTCGAGGTCGGCCTTGAGCGGCATGGGGGTTCTCGATCACAGGGGCAATACGCAAGAATCTTGCGTGATTGTAATTAAACGACTTCGCTGTCCATTCCATCCTTCGCCCGGAATATTTCACGGGATCAGCGGGCGACAGGTGTGACAAAGCTTTCCGGGGACGAACTCCAACTTGCCTTGCTGGCGTCGTGGGCAACACTTACATTACGCGCGACAATGATCGAGTTTTCCCTGCCGCAATTGCCGGCAGCCCTCCGCAGAGGCTTTAGATGACCACCAAGCACGCGCCCGTTCTCATCATCGGTTCCGGTCCGGCCGGCTATACGGCAGCGGTCTATGCCGCCCGCGCCATGCTGAAGCCGATGCTGGTTGCCGGCCTGCAGCAGGGCGGGCAGTTGATGATCACCACCGATGTCGAGAACTATCCAGGCTTCGCCGACCCGATCCAGGGTCCGTGGCTGATGGAGCAGATGCTGAAACAGGCCGAGCATGTCGGCACCGACATCATCAACGACATCATCACCGAGGTCGATCTCAACGTGCGACCGTTCCGTGCCAAGGGCGATTCCGGCACCACCTACACCGCCGACGCGCTGATCATCGCCACCGGCGCGCAAGCGAAATGGCTGGGCATCCCGACCGAGCAGGACTTCATGGGTTTTGGAGTCTCGGCCTGCGCCACCTGCGACGGCTTCTTCTACCGGGGCAAGGATGTCGCGGTGATCGGCGGCGGCAATTCAGCGGTGGAAGAGGCGCTCTATCTGTCCAATCTCGCCAAGAGCGTGACGGTCATCCACAGGCGCAGCGACTTTCGCGCCGAACGTATCCTGCGCGAGCGGCTTCTGAAGAAGGACAATGTCCGCGTCATCTGGGACACGATCGTCGACGAGATCACCGGTCGGCCCGGCAAGACGCCACTGCCGCCCTCGGTCGAGGGGCTGAAGCTCAAGCATGCGGTGACCGGCGAGGTGTCGCACCTCAAGATCGACGGCGTGTTCGTGGCCATCGGCCATGCGCCGGCGGTTGAACTGTTTGCCGGCAAGCTCAAGCAGAAGCCGAACGGCTATCTGTGGACGGCGCCGGATTCGACCCGCACCGATGTGCCGGGCGTGTTCGCGGCCGGCGATGTGACCGACGATATCTACCGCCAGGCGGTGACGGCGGCGGGGCTCGGCTGCATGGCCGCGCTCGAGGCGGAGAAGTATCTGGCCGGCATCGAAGTGCATCGCGAAGCGGCCGAGTAGAGAGTTCAGAGAGCGGCTTAGAAACGCCGTGTAAAAGCCTGATTTTTCATTCAGACGCCAAAACAGAACGAGGGGAATCATGGCGTTGGACTGGGACAAGCTACGCGTGTTTCACGCTGCGGCGGAGGCGGGGTCGTTTACCCATGCGGCCGAGACATTGCATCTGTCGCAATCGGCGATCTCGCGGCAGGTCAGCGCGCTCGAGCATGATGTCGGCGTGCCGCTGTTCAACCGCCACGCCCGCGGGCTGGTGCTGACCGAGCAGGGTGAGATGCTGTTTCGCACGGCGCATGACGTGCTGATGAAGCTGGAGACCATCAAGTCCCGGCTGACCGAGACCAAGGATCGCCCGTCGGGCGTGCTGCGGGTGACGACGACGGTGGGGCTGGGCGCCGGCTGGCTGACCGAGCGGGTGCAGGAATTCATCGAACTCTATCCCGAAATCAGCCTGCAGCTGATCCTCGCCAACGAGGAACTCGATCTCACCATGCGCCAGGCCGATTGCGCCATCCGGCTGCGCCAGCCGCAGCAGCCGGACCTGATCCAGCGCCGCCTGTTCACCGTGCATTTCCACCTGTACGCGGCCCCATCCTATGTCGCCAAGCATGGCAAGCCGTCTTCCGTCGCCGAGCTGAAGGCCCATCGCATCGTCACCTTCGGCGTGCCGGTGCCGTCGCATCTGTCGGAGCTGAACTGGCTGGAAACGGTCGGTGATTTCGAAGGCGGACAAAGGGTGCCGACGCTGCAGATCAACGACATATTGTCGATCAAGCGTGCGGTGCAGGGCGGTGCCGGCATCGCCATGCTGCCCGACTATGTGATCAGCAAGGACTCCGATCTGGTGCAGCTGCTGCCGGAGACCGAGGTGCCGTCTTTCGACACCTATTTCGCCTATCCCGACGCGATGAAGAACCAGGCCAAGCTGCATGTGTTCCGGGACTTCATCATCGCCAAGGCCCGAAGCTGGTCCTTCTGAGGGCATGCCGATATTCAAGTGAGGCCGGCCCGCGAATGGCCGCTTCCTGCGCTTCCCCGTCTACCGCATCGCGGTAGAACTGTGCTCACGTACTTAAGTACGCTCCGCTCCGGTTCTCGGCAGCCACCATTCTCGACTCGGCCTGACCTGAATCTCAACGCGCCCTGCGACGGTGGCTCAACCACGCCAGGGCGACAGTCGAGGCAGCCAGCCCGGGACGTTGCGGCGGTAGGTGTCGTATTCGGCGCCGTAGCGGTGAGCCAAGGTCGGCTCCTCGTAGAACCGCACGAAAGAGCCCATGACGATCGCGCCGATGACTGCATAGGCGACAAGCGCCCAGCTCGAAAACAGCAGCGCCTGGCCGAGGATGATCGACAGCACGGCGACATACATCGGGTTGCGGACATGGCGGTAGATGCCGCCGATCACCAGCCTCTCGGTCGGGGCGACCGGTGCGGGTGTGCCCAGGCCCTCGCGCGCAAAACGGCCGAAGGCATGCAGGAGTGCCGCGACTGCGGCGACGATCAGAAGCCCGCCAACAGGGGCAAAGCCCGGCAGACCAGACCACGGCAAGCCCCAGCGATCGGTCAACAGCCAGGGCACCAGCGCGGCAACCACGCAGGGCGCCGCGACGAAGAAGGCCGCACTGCCCGCGATCGCCGAAAACGTCCGCATTGGCTGCTTCCTCCCCGATTGCCTTAGAAATGCACGCCTGCTGCCCGCTTCCACATCAGTGCCCAGTTTTGGCATTTCGAGCCGAAAGCCAGCCGAGATTAGCGATTCTGTAGTTGCAATTGCCCGATTCAGCGCTCCATTTCGACGATTTTGCTGGTCCTATTGGCTTCTGGAATGGGTTAGACCACAGCCTGCGTCTTTTTGCATGTGTGTGTTGCAAAATAGATGCTTGTTTCTTGGGCATGATGAGCACATATATAGATCATCTCCTGGGCGCGTTCTCCTCCCATTAGCGCCCTCGAGTGTTCCCCTCTGGAGGTTAGCCTTAACAGGCACTCCAATCAAACTCAGCCGGATCTTCATTGATCCGGCTTTTTTGTTGCCTGTGTCCTGCTGGGCCGGCCAAAAATTCCATCACAATTGCCACGTAACGGTGACATGTAACCTCTGGTAACATATCCCGGACGCCCGCGACCTGCTATGTAGATCATAGGACGCGGTGTGGTTCGGACGGGAGATGGGGGCATCACTCGTACGGCCCGGGCTCAGGCGGCTACCGCGTCCGAACCGTTTTTCCGCCGAACTCGGCGGTACCAAATGCGGCGGACCTGACGTTTTACCTCCCAAGGAAACGGTCCGCGAACAAAACGACGTCCGGCCCCGCCGGACGTCGTTTTCTCTTGTTCCCCCGAATCAGGTTCGAGAGGAACGCCACGCCATCAGGCAGCCTTGCCGTTGGTGTTCATCGCCTCGTCGGCCAGACGGCCGGTGAGTTCGGCCATGTGGTCGAAGACGGCACGATAGCTGGCAACGCCCGCGGTCGCGGAGCGCAACTCGATGATCAGGTCGCCGATCTCGGCTTGCGGCATGGTTGCCTCGACGACATCCCATCCCGGCCAGTCGGGCCGCGCGTCGTAGCCGAGGATCTGACCGCGCCGCTGCGGGATGAGAGCGATGATCTTCGAGGTGGCGTCGGAGGGGGTGACGATCTCGACCTTCATCACGGGCTCCAGGAGCACCGGCAAGCACGCGGCCATGCCTTCCTTCATCGCCAGCCTGGCCGCCATCTGGAAGGCCATGTCGGAGGAATCGACCGCATGATAGGAGCCGTCCGACAGGTTGACTGCGACATCCACGACCGGAAAGCCCAGCGGCCCGAATTTCAGATAATCGCGCACCCCGGTCTCGACCGACTGGATGTAGGTCTTGGGCACGACGCCGCCGGTAATTGTATCGGTGAACTGGAAGCCGGAACCGCGCGGCAGCGGCTTGATCTCGATCACCACGTCGCCGAACTGGCCATGGCCGCCGGACTGTTTCTTGTGACGGCCGCGCTGCTGCGCCGATTTGCGGATCGTCTCGCGATAGGGCACCGCCGGCGGATGGCCTTCGACCGGTATCTGGTTCTTGCCTTCCAGCCGCTCGCGCACCACGCGCAGATGCATCTCGCCATGGCCCGACAGCACGGTTTCGGCCGAGTCCTGATTGTGGCGCAGGCTGAGCGAGGGGTCCTCCTCGGCCAGCCGCTGGATGGCAGCCGACATCTTCACTTCGTCCTTGCGCTCCTTGGGGCGGAGCGCGAAGGCGAAGACCGGCTGCGGCGGCTCGAACTGGACGAGCGGCTTGGTGCCGCCCTTGGCCGAGCTCAGCGTCTGGCCGGTCTTGACCTCGTCCAGCTTGCCCAGTGCCACCGTGTCGCCGGCCTTGGCGATGGAGAGCTTGGACTGGTCCTTGCCGAGCATCCGGTAGATGCCGGAAACCTTGGCGGTGTCGCCGCCGGGGAGCCAGAGTTCGGAACCGTCGACGACCTGACCGGAGAGGATGCGCGACACCGACAGCTTGCCGCCATGCGAGGTGTGGATGGTCTTCATCACCTGGACCAGGGTAGCCGCGCCGTCGGGTGCACCGAGCCGTTTGCGGGTCGCCTCGATGTCGGGCGCGTCGTGGCGAATCGCCTTCAGGAGGCGCAGCACGCCGTTGCCTTTCTCGGCGGTGCCGATCAGCACCGGGATCACCGCACCGTCGCGCAGGTCGGCGGCGAGGTCGTCGAAGATCGCGTCCTTGGGCGGCTCGATCTCCTCGAGCAGCTGTTCCATCAACTGGTCATCATGGTCGGCCAGCGTTTCCAGCATCGAGAAACGCGCTTCGAGCTCGCGCGCCTTGTCGTCGCCGGGAATCTGCGCCACCTCGCTTTCGGCATATTCGCGATAGATGTAGGCGCGCTCCAGCGCCAGGTCGATCGAACCAATGACGACGCCGTCCTTGCGCAGCGGAATCTGGCGCAGCAGCAACGGCACGGCACTGGCCGGCTGCAGCATCTTCAGCGTGTCGCGCACACCGATGATTGCCTTGTCGACCTTGTTGAGGAACAGAATGCGCGGCACGCCGAGATCGTCGAGCTTGCGCATGATCAGTTGCAGGGCAGGGATCTTCTTTTCGTCGGCCTCGGCTACGACCACCGCGAGGTCGCAGGCGGCCAGCACCGGCTCGGCCTCGAAGGAGAATTCGATGGAACCGGGACAGTCGACGAAGGTGATCTGCTCGCCCATGAATTCGGTTGTGGCGACCGTCGCCTCGACGCTCATGGCGTGGGCGCGCGCCTCGGGCGAATGATCTGAAACGGTGTTACCTGATGAAACGGGATTTTGTCGGGGAATTGAGCCCGTACGGGCCAATATGGCTTCGAGAAGTGTCGTCTTACCGCTTGCGAAGGGACCGACTATGGCAATGCATTTCGGTCCCGTGCGTCGTCCTCCGGCGCGAGTACCCATGACTGACCTCCACTCAGGCGTTTCCCGTAGGACCGACTGGCATGTATGGTTCAGGCTTGGTCAATCGGTCCTGAGCGGCGGCCGGCCTGTTCGACCGTCGCGGGCGGGTTCTTTTCAAGTGCCACCTGCCCAAAGCCATCGTCCCACTTGTTTGCCGGCAGGGCAAGAAAAATAGAAACCCTTTGCTCGGCCGTGGACCGTGCGGATCATATGCTGGGCTGGCAGCCGGAAGCTGTTGCACGTCGACCGATATCGGCCGAAACTGAAAACAGGCGATCCGTCGCCCGCTGTTTGAAGGACCATCGACCCATGAAGATCATTGCCTGCGGCAGCGTGCCGACCGTCATCGCACCGGAAAAATACTTTACCGGCCGGGTGCTGCAGACGCCGATCATCGAGAAAGAGGCGCCGGCGCGGCTGCGGGCCACGCTGGTCAGCTTCGAGCCGGGCGCGCGCACCCACTGGCATACGCATCCGCTTGGCCAGACGCTTTACGTGACGGTGGGCGCCGGGCTTGCCCAGACGTGGGGCGGCCCGGTCCAGGAGATCAGGGCCGGCGACGTCATCTCGTTCGCGCCTGGCGAAAAACACTGGCATGGCGCGGCGCCGAAATCGGCGATGACGCATATCGCGATGCAGGAGGCGCTCGACGATGTCCATGCCGATTGGCTGGAGGGGGTGACATCGGAACAATATGGCGGCTGAATGCTCAGTCCGCAGGAAGCCGGCTTCTCTTCCAGCCGCTACATTTTTAGAAGAGGGCGACTCGCGGCGAGTCCCGTATCGTGGCGCAGGCCATGCTCAATCGCCGGATCGACAGCGCCATGCCGCCCCTTCAACTGACCGTCGGTCAGTGATGATTGCGAAACTCACGTCCGGACGTAGCCATGTCAAAGCACCGTTTGCCCCTGGTCGCCGCTGTCTATCTTGGTTCGTTCGTGGCTCTGCTCGACGTCAGCATCGTCAATGTCGCGCTGCCGACCATCCAGCAGGCGTTGCAAACCGATTTCGGCGGCCTGCAATGGGTGGTCGACGCCTACACGCTGTGCCTGTCCGCCTTCATGCTGTCGTCGGGCCTGATCGGCGACCGCTACGGCCGCAAGCGCTCGTGGCTGGCCGGCGTCGGCATCTTCGTGGCCGGCTCGCTGATCTGCGCCGTCGCGCCCAATCTGCCGGTGCTACTGGCCGGCCGAGTGGTACAGGGCATCGCCGGCTCGCTGCTCATTCCAGGCGCGCTGTCGATCCTGACGCAGGCCTTTCCCGATGCGCGCCAGCGCGCCGGCGTCATTGGCGGCTGGGCGTCGTTCGCTGCCATCTCTCTGCTCGTTGGTCCCGTCCTCGGTGGCATCCTGGTCGAGACCGTCGGCTGGCAAAGCATCTTCCTGATCAACCTGCCGCTGGGCTTGATCACGATCGCGCTCGGTGCTGCTTCGATCAACGAGACGGCGCATCCCGAACATGCCCATCTCGATCTCGTCGGTCTGGCTCTCAGCATCCTGTGGCTGGGGGCGCTGACCTTTGGCCTGATCTCGGCCGGCGAGAATGGCTGGGGCGAGCCAAGGACGGTCGCGGCGCTCATCGCCGGCGTCGTCGGCCTGGCTGCTTTCCTCGGCTTCGAGGCGCGCACGGCACGGCCGATGCTGCCGCTTGGCCTGTTCCGTGACGTTCGCTTCGCCGTCGCCAATGTCGCTTCGTTCGCGCTCGGCTTCACCTCCTATTCCAGCGTCTTCTTCTTCTCGATGTTCCTGCAGCAGGTGCAGGGCTGGTCGCCGACGCAGACCGGCCTGCGCATGGCGCCGGCTTTCATCGTCCAGATCGTGGTGTCGCCATGGATCGGCAGGCTGAGCGCGCGCTATGGTCACTCCGCGCTGATGACCATCGGCTATGTTGCTATCGGTCTGTCCATGCTCGGCATGTGCTGGGCCGTCCCTTCGACATCCTACGCGATGCTGTGTCTTCTGTTCGCCATTGGCGGCCTCGGCAATGCGCTGGCGATTCCAACCGGCAGCGCCGCGGCCATGTCCTATGCGCCGCGCGAACGCTCGGGCATGGTGTCGGCGGTCATCAATGCCACCCGCCAGAGCGGTCTTGCCATCGGCATCGCCTTGCTCGGCGCCTTGATGAGCATGCGGGCGACCAACCTTTTGACCGGGTATCTCGGCGATGCCGGTGTCGCCGACGCGGAAGCGATGGCCCGTGCTGCAATTTCGCGGCATGATTTCGCAACCGATGCGGCGATGGGCGAAAGCCGCGTGCATGAACTCTATGCTGCCGCTTATGCCGGCGGCTTCCACGCCGCGATGCTGATGGCAGCGATCGGCGCGTTCCTCACCGCCGCACTGCTGGTTGCCGTGTTGGCGCCGGCCGAGGCGCGCTCTGCCAAAGAGACCAAGCACGAGGCGTGAGGCTGACGACCCATTAAAAACGGCGGTGATGAACTGACCCCCGAAAGTTGGATACAACCTTCGGGGTTTTTCGCGTTCATAGTGCGTCGGTCAGGTCAGCGAAGCCGTAAAACGCTGGATGCGTGTGCAGGCTTCTTCCAGAAGCCTCTCCGAGGTCGCGTAGGAGATGCGGAAGTTGGGCCCAAGGCCGAAGGCCGAGCCGAACACCACCGCGACGCCCTCGGCTTCGAGCAGTTCCGAGCAGAAGGTCTCGTCGGTGTCGATCAGCCTGCCAGCTTTGGTCTTCTTGCCGATCAGCTGGGCGCAGGAGGGATAGACATAGAAGGCGCCTTCCGGCGACGGACAGGTGATGCCGCGTGCCTGGTTGAGCATCGACACGACAAGGTCGCGCCTGCCTTGAAAGATCGCCTTGTTTTTGGCGATGAAATCCTGCGGGCCATTCAGCGCCTCGACGGATGCCCATTGCGCAATGGTGCAGGCGCCCGATGTCTGCTGACCCTGGATCATGTCCATCGCCTTGATCAGTTGAACCGGACCCGCCGCATAACCGATGCGCCAGCCGGTCATTGCATAGGCTTTCGACACGCCGTTCATGGTCAGCGTGCGCTCGTAGAGCTTAGGCTCGACCTCGGCGATGGTTTTGAAGACGAAATCGCCATAGGTCAGGTGCTCGTACATGTCGTCGGTCAGCGTCCAGACATGCGGATGCCTCAACAGCACGTCGGCCAGTGCGCGCAGTTCGGCCTCGGTATAGGCAGCGCCCGACGGGTTCGACGGCGAGTTCATCAGCAGCCATTTGGTCTTCGGCGTGATCGCCTTTTCCAGCACGGAAGCGGTCAGCTTGAAGCCATCGTCGATCGAGGTGTCGGCAAACACGGAGGTGCCGCCGCAGATCGCCACCATCTCGGGGTAGCTGACCCAGTAGGGGCGAGGAATGATGACCTCGTCGCCGGGGTTCAGCGTCGCCATGAAGGCGTTGAACAGGATCTGTTTGCCGCCGGTGCCGACTATGGTCTGCTCGGGCTTGTAGTCGAGATTGTTCTCGCGCTTGAATTTTTTCGCGATCGCCTCGCGCAGCGGCACGATGCCCGAAACCGGCGGATACTTGGTTTCGCCACGGCGGATCGCCTCAATCGCCGCATTCTTGATGTTGTCTGGCGTGTCGAAATCCGGTTCGCCGGCGCCAAGCCCGATAATGTCACGGCCGGCATTTTTCAGCTCGCGCGCTTTCTGCGTCACCGCGATGGTGGCGGAAGGCTTCACGCGGGAAAGGGTGTCGGCAAGAAAGGCCATGAGCTTGACGTCTCCATGGAAGATCGGCGCGGCCAGGAGCGACCGCGGCGCTTCTCATGTCGCATGATTTCGCGCAACGCAAGCATTGTCGGCTGATCCAGGTCTCAAGGAGCCGTGATCGGGACCCGGTCGGCAACAATAAATTCATTAACGAGCGGTAGAGGCTTGAGTGGCAGGATCACAGACCAATTGCGGAGCGAGGAACCGTGTCGCGCAGCGTCGGGCTTGCCCACATCATCCGCCAGGACGACGGCACCTCCACCGGTGTCTGGGGCATCTACACGCTGCAAAGCGCCTTCCAGCCGATCTTCGCTTTCAAGGAAGGCAAGCTATCGGTGGTCGCGTTCGAAGGGCTGATCCGGCCGTTCCGCGACGGCGAGCCGCAATCGCCGATGAATTTCTTCTCGACCTGCCCGGCCGCCGACCGCCTGCATATCGAGGCGCTGACCAGGACGCTGCATCTTCTGAACGCCGGTGCCTGCCTGCCGCGGGAAGCGTCGATCTTCGTCAATTTCGACCCGTCAGTGTTCACCGAACGCACTGTTGCCGACGCTGCCTTGCGCGACATGCGGCTCGTGCTGCACGAGGCCGGCATCGATCCGCGCCGCGTCGTCTGCGAGGTGACCGAGCAGCGGTCGGCGTCGCAGGAAGCCTTGCACGGCTTCGTCGCGGCACTGAGGGCCAACGGTTTTCGCATCGCCGTCGACGATTATGGCGCCGACGATTCCGACATCAATCGGGTCAAGGAGTTGAAGCCGGATATCGTCAAGTTCGATGCCTACTGGATCACGCAGCTGATGGAGTCCGGCGCCGGCTTCGCGTTGCTGACCACCATGGTGAAGAACTTCGAGGAGCAAGGCATCCATACGGTGTTCGAAGGCATCGAGGAGGGCTGGCAACTGGAGCTCGCCGAGAAATCGGGTGCGTCGATGGTGCAGGGTTTCGTGCTGGCGCGGCCCGAATTGGCGCCGACCAGCTTTGGCGTCTTCGGCAAGGCCAGACAGGCGCCTGTCGCTGCTGCAGTCGACACGTCTGCTCCTGCCGTGGCAACGCCTTCGGCGCGGCCGGTCAAGGCCTTCGGGCGCCGGGTGGCGACATGAGAGATGATCGGCGGCGCAATGTCGGCGATGCGATCCAGGTCGACGAAGTCGGCATCGAATACGGCATATATGGCGAGTTCCGGCTGCGCAGCGCCTACCAGCCGATTTTCGCGCCGCGCGGCCGGTTCCTTCACGCGGTCGCGGCCGAAGCCCTGATCGAGCCGCACCGTGCCGGCCGCCCCGGCGCGCCGAAGGTATTCTTTGAAAGCGTTGCCGTCTCGGACCGGCTGTTTGTGGAAACCATGTGCCGGGCGCTGCATCTCAGGAATTTCCGCAACATCGGCGTCGACGGCCTCGACCTGTTCTTCAACTACAACCCGTTGATCAACGACCATGCCGGGCGGGCACTGGCCGAAATTCGCCTGATGACCAGGCATCTCGGCGAGTTCGGCCTGGCGTCGGCCATGCTGGTCTGCGAAATCACCGAACAGGCGGCCGACGATGCGCTTCTCACGCGGCTGGTGCGCGAAATGCGGCGCGACGGCATCCGCATCGCCATCGACGATTTCGGCACCGGGCACTCGACCGAGGAGCGGGTGAGCCTGCTCAAGCCCGACATCGTCAAGATCGACGGCACTTGGTTCGCGGAGTTCTGCCGCCACGCTGCCGCCGAACGGTTCTTCCGCCCGCTGGTTTCCAGCCTGCATGACCGCGGCGCCAAGGTGCTGGTCGAAGGCATCGAGCAGCCCACCCATCTGCGCGTCGCGCTCGAAGGCGGCGTCGACCTGCTGCAGGGTTTTCTCCTCGCCCGTCCCGCGCTTGCCGGCACGGTATTCGAGGAAAAGCCGCTGGTCGTCGATGCGCTGCTGGGCCGGGACAGCAAGGTCGTGCCCCTCTTTGGCTAGGGCATGCCGACAATTGGTGCCGTGAGCGTCCTTGGACGCTTTGCATCAGCGGCGCTGATCGTCGTACCAAAACAAATCATTGGTTGAGACCGCCGCCGCTGCGATAATCGCGCGGAGACAGTGCTCCGGGGACAGCCATGATACTGTACGGCATGATCGACAGCGGCAATTGCTACAAGCCGCGCCTGCTGATGGCGAAGCTTGGCCTTGCCTTTACCAATGTCGAGGTGAGTTCGCACATAGGCGACACACGCAAAGCCGATTTTGTCGCCAAGAACCCGAACGCCATGGTGCCGCTGCTCGAGTTCGACGATGGCCGGCGGCTGGCCGAATCCAACGCCATCCTGCTCTATCTCGCCGAAGGCACACGCTTCCTGCCGGCGGACAGGTATGAGCGTGGGCTCGCCTATCAATGGCTGTTCTTCGAACAATACAGCCACGAGCCCTACATTGCCGTGCGCAAGGCGCTGCTGACCTTCCCCGAACGTGCCGGGGATGCGACCCCGGAGCGGCTGGCGGTGACGCTGGAGCGCGGCAACAAGGCGCTCGGCGTGATGAACAGGCATCTGGAAAACAATGCTTTCTTTTCCGGCAGCACGCTCAGCGTCGCCGACATCGCGCTGTATGCCTATACGCATACGGCGGAGCAGGGTGGTTTCCAGCTCGACGCCTATCCGGCGGTGGCGGCCTGGCTTGGCCGGGTAGAGGCCGATCCGGGGCATGTGCCGATCGATTGGGTGGAGTAAGTAACGCCGGTGGTCGTATCGCCTGCGGCGCCGATCTCCAGACAGCAAAAAGGCGGGATAAATCCCGCCTTCCATGCTTGGTAGCCTGATCGGGAGCGTCGGGTCCGGGCTGGCAGCTATCTGCTGATCCAGCTTGTCGGGTCTTTCCGCTCCAGCGCGCTTCTCGCGCGACTGTCAGTACATCCGTGACTTGCCGCGCGCCCCGAGCTCTCGCCCGGCGCGCGCACTTCGCAAAATCAGGCTGCCTTGCTCAGAGATCCAGCGGACGACTTGCCAGTGCGGCGGTCCTGCTCGATCTCGAAGTTGATCTTCTGGCCTTCGACCAGGGTCGACAGTCCAGCACGCTCGACAGCGGAGATATGGACGAAAACGTCCGCGCCGCCCGCGTCAGGCTGAATGAAGCCGAAGCCCTTGGTGGCGTTGAACCACTTGACCGTTCCTGTTGCCATTTTAGATAGTCCTTCAACATTTGCTTTAGATTGACCGGACCGAAGTCCAGCCGGTGTGCATCGAGATTTTGGAGATAGACGTCAGCAAACGCGAAGATCGCGAGGCCCGGATCGATCGGCCGAAATATCAATGGAAGGCATATAGGCTGGTTTCGCATAAAATACAAGACTGCGTGAGAAAGCCGTGATCGAGCGCTGCCCAACGGCTGCCCCAATCTGCTGAAAACGTTGCGGCAGATCACGCTGTTCTCGAGCGGCGGATCAGGGGAGACGACCATGAAAATCATTCTGCTTGCCGCCTGCCTCACGCTTGTCGCCGCTCAGGCGCAGGCGATCTCGCGCTACGACCCGACGCGTATGAGCTGCGGCAAGGTTCAGGGGACGATCGCTCGGCAAGGGGCCGTCATCCTGCGCTATCAGTCGAAGCGGGTGCCTGGGCTGCCGCTCTACGACCGCTATGTACAGAGCCAGCGATTCTGCAGCATGGGCGAGGTGAGGACACGGGCCTACGTGCCGAGCGCCGACACAAAGTCCTGCCCGGTCTACAACTGTAAGCGGCCGGACAATGACCGGCATTTCCGCCGGCGGTTCTTCCACAACAACTAGCGCTTATCGACCGGCAGCCATTGCTCTCAATCCCGGATGTGTTCTGTGAGCATGGACACAAATTGCGTCACCTTTTGCGGGCGAAAGCGCGCTGCCGGATAGACCACGTGAATGCCGCCGGAGGGCAGCACCCAGTCGGGGAGCACGTGGACGAGGCGGCCTTGCGATAGGTGGTCGACGACCAGATAGTCCGGCAGAACTGCCAGTCCGCCCCCGGCGAGCGTCGCTTCCAGCACAGCCGGCGTCGAGTTGATGGAGAATGCCTCGCGCAGGGTGATGGTGCGCGGCTCGAAACCGCCTCGGGTGAAGTTCCAGGTGAACGGCTTGCGAAGCACGGCATTGGCAACGAGCGGTAAGGAAGAAAGGTCTTCTGGCTTGTCTACTCTGATCCCGGCGGCGAAATCCCGCGACGCGACCAGGATTTGCCGGAAGGTGCCGATGCGGCGCGCCTGCTGGCTGGAGTCCTCCAGCCAGCCGACCCGGATGGACAGGTCTATCTTGTTGTCGATCAAGTCAATTATGGCATCGGAAATGAGCAGTTCGACGCCGCAGGCAGGAAATTTCTGGCGAAAGCGGGCGGCGATCGGGGCCAGCACGATCGCGCCATAATCATTGGACGCGGAAACACGCAGCACACCGGCCACCTCGGCGTTGGCCTCGCCAACCTCGGCGATCGCTTCTTCGACATCCCGCAGGATCAGAACGCAGCGTGCATGCAGAAGACGGCCTGCTTCCGTCGGCTCGACCCTTCGCGTCGTGCGCACGAGAAGCGTGGTTCGCAGCTCAGCCTCAAGGCGCGCGACCTGTTGGCTGACAACTGTTTTCGTGATGCCGAGCCGCTCGGCCGCGCGGGTGAAGGAACCCGCGTCGACCACCGTGGCAAAATAGGCGAGGCGATTGAGGTTTATCGATTCCACCACGAAGGCTCATTGTAAGCTTTCAACATACAGTTTGTATTATTATAGCCAATTTATTGATTAATCCAAAGAGCCTACCGTGCCGTTCCACCGTCCGTCCTGCGGCCGGCGGGTGCGCAGCCGCATCCGATCCCTTTCATTCAACGGAGATATTCCATGTTCACGAGGAGACAGATCATGAAGACCTCATTGGCCCTCGGCGCAACCGCCGCTTTCGCTCCCATCGACAGCGGCCGAGCCGCCGGCGCCAAGCTTGGCTGGAAACACTTCCCGGCGGGTCCAAACGGCTTCTTCCGTGCGCCGGTGCTGCTGTCGGGGCCGAGCGAAGCCCTGTTGATCGATGGCGGCTTCACCTATCCGGACGGCAAAGCGCTCGCCGATGCCATCAAGGCCAGCGGCAAGAAGCTGACCACCATCTACGTCACTCAGTCCGATCCCGATTACTACTTCGGCCTGAAGCCGGTGCGGGACGCCTTCCCGGAGGCGAAAGTGATCGCCGCCTCCGCCACGCTGGAAGCCATCAAGGGCAATGTGGAGAAGAAGCTCGCCGTCTGGGGTCCGCAATTGAAGGAAAATGGCCCGCAGGCGCTGTCCGACATCGTCTTCCCCGAGGCATTCGACGGCGCAACGCTGACCGTCGATGGCGAGACTGTCGAGATCGTCAATGCGGAAGAAGGATTGGCCAACCGCCGCTATCTGTTCGTGCCGTCGCTCAATGCCGTTTTCGGCGGAGTGATGATCTTCTCGGGCGTTCATGTCTGGACCGCCGACACGCAGACCAGGGAGAGCCGCGCCGCTTGGATCAAGACGCTGGACGCGATTGCCGCCCGCAAGCCCGCTGTCGTGGTGCCTGGCCACATGGCCCCCGATGCCGCGATCGGTCCTTCGGCGGTGGAGTTCACCAAGTCCTATCTCATCACCTTCGAGGAAGAACTGGGCAAGGCGGCAGACAGCGCCGCGTTGAAGGCGGCCATGGAGGCCCGCTTCCCCGGCCTCGGTATGGGCGTCGCCCTCGATGTCGGATCCAAGGTCGCCAAGGGCGAGATGAAGTGGGGCTGAGATGGCGACGAACCTCGATTTGATCCGTAGAACCTACGAGGGAACTTCCGAGGAGAACGGCCGCAATCTGCTGGCCGTTCTTTCCGCCGACATCGAATGGACCGAGGCGGAAGGGTTTCCCTATGCCGGCACCTATATCGGCGTCGAGGCCCTGATGCAGGGTGTTTTCAAGCGGCTCGGCTCGGAGTGGACCGGATACCACGCCGCCGTGCACAGTTTCATTGCCGATGGCGACCGGGTGGCGGCCTTCGGCGTGTATTCCGGTACATACAAGGCGACGGGAAAATCCATGACGGCCCCCTTCGCTCATCTCTACGAACTGCGGGACGGCAAGATCATCCGCATGCGGCAGTATGTCGATACGGTCCTCGTCGCGCGCGCACTGACCTGACACCGACGCAACCAGGGAGACATCCATGCTGCAACTTAAACCCGACGATGACGGACGGTCGCGACTCGGTCAGGCAGCTTCTGGAAAAGATGGGAGTTGCCCATTGGCCGAAACAGGCGGTCGACTTCAAGCGGGTGATCGCCCAAGGCGATCTTGTCATGCCCCAGGTCGTTCAGCCGAAAACGGCTGACACGCCAGAGACGGTCATCGTGGATATTTTCCGCGTTGGAAGCCGGTGCCCGCCAACCCGGTCAACAGGCGATCGATGTACTGATCCCGGCTTACTGCCAGCACCGGCCGCCGTTCAAAACCCGAACGACACCTGCGCCGGTGGCAGCGGGCCGACGCGCACGCCTTCCATGGCCAGCATCTTCTCCTTGGTGATCGATCCGCCGGGCGCCGAGAAGCCGCCGATCTTGCCGCCGGCGGCAAGGATGCGATGGCAAGGGATGACCAGCGGCACCGGATTGGCGCCAAGGGCGGCCCCGGTTTCGCGGGCGAGCCCGGCATGGCCGGCGGTTTTGGCCAGCTCACCATAGGTGGTGGTTTCGCCGAAGGAGAGTTTTCGCGCCGCGTCGTAAATGGCGAGGCGGAAATCGTCGACGCCGTCGAGATCGACCGGCACGGCGGAGAAATCGATGTCCTCGCCCGCCGCATAGGCCTTGATCGCTGCGATCAGCTCGACCACCCATGGCGGCTGCGCCGTGGAGGTGGAAACGCCGCCATGGCGCAGCAGGCGCCGCTCCACCGCTTCGCGGCTGCGTTCGGGCAGGCAGAGCCGGATCAGGCCCTTTTCGCTCCAGGCAATGCCCATCAAACCGATCACTGTTTCTAACACTGCGTGGCCGGCCGTGATCGAAGCTGTCGTGACCATGATGCGCTCCTTCCCGCAAAGTGGCGAAATCCGGGATTCGTCCCAGTACATATCCGGAACAATATGGCCCCACCGCCTGCGTCTCGCCACCCGAAAACCACCTGATCGCCCCGATTGCCCGGCCTGAATCGCTGGTGTAAGGGATTTCTTAACAACCCGACAAACCGGACCCGAGCGCGGCTTGCCAGCAAAACTCAACCTTATCGCGATCGGCGTGATCCTGGCCGCCGCCGGCATCAGCGGCTGCACGTCGACCTCGCAGATGAAGTCCGCGCCTGCTCTCACCGAAACAGCGACCGTCGCCGGCACTGACGCCGGCTTCACCGTGCCTCTGCCGGTGACGGTTTCGGTGCTGCCGGAATCATCGGGAATCGCCCCCGCTCAGACGGCCGAACTGCCGCTCGATCCCGCCGCACAGCCGGCTGCCGCGACCGCCGCTTTTGCCGGATCGACACCGGCGGCACCAGCCGTGCCCGCGGTGATGACCGCCAATGCCTGGCAGGCGCCGCCGCCGGCAAAGGCGAGCGAGCCGGTCAAGGCGGCCGAGACCTATACGACCGCGGGGCTGGTCATACCGGCAACCGCCAAGGGCGATCGCATGCCGGGCGTCCAGCAGGTCGCCTATGTCGTGCCGCAGAACCCGGCGGCCCTGGTCCAGTTCCCGGCAGGGCCCGTGCAAGAAGAACACGCGACGGGCGTGCGTGGCGATGTCGAGCGGCTGATCGAGAAATATGCGGCGATCTATCAGGTGCCGGTGGATCTGGTGCGCCATGTCGTCAACCGCGAGAGCACCTTCAACCCAAAAGCCTACAACAACGGCCATTGGGGACTGATGCAGATCAAACACGCGACGGCGCGCGGCATGGGCTATGACGGGCCGGCCAAGGGCCTGTTCGACGCCGATACCAATCTGAAATACGCGGTGAAATATCTGCGCGGCGCCTGGCTGGTGGCCGGCGGCAACGCCAAGAAGGCCGACTGGCTCTATCAAACCGGCTATTATTACGACGCCAAGCGCAAGGGCCTGCTCGAGGCGACCGGCCTTGGCCGCGACCGCCAGCGCCGCCGCCTGCAGCCCGACGCCTGAGCGCGATGCCTGAACCGCGCCCGCCGGCTTTGAACGACATCCGGCTGCGCAAAATCCTCGACGAGACGCTGGTTCCGCCACATTGGCCGGAGGGTTTTGTCATGCGCAGCTTCGAGCCCGGGGACGCGCCCGCCCTGCATGCGCTGTTGACCGAAGTGTTCGATGATGGCGCCGATGGCCCGTTCGACGAGTGGTGGCCGCGTATCGCGGACGATCCCGAATTCGACCCGGCGCTGTGCTTCCTCGTCATCGACGCCAAGGGCCGGCTGGCGGCGGCGGCGTTGTGCTGGACCCGCGGCTTCGTCAAGGACCTCGCCGTTCATCCCGAGGCGCGCGGCAGGGGTGTTGCCGAAGCGCTGATGTGGCACGCCTTCGCCGTTTTTCGCGAACGCGGCGCCGATCATGTCGACCTCAAGACCAACACGGTCGAGAATCCCGCCGCGGTCCGGCTCTATGAGCGGCTGGGGATGATGCCTGTCGCCTGGGAAGGCTAGGGTGTGCGGATATTCAGGTGATGCCGCCTGCAAGCGACGGTTCCCTGCGCTTCCGGCCTTCGCCGGCCGAAGCACCCATAGTTGCCTGACCTGAATCTCAACACACCCTGATGCATGTCGCCCACGCAGGAACGGCATGATTTGGGAACCCAAAAGCGCCGCTTCGCATTTAATGGGAGGTGAGGGCCTGACAAGCTGCCGGCGCGTGGGAGGATTTTCCGTCACCGGCTGCGGAGGGACATCCACCACCATGACGTTTTCTCACGCATTCCTTGCGGTCGGCGTCGCTGCCATGCTCGCTGGCACGCCAGCATGGGCCGTCGATCTGTCGATCGTGTCGGGCGATACCGGCGATGGCATCAAGGTGCTGCGCGAGATCCTCGACCGTTACGAGAAAGACAGCGGCAACAAGGTCGGCATCGTCGTCATGCCGGCGTCCGGGACCGACCAGTTCGGCCAGTACCGGCTTTGGCTTGCCGCCGGAAACAGCGACATCGACGTCTACCAGACGGATGTGATCTGGGCGCCGCAACTCGCCAGCCAGCTCGTGGATTTGACCGCAGCGACCAAGGATATCGTGGCTGAGCATTTCCCGTCGATCATCCGGTCGCAGACCGTCGACGGCAAGCTCGTCGCCTTGCCGATCTTTACCGATGCGCCGGCGCTCTACTACCGCAAGGATCTCCTCGACAAATATGGCGCCAAGGTGCCGGCCACCTGGAAGGAACTGGCCGACACCGCCAAGCTGGTCATGGACAAGGAGCGTGCGGCTGGCAATCGGGATATCTGGGGCTTCGTCTTTCAGGGCAATGCCTATGAGGGGCTGACCTGCGACGCGCTCGAATGGGTGATGTCGAATGGCGGCGGCCAGATCATCGAGCCGGACGGCACCATCTCCGTCAACAACAGCCAAGCGGCGGCGGTGCTCGACATGGTCAAGGGCTGGGTCGGGACCATCGCGCCACCCGGCGTGCTCGCCTACCAGGAAGAGGAATCGCGCGGTGTCTGGCAGACAGGCAATGCGGTGTTCATGCGCAACTGGCCCTATGCCTACGCGCTCGGCAACGGCGAGGGCTCGCCGATCAAGGGCAAATTCGACGTGGTGCCGCTGCCGGCCGGCACGGGCGAGGGCGCCCGACCGGTCGCGACCCTGGGCGGCTGGAATCTCGCCGTCTCCAAATATTCGAAGCATCCGGATGCCGCGATCGAGCTGATCAAGTTCATCGCCTCGCCCGCGATGCAGAAATACCGCACGCTGAAGACGTCCAACCTGCCGACCATCCAGGCGCTGTATGACGATGCCGACATCGCCAGGCAACAGCCGATCGTTCCGCGCTGGAAGCAGATCTTTCTCGATGCGGTGCCGCGCCCCTCGGCCGCGACCAGGATCAAATACAACGAGGCGTCGAGCCAGTTCTGGAACGCCGTGCACAACACGCTGTCGGGCGACGGCACTGCCGCCGACAATCTGGCCGATCTCGAAGCGATGCTGACCAAGTTGAAGGGCCGAGGCTGGTGACGATACTGGGACAGCCACCCGGCGGGACCGCAACGAGCGGAGCGAGATGACAGGGACGGAACCGGAAACAGCCAGAGCCGCGCACTCGCAGTTGACGGCGCAGCGCGTTCGCTCGGCGTGGCTTTTCCTGGCGCCAATGCTGCTGGTGCTCGCCGCGGCGGCCGGCTGGCCGCTTGCCCGCACGGTCTATTTCAGCTTCACCGATGCCTCGCTGGCCGATCTCGATGCGCGCCAATGGGTCGGCTTCGGCAATTATTTCTCGGTGTTCAGCATGCCGAGCGGCAGGACCCTCTATGACGGGTTGCTCGTCGATCCGGTCTGGTGGCGTGCCGTCTGGAACACGGTTCGTTTCACAGTGATTTCGGTGACCTGCGAGACCATCCTCGGCACCATCGTTGCCCTGGTTCTCAACGCGGAATTCGCCGGCCGCGGCATCGTCAGGGCAGCGATCCTGATCCCCTGGGCGATCCCGACGATCGTCTCGGCGAAGATGTGGCAATGGATGCTCAACGACCAGTTCGGCATCATCAATGTCGTGCTGCTCAATCTCGGCCTGATCAGCACCAAGATCGCCTGGACGGCCGACGCCGACACGGCGATGGCGGCCGTCCTTATCGTCGATATCTGGAAGGCGACACCATTCATGACGCTGCTCATCCTGGCCGCGCTGCAGATGCTGCCGAGGGAGATCATCGAGGTCGCCAGGCTCGACGGCGCCAACCCCTGGCAGATCTTCTGGCGGGTGACCTTGCCGCTCATCCGCCCCGCGCTGATGGTGGCCGTGATCTTCCGCGCGCTCGATGCACTGCGCATCTTCGACCTGATCTATGTGCTGACGCCCAACAATGTGCATACCAAGTCGATGTCGGTGTTCGCCCGCGAGAACCTGTTCGAGTTCGACAAGTTCGCCTATGGCTCCGCCGCCTCGACCTTGCTCTTCCTGATCCTCGCTTTGCTCACCATCGTCACCATCCGGATCGGCCGGATAAGCCTGGACGGAGGCCGCTGACATGTGGATCCTGAAGCGCACGGCCTTTTACCTGCTGGTCGCGGTCATCGTCTTCGTCGCCGTGTTCCCGTTCTACTACGCCATCGTCACCAGCCTGAAATCGGGGACCGACCTGTTCCGAGCCGATCTGTGGCCGACGACGATCCGTCTTGCCAATTACCGGAATGTGCTGACCGAGGGCAGCTTCGTGCGCAACCTCGCGAACTCGCTCTTCGTCTCCGGCGCAGTCGTCGCGTTGTCGCTGTTGCTCGGCGTCACATCAGCCTATGCGCTGGCGCGCATTCGCTTTCGCGGTCGCTCGGCCCTGCTGTTCATCATCCTGTCGGTGTCGATGTTCCCGCAGGTGGCGCTGCTGGCCGGGCTGTTCGAACTGGTCCGCCTGTTCGGCCTCTACAATTCGCTGTTCGCGCTGATCTTCTCCTACATGATCTTCACCTTGCCGTTCACCGTCTGGGTGCTCACCACCTTCGTCCGCGACCTGCCGGTCGAGGTCGAGGAGGCGGCGATCCTAGACGGCGCGACGCCGTGGATCATCATCACGTGGGTCTTCCTGCCGCTGATGTGGCCGGCGCTGGCGACCACCGGCCTGCTGGCTTTCATCGGCGCGTGGAACGAGTTCCTGTTTGCCCTGACCTTCACCTCCAGCAACGCACAGCGGACCGTGCCGGTAGCGATCGCGCTGCTCTCCGGCAACTCGCAGTTCGAGATCCCTTGGGGCAACATCATGGCGGCCTCGGTGATCGTCACGGTGCCGCTGGTGGTGCTGGTGCTGATCTTCCAGCGCAAGATCGTCTCCGGCCTCACCGCCGGCGGGGTCAAGGGGTGAGGGGGCGAAACGCTCAGATGTCCGGTGCGTTGCCGATCCTCTGCTTGAGCTCCAGCGCCCAGGCGCGGCCTTCGTCGCCGCCCCACAGCAGCCAGGCAATGTAGCCGGCCGAAGGGTTTTGCTCATTGCCGTAGTTTCTGCCGCGCTTGTCGATCTCGTGGCGGGCGAAATAGCTGACCATGCGGCGGATGGTGGAGGGCGCGAGCTTTTCCCGGTTCTTCAGCTCGGTGGCGCGGGCCACGCCGATCTCGGTGCCGCCGCGGCCGAATTCTCCGCGCAGCCTGAGGCCCTTGGCGGCATTGTCGGCCACCACTTGCGGGCAGCGCAGATCGATCTCGTCGTCGTGCATATTGTTCCCCGGATCGCGCTGCCCGAACAGGTATTACGACATCTCACCAGGCGCAATAAATGTCGGGACCGATCGCCGCCAAACGTCCTTGGGTCGCAGAGCAACCGCGCCGGGACGCCGGCGCCGCGACTTGAAGGAGCCGATCATGATCACCTTTCCAAACGAATCCGCGAAATACCGCACCGCGCGCGAAAAACTGCTGCGCAAGGAAATCGAGCTGCGCCGCGTCATGGAAGAGGTCGCCGAGGCCCGGCGCGCGCTGCCGCCGGGCGGGCTGATCCGCCAGGACTATGAATTCGACGCACTGGATGCCCAGGGCAAGCCCGCAAAGACAAGACTGTCGGAGCTGTTCGCGCCGGGCAAGGATACGCTGATCCTCTACAACATGATGTTCCCGCGTCACCCGCAGGAGAAGCGCGATGGGGCGACCAGCGGCGGCACGGCGAAGCTTGCCCGACCGGACCAGCCATGTCCGTCCTGCACGGCATTGCTCGATCAGTTCGACGGCGCGGTAGGGCATCTCCAGGCCGCCGGCTTCAATTTCGCGGTGGTGGGCAAGACCGCGCTCGAAAACCTGGTCACGCTCGGCCGCGACCGGGGCTGGCGCAACATGCGGCTGGTGTCTTCGGCTTCCAACAGCTTCAAGCGCGACTACAATGCGGAGGCCGCCGACGGCTCACAGATCCCGCTGCTGTCGGTGTTCCACCGCGACGGCGACGGCATACGCCATTTCTGGAGCTCGGAACTGGATTTCGCACCGACGGAGCCGGGCCAGGACCCACGCGGCCCTTGGCACCTGCGAAACGCTGTGGAACCTGATGGATTTCACGCCTGAAGGCCGCCCGAACTGGAACGAGCAGTTGCAATATGGCGAGGCGTGTTGCCACTGAAAGGCAGCTCTGGTCAGCCGCCGCGTTTCAGTTTTCGGAACATGAGTCCCATGGCCGGCTCGAACGAGGGCATCGGCGAGCGTTCGAGTCAGGTACGGATACGGTGGGGCGATTGAGGCGACATGCGCAGGCTTCTTCCTCATGAGCTGCAACCGGAGTGCCCAAGCGACGTTGGTTTGTCCGAGGGACAATTCCAACCGGAGACATGCCATGAAAACGCTTACCATTCTGACCGCAGCAGCATTGCTTGCCGGCGCGCCGGCCTTTGCCCAGTCGAACACGACCGCCACGACCACGCCGCTCGCCACGACGACGAAGGTCGACACTTCGACCTTCATCAAGACGGTGCCGAGCGCCAATGAGTTCGAGATCGAGTCCAGCAAGCTCGCCGAGCAGAAGGCGACCGACGCCGACGTCAAGGCGTTCGCCAAACAGATGATCGCCGATCACACCAAGGCCGGCGAGGAATTCAAGGCGGCGCTTGCCCAAGGCCAGACAACCTCGGCCACAGCGCCGTCCGGTCCGGCCCTGCAGCCCAAGGAGCAGAAGATGCTCGATGAGTTGAAGAGCGCCAGCGGCGATCAGTTCCAGGCGAAATACATCGAAATGCAGACCAACGCCCACAAGGAAGCCGTCGCGCTGTTCAGCGGCTATGCAAAGTCAGGCGACGACCCGGCGATGAAGGAATTCGCCAAGAAGACGCTGCCGACGCTGCAGATGCACGAAAAGCACGTGAAGGAACTGGCGGCCGCGCATCAGGGTTAGGCGGCGGTTTAAGGTCTGTGCTCTACGGCGCCCCCCTCTGTCCTGCCGGACGTTCGTTATTTGGAAAGCCAAGCAATTGGCTTTCCATCCGCTTCGCGGACCACTCCTCAACCCCCACAGGTGGGGAGATTGGCCGTCGTCACTGTTTTCGCCAATTTTCAACGTTGCAAGATGAAGGCCGGCGCCAAAGCTGCCAATCTCCCCCCTTGAGGGGGAGATGTCCGGCAGGACAGAGGGGGGCGCCGTAGAGCGCCTGGTTGGCAAACCAAGCACCATATGAGCGGCGTTCAGGTCGACCTGATCTGCTCGACCGCTTTCACCAGCAGGTCTTCCATGGCGGCGCGTATCTGAGCATCCGACTGGGCGACGCCTGCCGCGTCGAAATCCGCGCGGACCTTGCGGAACACATCGTTGTCGCCGGCCTCTTCGAAATCCGCGTGCACGACCTCCTTCGCATAGCCGTCGGCATCCGCACCGGATTTGCCGAGCTGTTCGGCGGCCCACAGGCCGAGCAGCTTGTTGCGGCGCGCCATGGCCCTGAACTTCGTTTCCTCGTCCATCGCGAACTTCTTTTCGAAGCCTTCCTGACGGTCTCTCATGCTGCTCATGTTTGCCTCGTTTTGATGTGAGCCCGGTCTTCAGCGTGGGGCCAAGAGAGGCAAGAGTGGCGGGCATGGATGTCATTAGCAAGGCAAGGTCGCTGGTGATTGAGCGGGCGCCTGGCGGCAGTGGTCTTCGCCCGATGTGATTTGACGTTGCCGTGCTGTGTCCTACTCTCGAATGCCTCTGGATGAACCGAGGAGACGAGCGATGCAGTTCAACCGAATTCGCGGCGTCGCGCTGACGGCGGCCGTGATCCTTGCCGCCGGCACCGCGGCCTATGCCCATCATGGCTGGTCGTGGACGCAGGACGGGTTTTTCGAACTCAGGGGCAAGATCACGGCCATCTATATCGGTAATCCGCACGCCACGCTGGATGTCGATGCAGAGGGCGAGGCCTGGCGGGTGGAGATGGCGCCGCCCTCCCGCACCATCGCCGCCGGCTTCACCGAGGAGGTGGCCAAGGTCGGCGACGAGGTGACTGCGATCGGCAATCGCTCGGTCGAGGCGAGCGAAAAGCGCATGAAAGCGGTGCGCCTCATCGTCAATGGGAAGACGTATGATGTCTATCCCGACCGTGTGCCGCCCGCCTAGATGGCGGAGCTCCTCGCCGGTATCGAGCAACTCGCTTTGGCGCGGTGGCTGAAGGCTTCCTTCGTCGCCTACCCCGTGGTCAACGCGCTCCACATCATATCGATCGGCGCGCTGCTGACCAGCGTCGTTCTCATGGACCTCAGGATCTGCGGCGCCTTCCGTTCGCTGCCGCACGCGGCGTTCGTCGCGCTGCTGCGCCGCATTGCATTGGCGGCGTTCGCGGGTGCGCTTGTCACAGGCTCGCTGCTGTTTTCGGTCAAGGCGAGCACCTATGCGGCAATGCCGATTTTCCTCGCCAAGATGACACTCATCCTTGTTGCCGGCGTCAACTTCCTCGCCTTCATGCGCTTCTCCCGCGCAACAGATAGCGACGAGCCGGCAGGTGGGACCGTCCTGGCCGTGCTCTCGATGGTGCTGTGGACCTCCGTGCTTTTCGCCGGACGGTTCATCGGTTTTCTCTGATTAGAGCGAGCGCCTGCACTGGCGTTCCGCCAGTGCAGGGATAAGCTCCCTGAAGCACTGGGTTGTCACCTACAGTTTTTTTGCGAAGAGGACCCCCACCCCTAACCCCTCCCCACAAGGGGGAGGGAGACTTCCGTTGGCGCTGACCTAGGCAAATCGTCTGTCTTTCGGCGCCAAAGAAGAATTTAAAGGCACGCGGCAGCGTTCCCTCCCCCTTGTGGGGAGGGTTAGGGTGGGGGTCCTTCTTCGCAAGAATCCACATGCGATAGCCCTGCCCTTGGGGGGGAAGGTTAGGGGCTTCATTAGCGCTAACGCGGCAGCCTGCTGCATACTCAGGGAGAACCACCATGAAGAAAGAAATCATCGAAGTGCCTGTCATGTCGGACAAGGTGCGGGCGCTCGGCCTGCCCTGCTCGACGGCGGTGAAGGCCAACGGCTTCGTGTTCATCTCGGCGACGCCGCCGGTGGACATGGTGACCGGCGAGATGGTGCGCGGCGACATCGAGGTGCAGACCGAGGCGTCGCTGAAAGCGCTGAAACATTGCCTGGAAGCGGCCGGCACCTCGCTGGACAATGTGGTGATGGTGCGCATCTACGCCGTCAATTCTGGCTTCTACAACGCCATCAACCGGGTCTATGCCAAGTACTTCAGCGTCAACCCGCCGGCGCGGAGTTTCGTGCCGGTGGCGTCATGGCCGATGGAGTTCGATATCGAGATTGAGTGTGTGGCGGTGGCTTGAGATTGGATAGCGCTGCTTTCCGCCTCAGTGAATAGTCAGACCCCTGCAACAAGCTGCTTTGGAGCGATCAGTTCGTCTAGGATCGCAGCCATGCCCGGCGGGCGATGTCCTTGGTCTCTCATTTTCGAAATCACCAAGTTCCGGAAGTGGTTGTACCTAACTCCATTCCCATGCCTTCCGACAAAACGCTTCAGAATATCTCGCCCACGAAACGATCGCTTCCATTTCCCGGTTTTTATATCGTCATGAAGGGAATCCGAGACAGATCTCGCTAGCGCATCGAGGGCAACATCTGAAAGAGAATCGGAAACAAGTTCGTCGATTCGTTCACGATAGCTCTTAATTGAGTTCGCTACAGCCACAGCAACATCAGGAGATTGAGGGTCAACACGTAATTTGAGTGCTGAAACGATCTTAACATTCGCAGAATTGGATACCTCATGGGCCACCAAGGATGTCACTGTCTCTGCAGCACAACTTTTCAACTCCTCCTCTATGTCTTGCTCGGAAAGGGATGTTCCATGCCCAAACAAATCGGTCATAACCATCCGCAAAAATTTAGGTTCAATAAGATAGTTCTCGATATGATACGCGTCCCAAGAAAGTCTGTTATTTATTGATTTATTGTCAATTTGATCAGAGTCTTTATCAACGATTGAAAATATCTGAGAGGTCGGCAATTTTCCAGCGGCGGATATCTTTTCCAATAGCTGATGTAGTCCTCGCACGCGCTGTTTATTCGAACCAGATATCAGATTAGCTCTACTTGGCAATTCAGGAAAAAGTTCGGAGGCCATCTGAAGATCGAAATCAGACTCCTCTCCTTCGAAAATAACAATCCGACCGCCAGGGTTATAGGCTGCCAGGTCTCCAACTAGATCGATTACAGCCCGTTCAAGGTCTTGATCTGCTCGGATCAATGTTGCCTGACTAGTATGTTCAGTCGCGTATGCGCTTGGAGTAATATGAAAGACTGAGACTCCAACCTTTCCTACGCTCTCCCGGAGGATCGCGTCGGAATGTGTGACTAGCCACACCTGATTTCCCAGAGCCTTTGCAAGATGGCGATGATAGAAATCTGGAAGATTTCTGGTCAGTCTCGGGTTAAGGTGGAGTTCTGGTTCATCAAGTAATATAACAGAGTTCTTTGGAGTCGATGTACGGAGGCGAAGGTATCCATATAAAATCTCCTTTTCGCCTGAGCTCAACTCATCTAAATCGTGGGTCTCTCGTCCACCAACTTTTACGGGAAAGCGTAAGCTGCCGCTAGCTGTGGGTTGTGGTCCTAAAAATTCTTTGTCTGGAAAAAAGGTCGCAAATAACTCCTTTAGGACGTCGGTCGTAGATTTAGTTTTTTCTACGAAAGATCCGGATTTTTCCGACAGGGCCTCCCTGACATACAAAGCCGCCATTTCACTTTTAACGTTGCTGTATTTTTGCGTTATAATTGTACAGGGTGCTTTGCTTCTTCTGTTCTTCTATAGCGTCAAGGTTTACGTTTATTGAATTTAGGACCTCTCTTCCATATAATCTATGGGGACCGTGGTAGTCGATAATGCCAAAATGTTTTATGTCGAAAGTGCTGAATACGAGTTCAAGTACCTTCGATGGATTGAATTGGGGTTGTTTATTTGGCTCTATGATTATGCTTGCAGTTATAAATTTAAGTTCTATCTCCTTCCGGAATAATTTTAGATCTTTGTCAGCCTGTATTCTTACCTCTTTCTCTCGACTGCGAAATTGCGCGGTGAAGGGTGCCGCATTTAATGATCGCCACCCATAAAGCTCCGGTACGACAGCTCGCCACGCCTGATCTGTAATCAGCGCTTCAGAATTCTGTTTGAGGTAAATTCTCTCGTCTTCGTGAATTTCGATATCGACTTGAATAACAAGCGGTTCGCTCGGATTGTTGAATAGAGAGGTAAAAGCAGCAGGATCGTTTGAAAAATTGATCTGAAATTCACCAAACCATTGATGTGCTTCGTTTTGCTGATATCCGCCATATACTGATTTAATGAGCCTAATAGCATCTAAAACGCACGATTTTCCTGAGCCGTTCTGACCCGCAAGAACGACTAGGTCATCCAGATTGGGTAATTCCGTGAGCCTGACGCCCCGAAAGTTTTGAATGTGCACTCGCCTTATGCGCATTAAAATCCCGCCTCTGAAGATTCTGAGACTGTCAGACTAATTGTGGGACAACGCTAGTGGTGAGCTCGCTGGGCAATTGATTTACGGTGGAAAACTAACAGGAATGTTGGGTTCTGTCCTTGGAGCACGCCGTCAACATTGTGCTCAACAGCGCCGGGCGGTGTCTGTCGGGAGACTTCATAACCATTGCCAAGATTTTCGCCCTTCATCTACCTGCTCGCACCTTCTCTCCCTTAAAAGGGAGAGAAGAAAGCTAATCGCTTAAGCAAAATACTCCTGCAGCGGCCTGACCTCCAGGCTCCCCGCCTTCAGCGCCGCGATCGCTTCCGCCACAGCAGCAGCACCCGATAGTGTCGTGTAATACGGCACCTTCTGCATCAGCGTCGCGCGGCGGAGCGATTTTGAGTCCGACACTGCCTTCTGGCCATCAGTCGTGTTGAAGACGATCTGCACCTGGCGGTTGCGGATGGCGTCTTCTATGTGGGGGCGGCCTTCCAGCACTTTGTTGATTTTCTGCGCGTCGACGCCGTTTTCGGCGAGGAAGCGGGCGGTGCCGGAGGTGGCCAGCACCTTGAAGCCGAGGCCGGCGAGGCGCTTGACCGCCGGCAAGATGCCCTTCTTATCCTCGTCGCGCACCGAGACGAACAGCGTGCCGGAGCGTGGCAGGTCGACGCCGGCCCCTAACTGGCTCTTGGCGAAGGCCAGCGCAAAATCGCGGTCGAGGCCCATGACCTCGCCGGTCGAGCGCATTTCCGGTCCGAGCAATATGTCGACGCCGGGGAAGCGGGCGAAGGGGAAGACGGCTTCCTTGACCGCGATGTGGCCGGGGTTGCGGGGATCAGGCATCGCGCCGTAATGGGCGAAGGCGTCTTCCAGTTTTTCGCCGGCCATGATGCGGGCCGCGATCTTCGCGATCGGCCGGCCGATGGTCTTGGCGACGAAGGGTACGGTGCGCGACGCGCGCGGGTTGACCTCCAACACATAGACCGTGCCATCCTTGATCGCATACTGCACGTTCATCAGCCCGCCGACATTGAGCGCGCGGGCAAGGGCTGCCGTCTGGCGCTCCAGCTCGTCGACCAGCTCGGAAGGCAGCGAGTGCACCGGCAGCGAGCAGGCCGAGTCGCCCGAATGGATGCCGGCCTCCTCGATGTGTTCGAGAATGCCGGAGACGAAGGTCGCCTTGCTGTCGCAGAGGCAGTCGACATCGACCTCGATGGCACCTGAGAGATAGGTGTCGAACAGCAGCGGGTTCTTGCCCAGCAGCGTGTTGATCTGGCCGGTCTTGTCGTTGGGGTATTTCTGCTTGATGTCCTCCGGCACCAGGCCGGGCACGGTGTCGAGCAGATAGGTCTGCAGCATGCCCTCGTCATGGATGATCTGCATGGCGCGGCCGCCCAGCACATAGGACGGGCGCACCACCAAGGGGAAGCCGAGCTCGCCGGCGACGAGGCGGGCCTGCTCGACCGAATAGGCGATGCCGTTCTTCGGCTGGCTGAGGCCGAGCTTGTGCAGCAGCTTCTGGAAGCGGTCGCGGTCTTCTGCGAGATCGATCATGTCGGGCGAGGTGCCGAGGATCGGGATGCCGGCCTTTTCAAGCGCATCCGCGAGCTTCAGCGGCGTCTGGCCGCCGAACTGCACGATGACGCCGACCAGCTCGCCCGAGGCCTGTTCGGCGCGCAGGATCTCCAGCACGTCTTCGGCCGTCAGCGGCTCGAAATAAAGCCGGTCCGACGTGTCGTAGTCGGTCGAGACCGTCTCCGGGTTGCAGTTGATCATGATCGCTTCATAGCCGGCGTCGCGTAGCGCGAAGGCGGCGTGGCAGCAGCAATAGTCGAACTCGATGCCCTGGCCGATGCGGTTGGGGCCGCCGCCGAGGATGACGACCTTCTTGCGCGACGAGACCTGCGCCTCGTCGGCCAGCGCGCCGGCAAACGGCACTTCATATGTCGAGTACATGTAGGCGGTGGGCGAGGCGAACTCGGCCGCGCAAGTGTCTATGCGCTTATAAACCGGATGAACGGCGAGCTTTTCGCGAGCTTTCTGAATCACTTCGGCGTCTGTTTTCGTCAATGACGCGAGGCGGGCGTCCGAGAAACCCATTGCCTTGAGCATGCGCAGGTTGACGGCATCCTCGGGGATGCCGTGCTCGCGGATGCGGGCTTCCATGGCCACGATGCCGGCGATCTGCTCAAGGAACCACGGGTCGATCTTGCACATGGCGTGCACGTCTTCCAGCGAGGTGCCCATGCGGATCGCCTGCGCCACCATGCGCAGCCGGTCGGGGGTCGGCGTGCCGAGCGCGGCGCGGATGGCGTTGCGGTCGTCGGCATGGTTGGCCGTCGCGGCACCATAGCCGAGGCCGGGGATCTCGATCTCGTCGAGGCCGGTCAGGCCGGTTTCGAGGCCACGCAGGGCCTTCTGCAGCGATTCCTGAAAAGTGCGGCCGATGGCCATGACTTCGCCGACCGACTTCATGGCGGTGGTCAGCACGGGCTCGGCGCCGGGGAATTTCTCGAAGGCGAAACGCGGGATCTTGGTGACGACGTAATCGATCGATGGCTCGAACGAGGCCGGCGTGGCGCCGCCGGTGATGTCGTTCTCCAGCTCGTCCAGCGTGTAGCCGACGGCGAGCTTTGCCGCGATCTTGGCGATCGGGAAACCGGTCGCTTTCGAGGCCAGAGCGGACGATCGCGAGACGCGCGGGTTCATCTCGATGACCACCAGGCGGCCGTCGGCCGGGTTGACGGCGAACTGGACGTTGGAGCCGCCGGTCTCGACACCGATCTCGCGCAGCACCGCGATCGAGGCGTTGCGCATCATCTGGTATTCTTTGTCGGTCAAGGTCAGGGCCGGAGCGACGGTGATCGAGTCGCCGGTGTGCACGCCCATCGGATCGATGTTCTCGATCGAGCAGACGATGATGCAATTGTCCGCCTTGTCGCGGACGACCTCCATCTCATACTCCTTCCAGCCGAGCACGCTCTCCTCGATCAGCACTTCGGTGGTCGGCGAGGCGTCGAGGCCGGACTGGACGATCTCGTAGAATTCGGCGCGGTTGTAGGCGATGCCGCCGCCGGTGCCGCCCATGGTGAAGGACGGGCGGATGATGGCGGGCAGGCCGACATGGTCGAGCGCCTGCGCGGCGATCGCCATGCCATGGCTGATGTAGCGCTGCTTGCGGTCGCCTTCGCCGAGGTTCCAGCGGGTTTCCAGCGCGTCGAGCGCGGCGTCGAGATCGGCCGGGGCCTCGGCCTTGACGGCGGCGCGCTCGGCTTCATGCGTCTTGCGGTCGGTGTTCTTGACGTCGGTGGCGTTGGCCAGCATCGACTTCGGCGTTTCCAGCCCGATCTTCTTCATCGCCTCGCGAAACAGAGCGCGGTCCTCGGCCTTGTCGATGGCCGTGGCGTCGGCGCCGATCATCTCGACATTGTAGCGCTCGAGCACACCCATGCGGCGCAGCGACAAAGCGGTGTTGAGCGCGGTCTGGCCACCCATGGTCGGCAGCAGCGCGTCGGGCCGCTCCTTGGCGATGATCTTGGCGACCACTTCAGGCGTGATCGGCTCGATATAGGTGGCGTCGGCCAGTTCCGGATCGGTCATGATGGTGGCCGGGTTGGAATTGACCAGGATGACGCGGAAGCCTTCCTCCTTCAGCGCCTTGCACGCCTGGGTGCCGGAATAGTCGAACTCGCAGGCCTGGCCGATGACGATGGGGCCGGCCCCGATGATCAGGATCGACTTGATGTCAGTGCGTCTTGGCATGTCAAAGGTCCGTTCGGCGGGCGGCTTGCACAAAAAACCGGGACGGGAAGACCCGGCCGGTTGTGCTCGCGATTCTGGTATCAGGCTAGGAGGGCCTTATAGGGAAGAGTTCTGCCCGATGTAACCCCGAAAATGCGAGGTAGGGGAGTAGGGGAGTAGGGGAGTAGGGGAGTAGGGGAGTAGGGGAATAGGGGAGTAGGGGAATAGGGGAATAGGGGAATAGGGTGGGTTCGAGGGAATTCCAAACATACTCCCTTATTCCCCTACTCCCTTACTCCCCTAAATTCTAATTCCCCAGCGCCAGCTGATCCGTAATCTCAAACCGCTCGGCCTCGCCGATGCGGATCATGTTGAGGCTGCCCTCCCGAGTGAAGCGGAAATTGCCGTCCGCGTCGGAACCGGCCGGCTGGCCGGCACGGAAGGAGATGATGCGCGTGCCGCCATCGGGCCAGGTCACAGTGATGTTCGCCTTGTCGGCGGTGTGCACCACGTTGACCTTGCAGCGCTCCATTGGCTGGCCGACATAGCGGGCGCAGGGAATCTCGGGGCCAGAAGCCGGCGTCGGAGCGGAATCAAGCGGGACGTCAGGCGCCGCCAGCGCCAGTACGTACGCATCCTGCATCGCGGCGCGGCCGATTTCGGCGGCGGATTTTGGCGTGCTTTCGGCTGCCGGAGCGGCGCCGCCAAGCCGCGCTGTCAGGTCGGGCGGTGCGACCGGCGCGCTATTGGTGGCCTGCGATTGATCCGGCGCCGAGGCCTGCCCGGCCTCATTGGCGCTGCCGGTGGAGGCAACCACCGGCGCATCGGCCGGTCTTGTCTCGCCTTCGACATAGGGGGCCGGATTGAGGGGAATGAGATAGCGCGCCGGCGCCCAGCCGCTCAGCTTCTCCTTGCCCGTGCTCTCGATCTTGCACCATTTGTAGCCGTTGATGTCGTTGCAGCCGAGATTGGTGACCATGTCGCCGCTGCTCAGCCGCGCCTCGACCGTGGCGACCGGCGATGCGGTGGTGCGGACCTTGAGAAGGTCGTCCGGCGCCAGGCCGGTGACGACGGAGATGACGAGGTCCGGCGCCTCTTGGGCCATCTCTTCAGCCATAGCGGGGGCAATCACCGGCCACGCCGTCATCAACAGCGGAGCAGCAATCAGCGCATGCAGGGTTGTTCGGAGCGTAACTGTGCGCCTCATCGTTTGGCCGTGCGCTGACATCATGCCTCGGCGGATCGAGCCCGCCGCAAGCCCGGCCGGTTTTATAAGGGACGACGCGGCGCCATGTAAGCCCGAAAATTCGGCTCGCCGTTCCGCCGGTCCCAACCCGGCCCGCCAGGCCGTGAGCCTACTCAGCCGGGCATGAACGCAAGAGCGTTCAGCCGGGCAGGGGCATGAACCCGGTTCTGAGCGCGTGAGCCCATTCCGGACGGCCCGCCTGTTCGGCCTGCCTGGCGGCCGCCTCGTGGTCGTAGTCGACGGCGATGGCCTCGAAGCGGTCGGGCTGGCCGTTGCCGCCCAAGGTGACGATTCCATAGCGCGCATGTGGCGAGCCCTGCTCGGAGACATGCGCCGGCGGTGTCGAATCGTCATAGGCGGGGCAGCCGATGCTGCCCGGGTTGAAGATGACGGGACCATCGGGGACGCGGATCAGTTCCGCGCGGTGGCTGTGGCCGCACAGCGCGATGCGGCAAGCCGGGTCGAGCGCCTTCAGCCGCCGCCGGATCGCCGTCAGCGGCGCACGCACCAGCTGGCCATTGACGATGGTATCGGCGAGATATTTCTCGTCATGGTCGGGACGGGCGTGGAAAGCGATGATTCCGGGTGCGATCTCCAGCGTCAGCGGCTGGGCGAAAAGCATCTGGCGCTGCGTCTCGGTCAGCCGCTCCTGCGCATAGGCGTCGGAGGGCCACATGGTGTCATCAGCGGGGTCGGCGGCGACACGGCGGTCGTGGTTGCCGCGCACTGTCGGCAGGTTCAGCGCCTCCAGCCGCGCAAACGTCTCGCGCGGCCATAGCGGGCCGGAAACGCTGTCACCGAGATTGACGGTCAGGTCGGCGCCGCCGCGCCGGCGCAGGTCGTCAAGCACGGCGTCGAGCGCCAGCACATTGCCGTGGATATCGGCGAGGACGGCGATGCGCATTTTCGGGAGGCTCCTGTGTGACGCCGCTTTTCCTTTTCCCACGTCCGTAAGGCGAGGAACCCAAATTCTTCGGCGTTCAGGCGTGGATTTCGATGTCGTGGCCGCCGACCGCCGGCAGAGCGGGGTCGTCGCCGGCGGCGGCGATGACGCTGTCGAGCAGGCCGGGGAAGCGGGCGTCGAGATCGGCGCGGCGCAGTGTGATCATGCGGTTGGTGCCGACCACCTCGGCACGGGTGACGCCGGCCTCGCGCAGTTTGGCGAGGTGGTAGCTCAGATTGGTCTTCGAGCCGAAATCGAGGAACTGGCTGCAGTTCAGCGGCACGCCTTGCTTGCTGGCGAGATAGCGCACGATGGCGAGCCGGGTCGGATCGCCGAGCACGCCAAGCACGATCGGCAGGCTGATCTGGTCCGTATTGGGGTGTGGCAAGGTCATGGCTCGAAACTAAGCACAGTCGGGTCCGATTTCAACGCATCCATCATTGTTGGCCCGCACGCGGCCTTTCTCCGTCTCGCGCCGACCTGTGCTGACACAGGGCTGTCAGGAAGGTTCAGCTATTTTTCCCTGGCTTCATTGACATGATGCCCTATTATGTCCAATTGTTCAATAACTTTTGAACTAAGGACATCCCGCCATGGACAAGCGCCTTTTCTGGCTAGCGCTCGGATCGTTTACGATCTCGACCGAAGGCTTCGTCATCTCCAGCCTTCTGCCCGACATCGCGGCGGATGCCGGCATCTCCATTCCGCTGGCCGGCACGCTGATCACCGCCTTTGCGCTCGCCTATGCGATCGGCACGCCGATCCTGGCGACGCTGACAGGCGAATGGGACCGGCGCCGCGTCATCTTGTGGACGCTGGTGTTCTTCGTGCTCGGCAACATCGCCGCTGCCTTGAGTTCCTCCTTCGAACTGCTGCTGATCGCGCGCATCGTCATGGCGCTGTCGTCGGGCCTGTTCGCCGCAACCGCGCAAGGCACCGCGGTGGCGCTGGTCGATGACCATCACCGGGCGCGTGCCATCGCCGTCGTCGTTGGCGGCACTACGGTGGCCGTTGCCCTGGGTGCGCCGCTGGGCGCGCTCGTTGCCACCGTTGCCGGCTGGCGCGGCACCTTTTTTGCCATCGCCGGCCTTGGCGCGCTTGCAGGCGCGATCCTGTGGTACCGGCTGCCGCGGGGCATCGTTGGCACCAGGCTGCCCTTGAAGCGCAGGCTGGCGGCAGCGCTGCGTCCCGGCGTGATGCCGATCCTGTTGACGACGGTGCTGGCGCTGATCGGCGCCTTCACCGTCTTTGCCTATGTCGCGCCGCTTGCCATCGAGGGCGGCGGTCTCAGCCAGATCGCGCTGCCCGGCATGCTGCTCGCCTTCGGCGTCGGCGCCGTCATCGGCAACATTGGCGGCGGCCAGGCCGCCGACCGGTTCGGCGCGACCCGCACCGTCGGCTGGTCGTTGGCGCTGAGCGCCGGCATGCTGGTCCTGCTGTCGGTCATCCCGACCTTTCTGCCGCCGCATATTGCCGGACCGGCGCTGATGGCGATGATGGTGCCGTGGGGCATCGTCGGCTGGGGCTTCCCGCCGGCGCAGGCCAGCCGCATCATCAAGCTGGCGCCCGATGCCGCCCCGATCGTGCTGTCGCTCAATGCCTCGGCGCTCTATCTCGGCGTGGCGCTGGGCGCCGTGGTCGGTGGCGCCGTGCTGCGCTACGGCGCGCCGGCCGATCTCGGCATGGTCGCCGCGATCTTCCCGATCGTCGGGCTTGGCATCGTGGTGGCCGGCCGCTGGGCGGCTCGGCCTGTAGAGATGCCTGCCGAGTAATCTCTTTGAAAGCCGTCGGCCGGCTCAGCTGGCCGGGGGCAGATCAAAATCCAGCGCGGCGATGTCATCCAGCGCCGCGCGCAGCTTTTCAGCCTTGTCCCTGCCGACGACATCCTCGAAACGCTGCTGGGCGATTTGCCACAGCTTCATCGCTGCCTCGAGCTTGGCCAACCCTTGCGGCGTCAGCCGCACACGCTTGACGCGGCGGTCCTCCGGATCGGCGAAAGTCTCGACATAGCCGTCGCGGATCAGTGGTTTCAGCGTATGGCCGAGCGCCGACAGGTCCATGATCAGCGACGCGGCGATAGCGCCCATTGCCGGCTCGTCGCCGATGTGGATCTGGTAGAGCAGGCCCTGCTGCGTCGCCTTGAGGCCTGACGGCTCCACCACATCATCATAAAACTTGCCGAGCTTGCGCGCCGCACGGCGCAGCGCGGCGTTGTTGCAGAGCGTGAGGCCGGGCAAGCTGTCCTTTGACATGATGGTCCTTGGCGCCGGCGAATGAGGCCCGGCTGCACCCCTCAAATAATCCTCGTCCGTATCATTGACAAGATAGTGGCATATGCCTACTTCACAATTAGTGGCATATGCCACTAATTCAAATCAAGCGGCTTTCCGGCAGCGCGGCAGATGCCACGGCGCCGGATCAGTCGAAGCGAACCAGATCAGTCGAAGAAGGAACAGGATAATGAGTGGACAGGGCAACAAGGGCACGGCGGTCGTCACCGGTGCTTCGGCGGGCATCGGCGCGGTCTATGCCGACCGGCTGGCGGGGCAGGGCTACGATCTGGTGCTGGTGGCGCGGCGCGCCGACCGGCTGGAGGAACTGGCCGGGAAGCTGCGCCAGACCTATAGCCGCAAGGTCAGCGTGATCAGCGCCGACCTCTCCAACGACGACGACGTCCGCCGCGTCGAGCAGGAGATCGCCAGCGACGACAGCGTGACGCTGCTGGTCAACAATGCCGGCCTTGGCGGCCAGTCCGTGGTGGCAACCGCCGATGCGGACGCTGCCGAACGCATGATCAAGGTCAATGTCATCGCCTTGACGCGGCTGACCCGTGCCGTGCTGCCGGGGTTTTTGGCGCGCAACCGAGGTGCGGTCGTCAACATCGCCTCGGTGCTCGCCTATGAGACCTCGTTCGGCGGCATCTACAGCGGCACCAAGGCCTATGTCGTCAACTTCACCGAGGCTCTGCACCGCGAGGTCGAGGGTACGGAGGTGAAGGTGCAGGTGGTGCTGCCGGGCGCGACACGGACCGATTTCTGGGAGCTTGCCGGCAGCGATATCGACCAGCTTCCGAAGGAAATCATCATGAGCGCCGACGATATGGTCGATGCCGCTCTTGTCGGCCTGGCCAAGGGCGAAACCGTCACCGTGCCAGGACTTGCCGACGCCGCCAAGCTGGACACCTTCCTCGGCGCCCGGCAAGCCTTCTACGGCAGCCTGCACGCCGACAAGCCGGCGGCACGCTACGCGGCTTGAAGCAAGGCGTGGCGGTTGGCTTCATGCCGACCGCCACATCGGAATGATCGAGGCGGCCAGCACCAGCGCCAGCACGATGTTGAGCGCGCGCCATTGCCATTCGGTCTTGAGCAGGCGGGCCAGCAGCATGCCGGCCACGCACCACAGCGACAGCGAAGCGGCGGCCGCGAGGCCGAAGGTGGCGCCGAGCAGCAGCGCCAGCTGCAGCGGCCCGCTGGCCAGCGCCGCGAACGAGGCCGCGGCGCCCAGACCCATCGCCCAACCCTTCGGGTTCATCCATTGAATGCCGGCGCCGCCGAGAAAGCTGTTCGGCCTGGCCATGCTCACATCCAGATTGGGGGGCCCACTGCGGCCGATTTTGATCGCCAGCCAGAGGAGATAGAGCGAGCCGATGACCTTCATGGCCAGTTGCAGCGAAGGCATGGCAAGCAGCAGACCGGCGAGCCCGGCGGCGGCGGCACCCGTCACCGTGGCGAGGCCGGCGGCGCTGCCGACCAGCAGAGGCACGGAACGGCGAAACCCGAACTGGGCGCCGGACGCCGTAGACAGGGTTGTGGCGATGCCGGGCGTGGTGGTGGCGACGATGGCAAACAGGATGAGCGGGAGAATGGGCTCGAGCATGCGGCGTCCTCTGTCAGGGCTGCGATCGTAGCTGCGCGCGAACTTCAGTAAATGCAATGTTTGCCATGGTCGGCATTAGGATGGATAATGCCAGCCATGATCCGAAATCTCGACATGGCGCTGATCCGCACCTTCATCACCGTCGCCGACAAGGCCAGCATGACGGCCGCGGCCAATGCGCTGCACCTGACGCAAGGTGCTGTCAGCCAGCAGGTCAAACGGCTGGAGGAGGCGTTTGGCTCGAGCCTGTTTAGGCGCGACCGGCTGGCTTGCGGCTGACGCGCGCCGGTGAACAGCTGTTCGGCAGGGGCAAGCGGTTGCTGGCCTTGAATGACGAGATCTGGGCCGAGATGGCTGGGACATCGGTAGCCGGCCAGGTGCGGCTCGGCGTGCCCTACGACCTTGTCGGCACCTTGCTGGCGCCGGTGCTGAAGACCTATGCCGAGACCTATCCGCAGGTCGAGATATCGCTGGTCTGCGCCTCGTCGCCGGAATTGGCTGCCGCCCTTGCGGCCGGGACCATCGACCTTGCGGTGATCGAGGAACGCGTCGGCCCGTCGGCCGGTGAGTGCCTTGCAATCGACCGGCTGGTCTGGGTCGGCGCCAAGGGCGGCGTTGCCCGCGCCAGGCGGCCGCTGCCGGTTTCGATCGTCGCCGACACCTGCGCCTTCCGCCCGGCGGTGCTGGCGGCGCTCGGCGAGCACGGGCTGGAGTGGCGCACCGTGTTCGAAAACGGCAACATCGACGCGACGACGGCGACGGTGCGGTCGGACCTCGCCGTCACCGCCTGGCTAGCCTCCACGGTTCCGGCGGATCTCGACATATTGCCAGCGGAGTCCGGCCTGCCGCCACTGCCGAATTTTGCCATCAACCTGCATCTGCCGAGGCATGGGGTAGGGCCGGCGGCGCAGGAATTCGCACGCCATATCCGCGATGGGCTGGCACGACGGCCGGTGGCGGCTTGAGAGACTTCTCAGAACTTGGGTTCCTCTACCCCGTCGATCGGGGGAGAGGAAAGGGTGCAAAGGCCGTCCTGCTACTTCCAGTTCTTGCGCCGTTCGAGCTCGGCGTCGGACGGCTCCCCTGCGACAAACGATCCAACCTTGATCTCGCCTGATCGTTCGTAGGTCGCCATGATGACGCCGGTGCTGGTTGCCTGCGACTTGATGAGCTTGAAGGCGGCCGGCATCGCGCTGTCGCCGAACAGCCGCTTGCCCTTGCCCAGCAATAGCGGGAAGATCATCAGCCGAATTTCGTCGATCAGCCCGTTGGCGAGCAAAGTCTGGATCAGATCGCCAGATCCCTGGATGAGCAGGTCCGGCCCATCCTCCTGCTTGAGGCGGCGCAACGTCGCGACGATATCGGGTCCGAGCGCTTGCGTGTTCTGCCAGGTGAGGGTGTCAGGCCGATGCGTCGCCACATATTTGGTCGCGGGGTTGAAGGCATCCGCGATCGGATCTTTCTGATACGGCCAGTAGGCGGCGAAGATGTCGTAGGTTCTGCGGCCGAGCAGCAGGGCGAAAGGCTTGGAGAACAGTTCGTCCATCGCCGCGGCCCCCGCCTCGTCGAAGTAATGGAAGGTCCAGCCGCCGAACTTGAAGCCGCCGACCGGATCCTCTTGCGGGCCGCCGGGCGCCTGCATGACGCCGTCGAGGCTGACGAATGTCGCAGAGATGATCTTTCTCATTCCAAATGCTCCCGTTCTTCGATCCACGCCGTCGGTGGCCGGACTTCAGCCCAAGGACGGTCGGCGAGCCACCGGTCCGACAGGACATATGAAATTTTGGCAAACCGCCGTCATTTGCGAGGTCCGGCTTCGAGACTTTCCGACGAGAACCAGACATCGCCCGATATGGCGGTGGCCGTGTCGTCCGGCGCCTTGTCCTGCACCAGCCAGATCGAGCGGCTGCGCGCGGCCTGCTCGCGGGTGGGGGTCATCGACGCTGAGTCTGCGAGCGAGGCGCCGACACAGGGAATGAACCACGATCGCATGAACGGATCGCAGGCGAAGCCTTTTTGCGTGCGGATCACCATCACCGCCAGTGGGACGCGCTCGGCCGGGCGCCAGGGGAAGATCATGCGGCCGCCAGGCCGCAGCGCCTTCAGCCACCCTGCTGGTGGCGCTGCGACGCCAGCATTGACGTAGATGATGTCGGATGGCGGCAGGGGCGTCGTCACCGCATCGCTATGGACGACCGTTGCATTGCCATATGCTTCGGGATTTTTGCGTGCCAGATCGGCCAGTTTTTCGTCGAGTTCGAAGCCGGTGACGGTGCCGCCTGGTAAAACCAGCCTGGCCAGCACGGCGGTGTAGTAGCCGGTGCCGGCGCCGATATGAGTGACGGCCTCACCAGGTTTAGGCGCAAGCTTTCCGATCCACATGGCATGCAGGAAGGGCTCGCCATTGTTGATGCCCTTGTCGTCGTCGAGCGTCACCAGCACGTTCTGGTAGACATGGGCCGGGTCGGCGCTCGGCGTCGTGACCTTGCCGTTGCCGGCGATAACCGTCCACGGCCCGGGACCGAGAAACGCTTCGCGCGGCACCTCCGCGAAAGCCGCTTCCAGGCGTGGGTCGGGCGAGCCGGCATTGGCGGCCAGCAGCCGCGCGTAGAATTTCCTGATGTCTTCGATCCGGGCCATGCTGCGGGACAACATAGCGCGGATTGCCGATTTGTCGCGAAACTACCCTCTGCGCAGAGGGTAGCCGATGTCCCGGCGAGGCGGAGCTTAGCCGATCCCGAACAGGGTGTCGTAGAGCAGCTTGAAGTTGAGCCCCAGGATGACTGCGGCGACTACCCAGGCAAGGGCGGCGACGCCGCGCGGAATGGCGAGATTGCCCATCTTCTTCTTGTCGGAGACGAACTGCACCAGCGGGACGACCGCGAAAGGCAACTGCATCGACAGGATCACCTGGCTGAACACCAGCAACTGGCCGGTACCCTTTTCGCCATAGAGCGCGGTGACGACCACCACCGGGATGATGGCGAGGCCGCGCGTCAGCAGTCGGCGTGCCCAGTTGGGGATGCGCAGGCGCAGAAAGCCTTCCATGATGATCTGGCCAGCAAGCGTCGCCGTCACCGTGGAGTTGAGGCCGGAAGCCAGCAGCGCCACCGCGAACAGGATCGAGGCGATGCCGAGGCCGAGCAGCGGCGACAGCAGCTCGAAGGCCTGGCCGATCTCGGCAACGTCTTGATGGCCGGTGTTATGGAAGGCGACCGCCGACACGATGAGGATCGAGGCGTTGACGAACAGCGCCAGCATCAGGGCGATGGTCGAGTCCGTCGTTGCCCATTTGATGGCATCGCGCTTGCCCTTGTCGGTGCGCTCATAGGCACGGGTCTGCACGATCGAGGAGTGCAGATAGAGATTGTGCGGCATGACGGTGGCGCCGATGATGCCGATGGCGATGTAGAGCATCGCCGGATTGGTGACGATTTCCGACGACGGCACGAACATGGCATGCAGGATCGAGCCGGCCGGCGGGGCGGCGACGAAGATCTGGATGGCGAAGCAGCTGAAGATGATGATCAAAAGCGCGATGACGAAGGCTTCGAGATAGCGGAAGCCCTTGTTCATCAACAGCAGCACGAGGAAGGCATCGAGCGCCGTCAGCATGGCGCCGCCGATCAGCGGAATGCCGAACAGAAGTTGCAGCGCGATCGCCGTGCCGATGACTTCGGCCAGATCGCAGGCGATGATGGCCAGTTCGCAGGCGATCCACAGCACGAAATTGACTGGACGGGGATAGTAGGCGCGGCAGGCCTGGGCGAGGTCGCGGCCGGTGGCGATGCCGAGCCGTGCCGCCAGCGCCTGCAAAAGGATCGCCATCAGGTTGGACAGCATGATGATGAACAGCAGCGTGTAGCCGAACTGCGCGCCGCCGGCGAGATCCGTCGCCCAGTTGCCCGGGTCCATATAGCCGACCGAGACCATGTAGCCGGGACCCATGAAGGCGAACAGGCGACGGAACCAGACGCCCGAGTTCGGCACGGCGATGGAGGAATTGACTTCGCGCAGGCTGGGCTGCTCGTCCTCGTCGGGCCTGGCGAACCGCCATGAGGAACGGGAGGCTGTGGCTTCGGCTTCAGACATGAAGGAGGGCTTTCCGCGAGACTGGACGATGTTGCCTCAAGCTATGCCATGGCTCAACATTATGCAATATGCTATATTTCATTGTCGTTGCTTTTAGGCGGCTGGCGGTCATCGGGTGAAACGGCAATCGGAAGCGCTGGTTGCACCTGTGGCGGAATGCAAATAAACGGCCTGAAGAATCAGAGCCCGTGCTATGAAAGCGTGGACGGGTGATAGCCTCGGGAGGAGCGCGTATTGGCGCCGAAGAACAGACCAGTCCCGCGTGAGCCGCTGCTCGACGCCGAAATTCATTCGGAGGGATTCCGGCAGCAGCGCGAAGCGCGCCGCAGCGCGCTGGTCGAGGATTATGTCGAGCTGATCGCCGATCTGATCGAGGACGGCAATGAGGCGCGCCAGGTCGACATTGCCGCACGCCTTGGCGTCGCCCAGCCGACGGTGGCCAAGATGCTGACCAGGCTGTGCGCCGACGGGCTGGTGTCGCGAAAGCCCTATCGCGGCGTTTTCCTGACCGATGCCGGCCGCAAGGTCGCCGAGGAGAGCCGCATCCGCCACCAGACGGTGGAAGCCTTTTTGCGCTCGCTCGGTGTCAGCGCCGAGACGGCGCGCATCGACGCCGAGGGCATCGAGCACCATGTCAGCGCCGAGACGCTGGAAGCCTTCCGCAAGGCCATGACAGCAGTGCGCTGAGCTTCCGCCTGGATTTCCCCAGCCACCGGAACCCTCGCACGCTGAGCACGTTGGGTCTGACATCCGCGCAAGGCGAGCGGCAAGGGAGGAAGCGATGGGCGTTGAACAGGCACCGACCGCAAAGGGCAAGCAGGCTGCCGAGGGACTGAAACAGGCGGCGGCCAGGGATGAGCGCAAGACCGAAGCGGAGACCGGCCATCCGTTGAAAAAGGGCGCGGCTCGTTTCGAGGAACGTTCGAAGAGCTCCGACGGCAAGAGCGCCGGCGCCAAGCAGGAAGATTAGACGTCTGTCAGGTTGACGTCAGCTGTTCTGGGCGAACGCCGTCTGCCGGAACGTGGTGGCGGCGCTTTCAACAAACCGTTCCCTCACTCGCGGACGTCCTGCACCCAGCTGCGCGGGTGGCCGTCGACGCGGAACTGGAAGATGAAATAGGGCGGAATGCAGGTGCCTTTGCCAGCTTTCGCTTCCGCCAGATCGTCATAGCCTGCGGTGCAGATGTAGTCCTCGCGGCAGGGATGCGCCTTGTCGCAGGCTCGTAGGCCGGCGGTCTTGGTAAATTCCTTCGTGCAGAATTTGTGGTCCTTGCCCGACGCGATGCAGTCGTTGAAGCCGGTCTTGGCCAGACGCCCGCACGTTGCTTCGTCGGGAAGCTTGTCGCAGCTTGCCTTGCGCAGCATGCCACCGGGAAAGCCGCCGGTCTTCTGCTGCGGATTGTCGTAGCGCTGGCGCGCGGCGCCATAGCCGGCGAGTTTGACCAGCGGCTTCTTGTCCTTCGCGGAGTCGATGGCGCAGGCCTTGGCGGTGGCCGGCGACAGGCGGCAATACTGGTCGCTGCCCCAGCTCGACATCTTGATCTCGCCGAACTCGACGGGGTCGCCGACCACCGTGCCTGCTTCGCTGACGCAGGTGCCGAAGCCTGGATGGAAGGCGCTTTCGTGGACACCGGCGCAGCGCAGGCCCGCACCGCAGCTCCAGTCCTTGAAACTTGCATCCTCGCCGCGATAGCAGATCGAGCCCCAGCCATTGTAGAGGTCGGTGTCTTTCAGCGCCTCGGCATATCTGGCGTCCGGACGGGCGGCGAAGCTGCGCGTAAAGTCTAGCTGACTGCCGGCGGCGAACTGCTCGACGATGGCGCGGCGGCGCGGCAGGTCGGCGAAGAACACGGCCGAGCCCGGCACGAAGACGGCGTTGCGGCGCGGCTCGCTCACCGGATCTGCGCCGGTGTAGTGGAAACCGGCAATGCCACGCGTCTGATGGCAGCCGGTGCAGCTCATCTCGTTGAGCCGCAAGTTGAAGCCGGCCACCGACTTGATGGTCGAGAGTGTGTTGCCCCTGGCGATATAGTTCTTCAGCGCCTTGTCGATGTCCGCGTCGTCGACCAGCCCGTAGACGATGTTGTTCTGCGACCGGCTGAGACCGCCGGGGGCGACGGAGACGGCGCTCCTGGCCAGGAACTTTTCGTCGATCACCAGCCGGCCATGGTCGAGGTCGTAGATGTTGCGGTCGGTGAGCAGCCATTTGGCGAAGGACGGCTTGTCGGCCAGCACAATGGCGCGGTCGATCTGGTTTTCCATCTTCGCTTCATAGAAGCTGGACGCAGCCGGATCCCATTTGAAGATCTTCAGGAGATATTCGGCATGGCCGCCGAAATCGCGCCGCGTCGAGGCCGACAGCCTGAGCACCTGCATGTTGAGTTCGAGCCGCATGATCTGCGACGAATTCAGCATGGTGCCTGACAGCGGCCCTTCGTCGGAGCGCAGCCAGGCGGCAAGCTGGTCGGGTGGCAGGTCTTTTTTTCCAGCTGCCAGCCAGCGCTGGGCAACATCGGCGCAGGACACGTCAGTGGCGCTTGGCAGGTCCTTCGAGGCGCGCGCTTGTGCCTGCCTGGGTTTGGCGTTGAACACCAGGCTCATGGTCAGCGGCAGGCGCGAGGAAATGCGCTGGCCCGCCTTTCCCTTCACAGGCTTTTCCGCGACCGAATAGTGGAAACGGTAGATCAGCCGGATTTCGCCGCATTCGGTGTGGCCGAGATAGCCACGGTCCATGCGGTTGACGACGCCGGTCAGGTCCAGCGTCGAGCCGTCGTCATCGATGTATTTCGGATTGAATTTCTGGCTGGTGTCCTTCGACTTCGCCATGGCAGCAACATAGGGATCGGGGCTGGTCTTCGGCTCGTCGGCTATCTGCCGCTTGACTGTGTCGCGCACCGTGGCCAGCGCCGGCACCGAAAACAGGCCGCGATTGTCGACCTCGCGGGTGAGGCCGAGTGCCGGGCCCAGCAGGCGGCTGATCGACAGGCCACCACGCTCCAGCGCCTGCAAGGTGGCGGGATCGGTGACGGCAACGCTGGAATCGAGCGTGGCGGCACGGGCGGACCCGATGCCGAAACAAGTCAATGCCGTCAGCAACAGCAGGAATTGGCCGGTCGTCCGCAAGCGCCCCTCGCTTCCCAGAGAAACGGACATTAACGGTCTTCGATAGTCTCGGCCATGGGGACGATTGCAACGCCGAGCCGCTCGCCGCAACGAACTTGGCCGCAAGGCGACCCGTATGGCCAAAAAGGCCATCGAAAAATGCTGTGACTTGGCGCAACCATTGGGATAATTGTTTGTTGCCCCGGAACAACGGGGAAGTTGCTGCACGAGGAGTTGCCATGCTCTGGAAGGGCCGTCGTCAGAGTGACAATATCGAGGACGACCGCAGCGACAGCGGCGGTGGCGGACTCGGCGGCGGCGGTGGCCAGTTCCGCATTCCGATCGGCGGCCGCACCGGTGGCGGCGGCAGCATCTTCCTCGTCATCCTGGTGGTGCTGGCCGGATGGTATTTCGGCTTCGATCCGTCGACGATCCTGGGTGGCGGCGACGGCGGCCTGCTGCCGGGCGGCGGCGGCCAGATCACCGACAACAGCGGACAGGACAACGGTGCCACACCGGCCAATGACGAGATGAAGCAGTTCGTGGCCACCGTGCTGGCCGAGACCGAGGACACCTGGTCCGGCATCTTCAAATCTCAGGGCCTAACCTACGAGGATCCGAAACTGGTGCTGTTTTCCGGCCAGGTCCGTTCGGCCTGCGGCTTTGCCTCCGCGGCGGCCGGACCGTTCTATTGTCCCGGCGACCACAAGGTCTATCTCGACATGACCTTCTTCCAGCAGCTCGACCAGCAGTTCGGCGCCTCGGGCGAATTCGCCCGCGCCTATGTGATTGCGCATGAGGTCGGCCACCACGTGCAGAACCTGACCGGGATCATGTCCAAGTTCAACCAGATGCGGCAAAGCATGGGCGAGGTCGAAGCCAACCAGATGTCGGTGCGAATCGAGCTTCAGGCCGACTGCTTTGCCGGCGTATGGGCGCATTACACCGGGCAGAAAGGCATATTGGAGCAGGGCGACATGGAGAGCGCGCTGAACGCCGCCAAGCAGATCGGCGACGACACGCTGCAGAAGAAGACGCAAGGATATGTTGTGCCGGAAAGCTTCAACCACGGCACCTCGCAGCAGCGGCAGACCTGGCTGGCGCGCGGTTACAAGAGCGGCAAGCTGTCGGAGTGCAACACGCTGAGTGGGCCGATCTGACGAGATCGTTTTCGAGCTTCACCTGCCGGCGATGTTGCCGTCAGGGGGTGTCAGGATGAATAGAATCAGCCTGTTCCCACATTGTTCCTTGCGGCGGGCTCGCCTATAAGTGCGTCCGCCTGCGCCTGAGGGCGAGCAGAGGAGCTTGATCCTGCATGATCGACCCCAAAACCGCCAGACGGGGCCTTGCGCTCGTCTTCACCACGCTGCTGCTCGACATTATCGGCTTCGGCATGATCATGCCGGTGCTGCCGGCCTATCTCCGGGAATTGACCGGCGTCAGCATCAGCGGCGCGGCGATCGAAGGCGGCTGGCTGTTCTTCGTCTATGCGGCGATGCAGTTCGTCTTCGCGCCGATCATGGGCGGCTTGAGCGACCGGTTCGGACGGCGGCCGATCCTGCTCGCATCGGTGCTGACCTTCTCCATCGACAATCTGATCTGCGCGGTCGCCTGGTCCTACCCGATGCTGTTCATCGGGCGTGTGCTGGCCGGCATTTCAGGCGCCAGCTATTCGACGACTTCAGCCTTCATCGCCGATATTTCGAACGATGAGAACCGGGCAAAGAATTTCGGCCTGCTCGGTATCGCGTTTGGCGTCGGCTTCGTCATCGGGCCGGTTCTGGGCGGGCTGCTCGGTACGTTCGGGCCGCGCGTGCCGTTCTATTTCGCCGCCGGGCTCGCCTTCGTGAATTTCCTCATTGCGTTGTTTTTCCTCCCGGAAACGCTCGATGACAAGCATCGCCGCCGCTTCGAGTGGAAACGCGCCAACCCGGTCGGCACGCTGCTCCAGATGCGCCAATATCAAGGCATCGGCTGGATCGGGCTTGTCTTCTTCCTGATGACGCTCGGGCACATGATGTATCCGGCGGTCTGGTCGTTCGTCTCCAGCTATCGCTATGGCTGGAGCGAGCAGCAGATCGGCTTCTCGCTCGGCGCCTTCGGCCTGTGCGGTGCGATCGTCATGGCGACGGTGCTGCCGCGCGTGATCCCGAGGCTTGGCGAGTGGAAGACGGCGGTCATCGGCCTGACATTCACGGCAGCCAGCGCCTTCGGCTACGCCTTCGCGTCGCAAGGCTGGATGATCTATGCGGTGATCGTCGTCGGCTGCCTGGAAGCGCTGGCCGATCCGCCGCTGAGGAGCCTCGCCGCCGCCAAGGTGCCGCCTTCGGCGCAGGGCGAGTTGCAGGGCGCGATGACCTCGATCTTCTCGATCACCTCGATCATCACGCCGCTGCTCTATACGGCGATCTTTTCCTGGTTCACCGGGCCAAGCGCGCCGGTGACCTTCGGCGGTGCGCCCTATCTGGTGGGCGCATGTTTTCTGACGCTGGCGGTCATCGTCTTCGTCACCAAGGTGGCGAGGCCCGCGGCGCGCGCAAATGTCACCGCCGGCGTCGCCGAAGATGGAGCGCAGGTGTGAGTCACAGCCGCATTGCGCTGACTCGGGACGGACTGTCGCTGTCGCGGTTGGTCTTCGGCGCCTCGCGTCTGCTCGACAGCGCCGCCCGCCCGGATGCCGATCAGGTCGCACGGCTGATCGGCACCGCCGTCGATCTCGGCCTGACCAGCTTCGATCATGCCGACATCTATGGGAACTACGAGGTGGAAGCGGCCTTCGGTGCGGGATTGGCGCGCTGGGAAGGCAAGCGCGACAGCATCGAGCTGATCTCGAAATGCGATATCATGCTGAAGTCGCCAAACCGGCCGGACAACCGGCTGAAGCACTACGATACCGGTGGCGGCCATATTGTTGCGTCGGTGGAGCGGTCGCTTGCCAATCTCGGTACCGACTATATCGCCCTGTTGCTGCTGCACCGGCCCGACCCGCTGACGGATGCCGACGAGACGGCGGCAGCTCTTGCCAAGCTGGTCACATCTGGCAAGGTGAGGGCGGTCGGCGTCTCCAACTTCACGCCGTCGCAGTTCGATCTGCTGGCCTCACGGTTGCCGTTCGCCCTCGCCACCAACCAGATCGAAATGTCGGTGCTGAAAACGGCCGCATTGACCGACGGCAGCCTGGACCACGCGCAGCGCCTTGCCTATGCGCCGATGATCTGGTCGCCGCTCGGGGGCGGCTCGCTGTTCACCGGCAAGGAGGGGCGCGAGGCGCGGGTGCGGGCAGCGCTTGCTGCGGTGGCCGCCGAGATCGGAGCCGGCGATCTGGCTGCCGTCGCGATCGCCTGGCTATTGCGCCATCCGGCCCGATTGGTGCCGGTGCTGGGTTCGATGAAGCCGGAACGGCTGGCCGCCATGGTCAAGGCGTTGGAGATCAGCCTCGACCGCCAGCAATGGTTCGCCATCCTGGAAGCCAGCGAAGGCCGGCCGGTGGCGTAGGACGAGATACTAGAGTCTTTGTTTGACGCAATTCCCGGACGGAAAACCGTTTCACACTTTTCCCGGGATTGCTCTAGGTTTCGATCCATTCGCCGGGGATATCCAGCGTCTTTGCCAGCATGGCACTGGTCTGCGGCGATGGTTTGCGACGATTGGATTCGAGGTCGGACAGGAAACCCTGGCTGACACCAATAGCAGTCGCCAAATCGGCTTGGGTCAGGTTGCGCCAATTGCGCAGCGCCTTGAGCCGGCTCGAGCCCCGCAGGATATCCATGGTCACGGCAGCGGGCAGGGGCTTTTCCGTTTTGAGCTCGGCCTTCCGTTCATCGTAGATCGCCACATCCGCAGCATCCATGGCTTCTTCAGCGGCATGCAGCAATGCCTCGTAGTCGGCCCTCGGGATGACGACCAGTTCTTCGCCGGTTGAGGTCTTGATGATTTGCGGGGCGTTCATGATGATGTCCTGTCCTATGGCCTGCTATAGGTCGTCGTTTCACGCTTGCCGATGTAGATCGCGAGAATCGTGGTGCGGTCTTCGTCGAATATGACGCGGTAGCGGCCGATACGCAGTCTATAACCGTTCCGGCCGGCAAGACGCTTTACATCTCCACGACCGCTGACGGCGTAAGTGATCAAACCTTCGGAAACCTGCTCGCGGACATCCGCCGGCAGGTTATCGAGATCGCGAGCCGCCGATACTGAAAGGATGATCGTCTTCACAACAAATAATATCGCACATTTATCGCTTTGCGTTAAGCGATATTATAGCTAACAGCCGATCCTCAAAGGATCAGGCCCGTTCGGCCAGCAATTCCTCGCCGCGCTTTTCGCGGATCAAATTGACGAAGCGGCGGAACAGGTAGTGCGAATCCTGCGGGCCGGGGGAGGCTTCGGGGTGATGCTGGACCGAGAACACCGGCCGGCCGGTCAGCGTGATGCCGCAGTTCGAACCATCGAACAGCGAGACGTGGGTTTCCTCGACGCCCGATGGCAGCGAGTCGGCATCGACGGCAAAGCCGTGGTTCATCGAGACGATCTCGACCTTGCCGGTGGTGTGGTCCTTGACCGGATGGTTGGCGCCGTGATGGCCCTGGTGCATCTTGGCGGTCTTGCCGCCCAGCGCCAGTGCCAGCATCTGGTGGCCGAGGCAGATGCCGAACACCGGGATGTCGGTCTTCAACAGATCCCGGATGACCGGCACGGCATAGTCACCGGTGGCTTCCGGGTCGCCGGGGCCATTGGAGAGAAAAATGCCGTCCGGCTGCATGGCAAGGATTTGTTCGGCGCCGGTCTTGGCCGGCACCACCGTGACCTTGGCGCCGAGGCCGGCGAGCAGGCGCAAGATGTTGCGTTTGACGCCATAATCGATGGCGACGACGTGCATTGTCGGTTCGGTCTGCTCGCCAAAGCCTTCGTTCCACACCCAGGGCGTCTCGCGCCAGACCGAGGACTGGCCCGACGTGACTTCCTTGGCGAGGTCAAGCCCGATCAGCCCCGACCATGCGGCGGCGCGGCGCTTCAGATCGTCGAGGTCGAACACGCCATCAGGCGCATGCGCGATGACGGCGTTGGGCATGCCCCTTTCACGGATCAGCGCGGTGAGCGCGCGGGTGTCGATGCCCGAAAGGGCGACGATGCCGCGCTTCTTCAGCCATTGGTCGAGACCAGCGCCGGCGCGGTAGTTGGACGGGTCGGTGACATCGGCCTTGAACACGGCGCCAACGGCGCCGGCGCGGGCGGTCGGATTGAGGTCCTCGATGTCCTCGTCATTGGTGCCGATGTTGCCGATATGCGGGAAGGTGAAGGTGACGATCTGGCCGGCATAGGAAGGGTCAGTGAGGATTTCCTGGTAGCCGGTCAGCGCCGTGTTGAAGCAGACTTCGGCGACGGCGGAGCCGGTGGCGCCGAGGCCGCGACCTTCGATGACGGTGCCGTCGGCCAGCACCAGAAGGGCGGTCGGCTTTTCAGTGGTCCAGGCGGGCGTCGAGGCGGCGGTCATCTCGGCCATGGCGGCACTCCTATCGGGCTGCCCGCTGCAACCGGCCCGGCGGGCCATCTGCGCGGCAAACGGCGCGAAGCGGCGATTTTCGCGGCCTCCACGCAGTCAAATTTCCGTTCATGCAAGGCCCAGTACATAGGGGAAGGGGGCAGAGCGGTCAATGATCATGCGAAATGCCGCCATGTTTTATTTCGCCTAGCAAAATCAGTGGCTTGCCCCGGCATATCAGGGTTTGCCTTGGCTCGCCCCCGGCGCTATTGTCCGCGCCGATCGAAGGAGAATGTACCATGCGCGGCAAAATCGCCGAATCCCTGAAGAGCGCGATGAAGGCGCAGGACAAGCACCGGCTGCCGACATTGCGGCTGATCCAAGCGGCCATTCACGACCGCGACATCGCCAATCGCGGTTCGGGCAAGGAGCCGGCCAGCGATGAGGAGATCCTGCAGATCCTGGCCAAGATGGTGAAGCAGCGCGAGGAATCGGCCAAAGCCTTCGACGACGGCAAACGGCCGGAACTCGCCGCGCAGGAGCGCGGCGAGATGGAGATCATCCGCACCTTCCTGCCGACGCAGTTGGACGATGCGGCGGTGACGGCTGCGGCGCGCGAGGCGATCGCCGCGACCAGTGCGGCCAGCCAGAAGGACATGGGCAAGGTGATTGCCGCACTGAAGCAGAAATATGCCGGCCAGATGGATTTCGGCAAGGCGAGCGGCATCGTCAAGGGTCTGCTGCAGTAGGGTGCTGCTCATCTCGTCGCTTGGGTGGCCGACCGGGCGCTCCCGGAACCCAGATCCGTCCGGAAGTCCAGGAGTTGGAACTCGGATACCGTTGAGATGTTTATCCGTCATGCAATTGGAGAGATGTCATGACTGAGAACGAAACCCGCTATGAAACCGGTGCGACGAAATATCCGGCAAAGACCGATGCCGACGCTTCCGATGAATTCTCCCAGGATGCGGCCGCCAACAAGAAGCCCGCCGGCGGCATCGGGCTCACCCGCCGGGTGGGCGAAGTGGAAGACCGAACCCGCCAGTCGGACGGACAAAACCCGCCAAGGCAAGGCACGCCGAGCGCCGCAACCGAAAAGACGTCCGGGGCCGGCCCCGCTATCGCGGAGCGTTCAAAGGACGCCAAGGCTCCGAAGAGCGGCCGCCAGCCTGGAGCGTATGTCAAGAAGTGATCGCTGGACGGGACCCGAGGTCCTAGCATTGCACGGCCGGTCATTAACGACCGATTTACACTTGCGCCTTTCGCGACCGGTTGGTCGGTATCTGTCCGGACCTCCTCGGCTACAATGCACGGCGCAATGCCGGCGCTTCCTGCTGGATATGATCCCACAGCCGGTTGGCGATCGGCCCATGCGGCCGGTCGCGGCGCCGCGCCACCACCAGTTCGTCGGTGCGGCCCGGCAGATGGCGGCCGGCAATGGATTGCAGGCGCCCGTCATGCAGTTCTTCCTCGATCAGGAAGCGGGGCAGGTGGCCCCAGCCAAGGCCCTGCAGGATTATCTCCTTCTTCATGCCCTGGTCGGCGACGAGGCATTGCGGCGCGCCTTCGATCAGCGAATAGTTTTGTTGTGGCGAATGGCGGGCGCTGTCGCGCATGACGCATTGGGTGAGTGCCTGCATCTGGTCCAGGGTGATCGGCTGCTCGATACGCTCGGGCAGAAAGCCCGGCGCCACCACGGGAATGAAGGACACCTTGCACAGATCGACCCATTCCACCCGCGCATCGCCCTTGTCGACCCAGTGCAGGATCAGATCGGCTTCGTCATCGAATAGACGCTCCCATGGGCCGCCGACCGCTTCGAAATGCAGATGCAGGCGGGTGCCGGGGCACTGTGCGAAGAACCGCCCGAGCATGCCCAGCACATGCGGGCGCGGGCACAGGTCGCCTATCACCACGTGGATCTCGCTTTCCTCACCCATCGCCAACTGGGCGGCATGGACGCGCAAACCATCCAGCTCGCGCAGCAGCGATAGCGCTCGGCGGTGGAACGACAGCCCTGCCTCGGTCGCACGCACGCGATAGCCGCTGCGGTCCAGGAGGCAAAGGTCGAGCTGTCGCTCCAGCTTGGCGACGGCAGCGAACACCGCCGGATGCGAGCGATGCAGCACGGCCGCCGCAGGCTGAAAGCCGCCGGTGCGAATCACCGCATCGAAGCATTGAAGGTCGTGGAGAGTAAATTCGGTCATGTCGGTTTTTATTACAAAGATTGTCCCATCTTTGTAATATCAACAAAATTATCCCTCGGCTACGTTTGGCCTCATTCAAACGTTCCAGAAGGAATTTTCATCATGAACAAGCTGAATTTCGTCACGACGGGCGACGGCACGCGCATCGCCTACCGCTTCGACGGCGAGGCAAGCAAGCCGGTGCTGGTGCTATCGAATTCCATCGGCACCACGCTGCACATGTGGGACAGGCAGGTTGGCGAATTGTCGAAGCATTTCCGTGTCCTGCGCTACGACTTTCGCGGCCATGGCGGATCGAGCGTTCCGGTCGGCGCCTATTCGCTCGACCGGCTTGGACGCGACGTCATCGAGCTGCTCGATGCGCTCGGCCTGCAACGCGTACATTTCCTTGGCCTGTCACTCGGCGGGTTCGTCGCGCAGTGGCTCGGCATCCACGCGCCCGAGCGGATCGACCGGCTGATCCTGAGCAACACCTCGTCTCATCTCTCGCCGGCAAGCTATTTCGACGAGCGGATTGCCGCGGTGCGGCAGGCACCGGACATGTCGGAAACCGCCGAGACGTTCCTGAGCAACTGGTTCCCCGCGTCGATGGTTGCCGCCAACGAGCCCGTGGTCGAAGAGTTTCGCACCATGCTGCTGGCTATCGACCGGCAAGGCCTGGCGGGGCTGTTCGCAGCGGTTCGCGACGCCGATCTTCGCCGCACCGTAGCACTGATACCGCGGCCGACGCTGGTGATCGCCGGTCAGCACGACACGGTGACAGCAGCCAGCCACGGCGAGATGATCGCCGCGGCGGTGCCCGGCGCGAAGCTGGTCTTGCTGCCCGCGGTCCATCTGTCGAACATCGAGTATCCGGCAGAGTTCATCCAGGCTGTGGTCGATTTCCTGCGCTGAGCTGGAGCGCGACGGAAAGGCGTCCGGCGCCAGTCCGGCGGTCGCCGAACGTTCGAAGACGCCATGATTCAGAAGAGCGGGCGGCAGCCGGAGCCCTGCGTCAACGTGAGCGGCGGTCCGAACCGAGCCATCCGGCGAAAAGCTTGTTCGACGCCTTTCGGAACGATCCCGTCACCTCGCCATTATCAGCACGAGGGCAGGCTCGACACGCCGTGACCCGACCTTTGAGGCGGCCGGTGACTTTCGAGCGCCAACACGAACACGCCGGAGGAAACGATGACTGGACGCAAAACCCACGATCAACAAATTCGCATCATTGAAGAGCGGGAAAACACAAAGAACGCGGGCGAGGATTTCGATGCAGAGGCGGATCTGAAACGATCAGCGGCGGAACGCGAAGCGCTGCGCAAGGGATCGGACATGAGGACCGACACACCGGACCTCGTCGATCCGGACGACCGCAACATCCTTCGCGGCAAAAATCAGGAAAGCGTCCATCACAAAAACCGTCCTGACGACTAGATGAGCACCGATCCTGGAAACATTTGGATAGATTGGAGGCAGCCATGGCACACGGCGGCAAGAAACACATTGGAGCGGGTTCACAGGGAAAAGGTTCCGGGACAGGCGCCATGACCGTAACGCCAAAGGACAAGCTCGAAGAAAACAAGGTACTGTCCAATCGCGACAAGGCACAGCATTCCAAAGAACGCGGTTTGGACTCCAGGCAGGTCGCGACTGAGCAGCATCAGGATCATGCCGCCAACCGTTTACGGGACTGACGCCCCTGCTGGGCGCCAGCCTCGGCGCGCCGCTAGCTTTTGATAAAATTGGCTCGGCGGCCTGATCCAGCTCTGCGTCCGGGGGAATCCACGCAACCACGTCGCTAGGCGGCGACCTCAAATACGATCCTGCCGCGCACATGCTCGTTTTCCAGCCGTTCTTCCGCCTCGGCGACCTCTCCAAGAGGGTAGGTGGCTTGCACGAAGGGGGTGACTTTGCCGGCCTCGATGAGGCGGCCGATCTCCACGCGCGCTCCGCCACTTTGCCTTTTCCGCCGAACATAAAGCGGCACGGTCTTAATCAACGCGGCGGTGCGATGCGGACTTCAAGACGCTTCGCAGATCGGCAGCGGCTGCGGCGGCGGTGCCGGGTGATCCTTCCTGTATTGGGCGATGATCGGCTCGAGGGTCTTTCGCGGCCAGAATTTAGGTGTGCCGATTTCCTTCAGGCAGGATACGTTCCAGTAGGCGCCCGGCTGTTGTGAATGGTTGGCGACCGCGGCGATGTCGTGCGATTCCGGGTAGATATAGAGCGTCGTCGGATTGTCCTTGACCATCGTGATGATCTGCCGCGCGTCTGAGGGCGACCAGCTGGTGCAGCCATTGCTGCGGCCGCCGGCATAGTCGACCAGTTTGCCGAACGGCACGAAGCCGTCATGGTCGGCATGCGAACTTTTCGGGTTTTTGCGCAGGCATAGGCCGTGCAGCACCTGGGCGGCATGGCCGCCGATCACCCGCTGCCTGGCGTTCGCGGCCTCGCCTTCGCCGTCGAACTGGATGAAGGTGCGCTGGAAAACCGCGTCCTGTTTCGCAGCAGTGCGGTAATAGCCCTTGAACGAGGTTTTCGCCTCGCTGGTCATATAGCCGCCGCCGGCCGTCAACGACGAATCCATCGCATTGCCGAAATTCTTCGCGCACCGCCTGCCATTTGAAAAATCGACAACGCCTTTCAAATTCCGGCCGCTGCCATGACCCGACGAAATCGCGCGAAACGACTGGCTGGCTTCGCAGATGACGTAATAGCGGCGCCCCAGAACGCCATCGCCCAGATCGCTGGGGCGCGTCGCATCCATGGCGAAGTAGCAGGGGTTCTTGACTGCACCTTGCGCGACCTTCTTCCGGTAAAGCGCGCGGGCTCGTTCGAGGACAATTTGTGAGATCTGGCCGTCGCTGTTGCCGATGTGAGCCTGCAGCCAGGCCGGAACGTCAGATGGTGCGGCAAAGGATCGAGCCGACATCGTCAAGGCAATGGCGGCGACGAGGAGGCTGAGGATCGGGACGATACCCAGAGGGACGAATCTCAACCGCACCGGATCAACTCCTGCCAAAGCCGTTTCCTTGCGGTGTTGCCGCCGGGAATCGATCATAAAGGGTCTCGCATTATCAGGCGAAACACATCTTGTTTAGCGCACCCTTTGTTAACGCGTGCCCTCCGCAAGTCCGCACGAAGAGCCATGAAGGAGATCGACGCGCGCAAATGCTCCTACGCCGGGATGCTGGCTCGAGGCTTGCAGCGGGCTCCCCGCATCTTTGAATGTCTGCGATTTTCGATACGCAGGGATTGAGCTATCATCTGATTCTGGCGCAGCCCACGCCTCCTCCCTCCGCCGGGAAAGCATCGTTCATGCAGGGCACTCTCATCACCGAACCGACTGTTCGAGCGCCAGGCATAAGGAGGGATTGCGGAAACTGCTCGCACCAGGAGGTTTTGCAATGAAGCTGTCCGCGCCCGTTTACCATCTGAAGCGTCAAGCCAGGCTGTTGTCCCGCGAGGCCAAAATTCCGCTCCACGAAGCGCTTGATCGTGTTGCAGCACAGGAAGGCTTCGCCAGCTGGAGTCTGCTTGCAGCCGAGGCGGCCGAGGTGGCACCTGCCGGTGTACTGTTTGCGCAACTGGCGCCCGGCGACCTGGTTCTGGTCGGTGCGCGACCCGGCCACGGCAAGACGCTGATGAGCCTCGAACTCGCGATCGAAGCCATGAAATCAGGCCATCGCGGCGTGTTCTTCACGCTGGAGTATACGCAACGAGATGTGCTCGACCGGTTTCGCGCCATCGGGGCGGACCCTGCACGGTTCAACGACCGGTTCGTGTTCGACAATTCCGACGCCATCAGCGCCGACTATATCGTCAAGGCATTGGGCTCGGTGCCGCGCGGCACGCTGGTGGTCATAGACTATCTGCAACTGCTCGATCAGAAGCGGGAAAACCCGACCTGATGGCGCAAGTCCGCACGCTGAAGGCCTTTGCCCGCGACAGGGGATTGATCCTCGTTTTCATCTCGCAGATCGATCGCTCATACGATCCGGCGAGGAAGCCGGTTCCCGATATCAGCGACGTGCGGTTACCGAACCCTCTGGATCTGTCGCTGTTCAACAAGACCTGTTTTCTGAACAAGGGTGAAAGCCGGTTCCAGGCGGCAAGCTGAGATCCGGTCACTTGGGCAGCCTTCATTGGGCTGCTGCCGCCAGGTTCAACTCAACCGATGCCGGATTGTGCTGCGCGCGCAACGCATCGGCCGCCTGGCGAACCACTTCGGATATAAGCAGCAGCTGTTTGGCGATCGGGCTTGTCTTGCGCCAGATCATGCCGATCGTCCGCGACGGTTGGGGATTGGCGAAATGGGCGATAGAGACTGCCGCGGAGCGCGTCTCCACCGGCACGGCCATTTCGGGGATCAAGGTGACGCCGACGCCGGCGCCGACCATCTGCACCAGGGTCGACAGCGAGCTGCCGTCCAGCAACTCGCGCGGCCGTGCCGAATGCATGTTGCAGAACGACAGCGCCTGATCGCGAAAACAATGGCCCTCCTCGAGCAGGAGCAGCCGCATCTCGCGCAGCATTTCGCGGTTGGGCACCGGCTTTCCCTCATCCTCGCCGGGCCGGACCAGCACGAAGTTCTCGGCAAACAGCACGATTTCCGTCAGCGAGGGTTCCGACACCGGCAAGGCAACGATGGCCGCATCGAGCCGGCCGTCGGCCAGTTCCTGGATCAGCTTCTGCGTCTGCGTTTCGCGCACGTGGATATCGAGCCCGTCATGCATGCGGGCGAGGTTGCCGATGATGGCAGGCAGAAGATAGGGTGCGATCGTCGGGATCACGCCGATGCGCAACCGTCCCACCAGCCGGTCGCGCGAGGCGCGGGCCAGATCCGTCAGCTCGTCCACCGAGCGCAGGATGTCGCGGACGCGCAAGGCGAATTCCTCGCCGAAATTGGTCAGCCGGACCTGGCGTGGGCCTCTTTGGAAAAGCGCCGTGCCAAGCGTTTCCTCCAACTCCCGGATCTGCACCGAGATGGCGGGCTGCGAGATCGCGCAGGCATCGGCGGCGCGGCCGAAATGATTGTGCCGCGCCAGCGCCTCGAAATAACGCAACTGCTTCAGCGTCAGGTTTGTCATAATATCATCTTATCGCTGTAATCAGGAAATCCAACTTAAATTAATCAGACGGCTTTGCTATACGAGTCGCAACGAAGATGAGGAGCAGCCGGGACCGCCTGGTGAGGCGCATGCCCGCAGCAACAGGACATCCAACATATTCGGTCGCGTATCGGGCATATGGTCATCGCGCCAGCCATGAAACGGACCGCCTCCAGGGACATTTCTATGTCCCTGTCACGCAGCAGTTGAACAGCTCAACACAGCCACGATCGGAGAAGAACATGGACGCACAGACCGATGATCCCAGCGCCGGCAAATGCCCCGTTGCACACGGATCCTCCAGCAGGAGCAACCGTGACTGGTGGCCCAACCAACTCGATCTTGGCGTTCTCCATCAGCAATCGAACCTTTCGGATCCGATGGGCGAAGAGTTCGACTATGCCGAGGAATTCAAGTCGCTCGATCTCGATGCGGTGATCAAGGACCTGCACCAGGTGATGACGGATTCGCAGGATTGGTGGCCGGCCGACTTCGGCCATTACGGGCCGCTGTTCATCCGCATGGCCTGGCACAGTGCCGGCACCTACCGGATCGGCGATGGCCGTGGTGGCGCCGGGGCAGGCCAGCAGCGTTTCGCACCGCTCAACAGCTGGCCGGACAATGCCAATCTCGACAAGGCGCGCCGGCTGCTGTGGCCGGTCAAGCAGAAATATGGGCGCAAGATCTCCTGGGCCGACCTGCTGATCCTCACCGGCAACGTCGCGCTGGAATCGATGGGTTTCAAGACCTTCGGCTTCGCCGGCGGCCGCGCTGACGTCTGGGAGCCCGAGCAGGACGTCGACTGGGGTTCGGAAACCAAGTGGCTCGACGACAAGCGCTATTCCGGCGACCGTGAACTTCGCGGCCATCTCGGCGCCGTGCAGATGGGGTTGATCTACGTCAATCCGGAAGGGCCGAACGGCACGCCGGATCCGCTGGCCTCGGCCCGCGACATTCGCGAGACCTTCGCCCGCATGGCCATGAATGACGAGGAGACCGTGGCGCTGATCGCCGGTGGTCACACCTTCGGCAAGACGCACGGTGCCGGCGATGCGTCGTTGGTTGGCGCGGAGCCAGAGGGCTCGAGCATCGAGGCGCAAGGCCTCGGCTGGTCGAGCAAGCATGCTTCCGGCATTGCCGGCGACGCCATCACCTCGGGCCTCGAAGTGACCTGGACCACGACGCCGACCAAGTGGAGCAACAATTTCTTCGACAATCTGTTCGGCTTCGACTGGGAACTGACCAAGAGCCCGGCCGGCGCCCATCAGTGGACGCCAAGGGGTGGCGCCGGGGCCGGCACCGTTCCGGATGCGCACGATCCGTCAAAGCGCCGCGCGCCGGCGATGCTGACCACCGATCTCGCGCTGCGGGTAGATCCTTCCTACGAAAAGGTGTCGCGGCGCTTCCACGAGCATCCGGAGCAGTTCGCCGACGCCTTCGCCCGCGCCTGGTACAAGCTGACCCATCGCGACATGGGTCCGGTCGCCCGCTATCTCGGCCCGCTCGTGCCGAAGGAAGAGCTGATCTGGCAGGACCCGATCCCGGCGGTCGACCATGAACTGGTCGGCGAGCAGGACATCGCCTCGCTGAAGGCGAAGATCCTGGCATCGGGCCTGTCGGTTTCCGAGCTGGTTTCGACCGCCTGGGCTTCGGCCTCGACGTTCCGCAATTCCGACAAGCGCGGTGGCGCCAACGGTGCACGTATCCGACTGGCGCCGCAGAAGGATTGGGAAGTCAACCAGCCGGCGGAACTGTCGAAGGTGCTGGCGAAGCTGGAAGCCATCCAGAAGGAGTTCAACGCGGCACAGACCGGCGCGAAAAAGATCTCGCTGGCCGACCTCATCGTTCTCGGCGGCGTTGCCGCGGTCGAGAAAGCCGCGAAGGACGGAGGCCATGAGGTGAAGGTGCCGTTCACGCCAGGCCGCATGGACGCCTCGCAGGAGCAAACGGACGTGCATTCCTTTGCCGCGCTCGAGCCAAAGGTCGACGGCTTCCGCAATTACGTCAGGGGCAAGCAGCCGATGTCGGTCGAGGCCATGCTGGTCGACCGGGCGCAGTTGCTGGCGTTGACCGCGCCGGAATTGACGGTGCTGGTCGGCGGTCTGCGCGTGCTCGGCGCCAATACCGGCGGATCGAAGCACGGCGTGTTCACCGACAGGCCGGGCACTTTGACCAACGACTTCTTCGTCAATCTGCTCAGCATGAACACGGTCTGGGATCCGGCCGCCGGCTCTGTTCCGGGTTCGGAAGAGGTGTACGAGGCGCGCGACCGCAAGACCAAGGCGGTCAGGTGGACCGGCACCCGTGCCGATCTGATCTTCGGCTCGCACGCCCAGTTGCGTGCGCTTGCCGAGGTCTATGGCTCCGCGGATGCAAGCCAGAAATTCGCCAGGGATTTCGTGGCGGCATGGACCAAGGTGATGAACGCCGACCGCTTCGACATCGCCTGACTTCGCATAAGGGTACTCCCGCGCGCCTGCGCCGGAGCTCCAGTCCTCCCAAGGACATAAGATCGGGGCCGCGTTTCCAGCTATGTAAACGCGGCCCTTGTCGTAAGAGGCTGCTCCTTGGTGGATCGTGGCTTCCCGGGCAGGGATGCTATCTTGCCGGTGTCGCGTCTCCGCCGGTGCACCATGATCGAAATCGTCAAACCCGCGCTCGAACATCTACCATCCTACCAGGCGGCGCTCGAACGTGGCTGGTCGCCGGACAATGTGCGGCTGATGGAGGCGACGCGCGAGCAGCTCGCGGCCATCGAAAAGGATCCCGTGGCCTTTCTTGCCGACCTCGACGATCCCCAGGCCAAGGGCGGCCCGATCAGCTTGCCCGACGGCAAAAAAGTGCCGCGCCTACCGGGCTTCCGCCGCTGGATCTGGGACGGCGAGGCGTCGGGCTCGATCGGCTTTCGCTGGCAGAAGGGCACGTCGGAATTGCCGCCGCATGTGCTCGGTCATATGGGCTATGCGGTGGTGCCGTGGAAGCGGCGGCGCGGCTACGCCACCGAGGCGCTGCGGCTGATGCTGGACGAGGCGAGAGCGGTCGGCATGGCTCACGTCGAGATCACCGCCAAGCCGGGCAATCCGGCCTCGCACAAGGTGATCCTGGCCAATGGCGGCAAGCTCGTCGAACGCTTCTTCGAGGACGCCGCCTATGGCGGGGCGGAAAGCTTGCGGTTCCGGATCGAGCTGTAGGATGTGTCTCAACCATGCTCATCGGCGCACAGCGCATGATCCGACAGCGCGCGGATGACGTAGCAGTCGCCGACCGTCTGGCCATTGCAGCACGTGGCGATGCGTTCGAGCTCGGCCTCGAGTCGCTTCAACTGGGCAATCTTTTCCCGCACCGAGATCAGTTGCTCCTCGGCGATCTTGTCGGCGTGGCCGCAGGGCTGCTCGGGGTGGCCGCTCAAGTCGATCAGGGAGCGGATGTCGTCAACGGCGAAGCCGAGGTCGCGGGCGTGGCGGATGAAGGCCAGCCGCTCCAGCTCCTGCCTGGAATAGCGGCGCTGGTTGCCTTCCGAACGCTCGGGTGCGGCGACAAGGCCCATCTGCTCATAATAGCGGATTGTCGGCACCTTGACCCCGGTGCGACGTGAGAGATCACCGATCGAAAACATGAAATTTCCCCTTGAAGCTCTAGTGACTAGAGCAATTATAGTGCCTGACATCAGCATTCAAGACCCATGCGGCGACGCCGCGCGGGCAAGACAGGCAGGTAATGTGATGACGACGCCGCTCAAGCAGGAAACGATCGGGCAGACACGGTTCAAGATCGGCGGCATGGACTGCGCCTCTTGCGCGGCCAAGATCGATACGGCGGTGCGTCGTCTCGACGGCGTCGCCGATGTCTCGGTTTCGGTGACCGGCGCCAGCATGACGGTCAGCCACAGCGGTTGGCTCAACGACGACAAGGTGCTGCGGCAGGTGGCGCGGCTGGGCTACGGCATCGTCAAGGCGGAAGGCGGGGCCGATGGGCGTGCTTCAGTGGCCAAGGATCATGATCATGCTGATCATGATCACAGCGATGCGGCGCCGGGGCAGGCGTGGTGGCGCTCCCGCCGTGCCGTGCTGACGCTGGCCTGCGCGGCAGCGCTTCTCGCCGCCTACGGCATCGGCCATCTTCTTCCTGCGGCCGAGCGCTGGGTCTTCCTTGCCGCCCTGTTGGTCGGCCTGGTGCCGATCGCGCGGCGTGCGCTGATGGCGGCATTGGCCGGCACGCCGTTTTCGATCGAGATGCTGATGACCATCGCGGCGATAGGCGCTGTGATGATCGGGGCTACGGAAGAGGCAGCCGCCGTTGTGGTGCTGTTCCTGATCGGCGAACTTCTGGAAGGTGTCGCCGCCGGCCGCGCGCGGGCGAGCATCCAGGGACTTGCCGATCTGGTGCCGAAGACAGCACTTGTCGAGCGGGCAGGCGGCACATCGGAGGTTCCCGCCGAAGATCTTGCCGTCGGCGACGTTATCGTGGTGGGGCCGGGCGATCGTATCCCCGCCGATGGCGAGATCGTCGAGGGGGCTGGTGATATCGACGAGGCGCCGGTGACCGGCGAGAGCACGCCGAAGCGCAAGGGCGTCGCGGACGCCGTCTTTGCCGGCACGATCAGCACCGACGGCGTGCTCAAGGTGCGGGTGACGGCGGCCGCTTCCGACAACACCATCGCCCGAATTGTGCGGCTGGTGGAGGAGGCGCAGGAGGCCAAGGCGCCGACAGAGCGCTTCATTGACCGTTTTTCGCGATACTACACGCCGGCCGTGCTGGCGGTCGGCGCGCTGGTGGCGCTGCTGCCGCCGCTGCTTGCCAGTGGCGACTGGAACGAATGGATCTACAAGGGCCTGGCGATCCTGCTGATCGGCTGCCCCTGCGCGCTGGTCATCTCGACGCCGGCGGCAATCGCCGCGGGCCTTGCGGCCGGGGCGAGGCGCGGCCTGTTGATGAAGGGCGGCGCGGTGCTGGAAGGCTTTCGCCGGATCACGGCGGTCGCCTTCGACAAGACCGGCACGCTGACGGCAGGCAAGCCCGTGGTCACCGACATTGTGGCGTATGGAAGGGATGAACGCACCGTGCTGGCGCTGGCGGCAGCGCTGGAGCAGGGCTCCAGCCATCCGTTGGCGATGGCGATCCTGGACCGGGCCAAGGCCGACAAGGCACCGGTGCCGCCGGCTCTGGCGGCCAAGGCGATCTCGGGCAAGGGTGTCGAGGGCAGCGTTGGCGGCGTTGCCGTCTTCCTCGGCTCCGGCCAGGCGGCGGGCGAACGCGCGGTGATGACCGAAGCACAGCGCCTTGCCGTCGACAGCCTCAACGGCCAGGGCAAGACCGTCTCGGTGCTTGTTGCCGATGGCATGGTGGCCGGGCTGATCGCCATGCGCGACGAGCCGCGGCCGGATGCGGCGGCCGGGATCGCGGCGCTCAAGGCTGAGGGCATCCGCGCGGTGATGCTGACCGGCGACAACCGCCGCACCGCCGAAGCCATCGCCGCTTCCCTCGGCATAGAGGCACGGGCGGAGCTGTTGCCGCAGGACAAGCAGCGCATCGTCGGTGAATTGCAGCGCGAGGGGCTGAAGGTCGCCAAGGTTGGCGACGGCATCAACGACGCGCCGGCGCTGGCTGCCGCCGACATCGGCATCGCGATGGGCGGCGGCACCGATGTGGCGCTGGAAACGGCGGATGCGGCGATCCTGCATGGCCGCGTCACGGACGTCGCTCGCATGATAAAACTGTCGCGGGCGGTGATGGCCAACATCGGTCAGAACATCAGCGTGGCGCTCGGGCTGAAGGCGGTGTTCCTGGTCACCACCATCGCCGGCATCACCGGCCTGTGGCCGGCGATCCTGGCCGACACCGGCGCCACCGTGCTGGTCACCGCCAACGCCATGCGCCTGCTGCGCTGGCGCGGGTGAAGTGTTTTTGGTTGATCACGATCTTTTCGGAAAACCGGCGTCCCCTTTTCCGGATCGTGACCTACTCCGCTGGGGCCGTCAGCGGCGGCGTGGCGTTGCTGCGCCCTTCCCAGACATAGGAGGCGAGCGCCACCGCGATAGCGACCAGCATGGCGATGGCGCCAAGCAGCGGCAGGCTACGGTAGCCATAGCCGGCGTTGAGCATGGCGGCGCCCAGCGACGCGGCCAGCGCGATGCCGACATTGAAGCCGGACGGAATGAGCGACGAGGCGAGGTTCGAGGCGTCGGCGGTCCAGGCCAGGATGCGGGTCTGGATCGGCGTGCCGATGGCGAAATTGAGACCGCCCCAGACGACGATCGCGACAACCATCGGCAGGGGGTAGGGGCTGACGGCATAGATGACGGCCAGCGTCACCGCCTGCAAACCCAGCATGGTGATCAATGACGGCATCAGCTTCCAGTCGGAGAGCTTGCCGCCGAGGAAGACTCCCAGGGTGGCGCCGACGCCGTTGAGCAGCAGCACCCACGGCACCAGGTTCTCGTCGAGCCCTGTGACCTCAAGCAGTGTCGGGGTGATGTAGGTGAACAGGCCGAACTGGCCGATCATCAGCATCAGCATCAGGATCAGCGAGGTCCAGACCTGCTGGCGGGCCAGCACACGGACCTCGCGGGCGAAACCGGCGGGCCTGACCGACGATCCGGTGGTGCGCGGCAACAGGGCTGCCATGGCAAGCGTTGCCGCCACGCCCAGCGCGCACATCACCCAGAAGGTCGCACGCCAGCCCCAGATGTTGCCGATCGCGGTGCCCGCCGGCACGCCGATGACGTTGGAGACGGTGAGGCCGGACAGGATGACGGCGACAGCCATGCCGCGCTGGTCCTCGCGCACGAGACCGACGGCGACGACCATGGCGACGCCGAAATAGGCGCCATGCGCGACCGCCACGGCAATGCGCAACAGAAGCATCGAGGTGAAGTCGGGCGCCAGCGCGCAAGCCGCCTGGCCTATGGTGAAGGCGATGGCGAGGCCGAGCAGCAGGCTCTTGCGTGACAGCGACTTGGTGGCGAGCGCCAGCAGCGGACCGCCGATGGCGATGCCGCAGGCATAGCCGGAGACGAGATAGCCGGCCGAGGGAACCGAAACGCCAAGACCTTGCGCCACCTGCGGCAGCACGCCGGCAATGACGAATTCAGTGGTGCCGAAGGCAAAGGCGGCGATGAACAGGGCTATGAGCGGAAGCGACATGGCGGGAAAACGATCCTGAGCAAAGCGCCTCAAACCACGGATGGGCTTTGCGGGCAATCCAGAAATTGTTGGCGCTGGTTTAGCTTTTCTTCATCGGGGCGCGGCGATGAAGCGCCGATCTCCCTCCTTGTGGGGGAGATGGCCGGCAGGCCAGAGGGGGGCGCTGTCCCGCCAGCCTTTCAAACTTCCCGCTCGACTGAAGCCGGGTGACAAATCAAGCAAATCAAAGGGCGGTATATCAATGGCCGCGCTCTACGGCGCCCCTCTCTGTCCTGCCGGACATCTCCCCCACGAGGGGGGAGATCGGCAGTTCAACGCCTCAGCTCGCCTTCAGCCGCGACCCGGTGAGCAGGCCGCGCTCTTCGAGCACCGGATAGGCCATCGAGGCCAGCAGCGAATTGATCTGCTTCAGGTCGCGGATGGTGTCGAGATGGATCGAGCTGGTCTCGACGCTCTTGGCGGTGCCGTCGCGCAGCCGCACGAAATGGCTGGCGCTGGTTTCCTTCTCGCGGTCACGCAGCTGGTCCTTTTCCAGCACCAACTGGCGGGCAGTCTCGGGATCGCGCGACACCAGCACATTGAAGGCAAGCCGCGCATTGGCCAGCACCGAGCCATGGAAGGCGCACAGCTCGCTCCAGCCCTCGTCGGTGAATTCCAGCCCGCGCTCGAACTTCTTCTTCACATGCACCAGCATGTTGCGCACGATGATGTCGCCGACCTGCTCCAGCTTGACGCAGGCGCCGATCAGCTCCTGGCAGCGCAGCGCCTCGTCTTCGGTCAGCGGATTCCTGGTCAACTTGGCGAGGTAGAGCTTGATCGCCGCGTGCCTGCGGTCGACGCGGTCGTCGAGTGCGGCCAGCGCTTTGATCTTGTCGGCATCGGCACTTTCATAGAGCTCGATGATGCGCTTGAGCATGATCTCGATCGTCTCGCAGACCCGCACCACCTCGCGGGTGGCATTGGCCAGCGCCTGGCTCGGCACGTCGAGCGCGCTTTCGTTGAGCGCGGACAGTTCGACGACGTCAAGCGAGGCGGCCGGCACGGGCTTGGTGCCAAGTGCGACGATCTTCTCCGAGGCGCGGTAGACGAACCCTGCCAGCGGCAGGCCGGCGAGCAGGATCAGCACGTTGAACAGGATGTGGGCATTGACGATCTGGTCCGCCGCCGTCGAACCGAGAAAGGCGAAGTGCGGTCTGAAGATCATGACCAGGATCAGCATGACAAGCGAGCCAAGCCCGCGCATCAGGAGATTGCCGATCGGCACGACGCGCACTTCGGGGCTCGACGAGCGGGTCAGCATCGGCGCGATGATCGAGGATCCGAGATTGACGCCGAGGATAAGAACGACGCCGAGTTCGGGCGTGATCAGGCCGCGGCCTGCCAGCGTCGCCATCAACAGCACCGCCGCGATGCTCGACTGGAACAGCCAGGTGATCAGCGCCGCCAGCAGATAGGCGGTGATGGAATCGGTCGAGAAGTAGTTGATGATGACCGGCATGAGCTGGCTGTTGCGCAGCGGCTCAGACGCCTGGCCGATCATCTCCAGCGACAGGATCAAAAGGCCGATGCCGACCAGAATGCGGCCGGTCTGGCGCCAGTCGCGCCGCTCGGTGGCCATGAACATGACCGTGCCGGTGATCAGGCACAGCGGCACCAGCAAGGTGAGGTCGAAGGTCAGCAGCTTGACCACCAGCGCAGAGCCGATCTCGGCGCCGCGCACTGCCAATTGGCCCGCGGCGCCCGAGACGATGCCAGAGCCGGCGAAGGAGCCGACCAGCAGCGTGACGGCTGTGGAACTCTGCAGGGCGATGGCAAGGCCGGTGCCGGCCAGCACCGCCATGATCGGATTGCGCATGGTGGCGCGCAGGCGATGGCGCAGCACGTCGCCATAGGCGCGTTCAACGCCGGTCTTCACCATGCGGGTGGCAAACAGCATCAGCGCCACGGCGCCGGCCAGATGCAGAAGGACGACGGACCCGCTCATTTCGCCCCCCGCATGCAAACAGGATGCGCGTCCTGTTTGGCGTGGCGATCAGAAGGGAAAACGAGGGTACGAATCATGTTCATGGCGGTGACTTATAATAACTCGAATATTTTAGCCGGATAATAAAATCTTGTCGATTTCAAGGGCCGTTGCAGCGCGACGGGCGGTGTCGGAAAATGGACGGACGCGCAAATGGTTGCATTGCGGGGCGGGCTCGAAGCAACGGATAGGCAGAGTTAGCAGCGCGACCGGCTCCTGCCTTTGCGATTATGTTCAGCTCTATTGGGTAAATAAAGGAAATCATTACACAATTGTAATGCAGGCGTTCAGCTTCGGTTCATCGGTGGCCCGCTATTCCTCTGGCATCGACAACCAAGGAGACTTCTTTTGAAACGCATTGTCCTTTCCGCACTCGCTTTCTCGATGCTGGCCGCTACGTCGCTCACCGGCCAAGCCGCACCGCTGAATGCACCGAACGCTCCGCAGTCGAATTACAGCCGGGTCGACTGGCAAAAGCCCACCAACAGGGATGTCAAGAAGCGCTTCATCCAGAAGCGCGTCATCCATAAGAAGGTCATCGTGAAGCGCAACAACTGGCGCAACGGCCATAAATATTCAGGCTGGAGACAGCACCAGCCGATCCGCGACTACGGCCGCTACGGCCTGCATCGTCCCGGCCGCGGCCAGGAATGGATCCGCGTCGGCAACGACTATGTGTTGGTCGGTGTGCTCTCCGGCGTCATTTTCGGCGCGCTTGCCGCGCATTAAGCGGTCCCCAGGCGGATATTGGAAAGAGGCGGCCCGCAACGGCCGCCTCTTTTGCCTGTGGAAACCGGGTATGGCCCGCATTAAGGGTCGTCGGATTTCGCGGGTATGATTATATAATCGGGAAACGAGTTCCCCGATGCGCTTTCCACCCGCCTTCCTCGACGAGATACGCGACCGCGTGCCGATTTCATCGGTTATCGGCCAGCGCGTTGCGTGGGACAGGAAGAAAACCAACGCGCCGCGCGGCGACTATTGGGCCTGTTGTCCGTTCCACGGCGAGAAGAGCCCCTCCTTCCACTGCGAGGACAAAAAGGGCCGCTACCATTGTTTCGGTTGCTCGGTCTCGGGCGATCATTTCAAGTTCCTCACCGAACTCGACGGGATGAGCTTTCCCGAAGCGGTCGAAAAGATCGCCGATATGGCCGGCGTGCCGATGCCGGTTCGCGATGCGCAGGAGGAGCGGCGCGAAAAGGAACGCGCCAGCCTGACCGACGTCATGGAGATTGCGACCGCCTTCTTCCAGGAACGGCTGCAGGGGCCGGAAGGCGCCAAAGCCCGCGCCTATCTCAGAGACCGCGGGCTGACGCCGGCGACGCAGCAATCGTTCCGGCTCGGTTTTGCGCCCGACAGCCGCAATGCGCTGAAGGAGCATCTCGCCGCCAAGGGCGTGCCCAAGGCCGACATCGAGGCTTGTGGACTGGTGCGCCACGGCGACGACATCCCGGTTTCCTATGACTGGTTCCGCGACCGCATCATGTTCCCGATTCCGGATTCCCGGGGCAAGATCATCGCGTTCGGCGGCCGTGCGCTGCAGCCGGACGCGCTGGCCAAATACATGAACTCGCCTGACACCGAACTCTTCCACAAGGGCAATGTGCTCTATAATTTCGCCCGCGCCCGCAAGGCCTTGGCCAAGGGCGGGACGGTCATCGCCGTCGAAGGCTATATGGACGTCATCGCACTGGCGCAGGCCGGCTTCGAGAACGTCGTGGCGCCGCTCGGCACCGCGCTTACCGAGAACCAGCTCGAACTGCTCTGGCGCATGGCGCCGGAGCCGATGCTGTGCTTCGACGGCGACAAGGCCGGGCTGAAGGCAGCGTGGCGGGCCGCCGATATGGCGCTGCCGTCTGTGCAGGCCGGGCGCTCGGCGCGCTTCGCGCTGCTGCCGGAAGGCAAGGATCCCGATGATCTGGTCAAGGCCGAAGGACCGGATGCGTTTCGTCGCGTTCTGGCCGAGGCGCGGCCGCTGGTCGACCTTTTATGGATGCGTGAGACGGCGGGCGGCGTCTTCGATACGCCGGAGCGGCGGGCCGAGCTCGAGAAGACGCTGCGCGAACTGACCAGCCGCATCCGCGACGAAAGCCTGCGCTACCACTACCAGCAGGAGATGCGCGAGCGTGTGCTGAGCTTCTTCGGCTCGCAGCGCGGCACCAGGCAAAGTCGGCAAGACTGGAAACAGGGCCAAGGCAAGACGGCCGCGCCCGGCGGGCAGTTCGCCAAGGCCGGCAGCGGCCGCATGGCGATCACCGAAAGCCTCGGCCAGTCGGCTTTGGTCAAACGCGGCGGCGAAGGGATGTCGGTGCGCGAGGCGACGATCATCGTCGCATTGGTCAACCATCCGGCGCTGATCGACGAGAATTTCGCTCATATCGAGTTCCTCGATCTCGCCAACTCCGATCTGAGGCGGCTGCATGGAGCGATTCTCGACGCGATGGCGCACGACATGGCCAATGACCGGCAGGCGGTGATTGCGACGATCGAACGCGCCGGCTGCGCCGAGATCTGGGAGCGGGCCGTCGGGCTGATCCGGCGGATGCGGCAATGGCCGGCGCTGGAGACCGCCGCCCTTGAAGATGCCCGCGATGCTTTCAGCCAGGCGCTGCACTTGCAGCGCAGCGCGCGCACCTTACATAAGGAGCTGAAACAGGCGGAAGCGGCGCTCGCCACCGATCCCACAGACGAAAACTATCGGCATCTGATCGAAATTCAGGCGCAATTCCAGGATGTGCAGGCCACGGAAGCGCTAATCGAAGGGTTTGGCGTCTCCTCGGGCAGGGCGGGGCGAGCTTAGTTGGAAGCGAGTGAATTGAGAAAGCGTCGTTGCGCGTCCAAATGGCGCGTAACGGGCTAAGTCGGGTAATTGATTCGCTTTTTTCATGCGAATCATGCGAGAGGCGCTTGACCTTCTGGCAGATTGGCGGAATCAGGACGATTCGAAACGTTAACCCGAACCCGCGTCGACGGGAAATAAGCGATGTGAGGTACTGGTCACTGGACAGGCAGCCCGCCTGCCACAGATATCAGGGTTAATCTGGACTTAATGCATGTCGCCCAAAAGGGGAAACCCGATTTGGGCAACGACATACACCAAACGAAACGAGTTGATGCAGTTACTGGCCCGGTGAAGCGCGTTTCATAAGCGAGCGCATCCGATTTGACTGGTCCGACAGCTTACGCGGCTTTGAAGTTCGGCCGCTAGGAGAAGATAAAGACTATGGCGACAAAGGAAAAGGAAGAGGTCGAAACCGAACGCGAAGGCGCCACCGATGGCCCTCTGCTCGACCTTTCCGATGATGCTGTCAAGAAGATGATCAAGGCCGCCAAGAAGCGCGGCTATGTCACCATGGACGAGCTGAATTCGGTGCTGCCCTCGGAGGAAGTGACCTCCGAGCAGATCGAGGACACGATGGCGATGCTGTCCGACATGGGCATCAACGTGGTCGAGGACGACGAGCAGGGCGAGGAGCCCGAGGCCACCGACACCGCGGCCGATGCCGAGGAAGACGCCAACGAGCTGGCCGAGCAGACCGGCACCGCGGTCGCCGCCACCACCACCAAGAAAGAACCGACCGATCGCACCGACGATCCGGTGCGCATGTATCTGCGCGAGATGGGCTCGGTGGAGCTCTTGTCGCGCGAGGGCGAAATTGCCATCGCCAAGCGCATCGAGGCCGGCCGCGAGACGATGATCGCCGGCCTGTGCGAAAGCCCGCTGACTTTCCAGGCCATCATCATCTGGCGCGACGAACTCAACGAATCCAAGATCCTGCTGCGCGAGATCATCGATCTCGAAGCCACCTATGCCGGCCCCGAGGCCAAGCAGGCGCCGGTGGTCGAGCGCGTCGAGGAAGCCAAGGTCGAGGACAAGCCGCGCCGTTCGCGCGAGGACGAAGACGACATCACCAATGTCGGCGCCGATACGCGTGGGCTGACGGACGACGACGACGAAGACGAGGACGAAGCCAGCCTGTCGCTGGCCGCGATGGAAGCGGAACTCCGCCCGCAGGTGATGGAGACGCTCGACGTTATCGCCGACACCTACAAAAAGCTGCGCAAGCTGCAGGACCAGCAGGTCGAGAACAGGCTCGCCGCCGCGGGCACACTGTCGCCCAGCCAGGACCGCCGGCTGAAGGAGCTCAAGGACCAGTTGATCAAGGCGGTGAAGTCGCTGTCGCTCAACACGGCGCGCATCGAGGCGCTGGTCGAGCAGCTCTACGACATCAACAAGCGCCTGGTGCAGAACGAAGGCAAGCTGCTCAGGCTGGCCGAAAGCTACGGCGTGCGCCGCGAAGAGTTCCTGAAGGAATATCAGGGTTCCGAGCTCGACCCGAACTGGACGCGCTCGATCGGCAATCTGACATCGCGCGGCTGGAAGGAATTCACCAAGAACGAGAAGGATGCGATCAAGGACCTGCGCGCCGAGATCCAGAACCTCGCCACCGAAACGGCGATCTCGATCCTGGAATTCCGCAAGATCGTCAACCAGGTGCAGAAGGGCGAGCGCGAAGCGGCGATCGCCAAGAAGGAAATGGTCGAAGCCAATCTGCGCCTCGTCATCTCCATCGCCAAGAAGTACACCAATCGCGGCCTGCAGTTCCTCGACCTGATCCAGGAAGGCAATATCGGCCTGATGAAGGCGGTCGATAAGTTCGAATATCGCCGCGGCTACAAGTTCTCGACCTACGCGACATGGTGGATCCGACAGGCGATCACGCGTTCGATCGCCGATCAGGCGCGTACCATCCGCATTCCGGTGCACATGATCGAGACGATCAACAAGATCGTGCGCACCTCGCGCCAGATGCTGCACGAGATCGGCCGCGAGCCGACGCCGGAGGAACTGGCCGAAAAGCTTGCCATGCCGCTCGAAAAGGTGCGCAAGGTCTTGAAGATCGCCAAGGAGCCGATCTCGCTCGAAACGCCGGTCGGCGACGAGGAGGATTCGCATCTGGGCGATTTCATCGAGGACAAAATGGCGATCCTGCCGATCGACGCGGCGATCCAGGCCAATCTGCGCGAGACCACCACGCGCGTGCTGGCCTCCCTAACGCCGCGCGAGGAGCGTGTGCTCAGAATGCGCTTCGGTATCGGCATGAACACCGACCACACGCTGGAAGAAGTCGGCCAGCAGTTCTCTGTCACCCGCGAGCGCATTCGTCAGATCGAAGCCAAGGCGCTGCGCAAGCTCAAGCACCCGAGCAGGTCGCGCAAGCTGCGCAGCTTCCTGGATAGCTGAGACTTACCGATGCAAAGAGTTCAAGGGCGCCGATGGCGCCCTTTTTTGTTGTGGGACGCACTCTTGCGGGCGAGGCCCTTCGGGAGGATAATTTCGGTGTCGGATGCATTTTCTGGGCGACAACCCGGATGCCCGCCCCGGCGAAGCCGCCGTGCTCCGTGGCCCCGGAGGGAGGTGTGCCATGACAAGCTACATCGTGCTGATGAACTGGACGGAGCAAGGTGCCAGGAACGTACGCGAGTCACCGAAGCGGCTCGACGCCGCCAGGAGGCAACTGGGAGACATGGGCGGATCGTTCAAGGGGTTCTACCTGACCATGGGCGAATACGATATGGTGGCTGTGGTCGAAGCCCCCGACGACGCGGTGCTGGCGCGCTTCTCGCTGATGCTGGCGGCAGCGGGCAATGTCAGGACGCGGACGCTGAAGGCCTTTCCCGAATTAGCCTACCGCGAGATCATCACCTCGCTCGGGTGAAGGAATCGGCAGGGTTTCTCGAAGTCGCTGGTTGGTGCCGGCCTGGTGGCGCTTTGCCGCAAGACGGGGCGCTTCGCCGTGATAGAATGCGGCCGGGGAGATCGCGATGAAGAAGGTTTCGATATTGGTCGCCAGCTTTGCCGCTTTGTCGTCGCTGCCGTTTTCCGCCGGCGCCGGCGCGCAAAAACCGGTCGGCATGGCCAATCCGGCGTCCGTCCATTGTGGCGAGATCGGCGGGCGCCTGGTGATCAGGAAGGACAAGGCCGGTAATGAATATGGATTCTGCGGCTTGCCCAATGGGCGCCTTTGCGAGGAGTGGGCGCTGTTTCGCGACAACAAGTGCGTCGGGCCGAAGGCTGCCATGCGCCGCAAGTGACACACCTGCCATCATAGGGTGAGATCATGTCCGAACCGCATTCCCATTCGCATCTGTGGCCCGGCGTGCCACTCGCGCTTGGCTCGGCCGCCCTGTTCGGGGCGGCGCCGCCGCTCAGCAAGCTGCTGCTCAATGGCGTCAATCCCTTCATGCTGGCCGGGCTGCTCTATCTCGGTGCCGGTCTCGGGCTGGCTCTGTACCGCCTGCTTCGGGGCAGGCAGGCCGCGGCCGGGGAGGCGCAACTGACCGCTGGGAATATTCCCTGGCTGGCGCTGGCGATCGGCATGGGCGGCATCATCGCGCCGGTGCTGCTGATGTTCGGCTTGACCCTCAACACGGCGTCCAGTTCGGCGCTGCTGCTCAACCTGGAAGGGCTGGCGACGATGGCGATCGCCTGGCTCGTCTATCGCGAGAATGTCGACCGGCGCCTGCTTTTCGGCGCGTTCGCCATTCTGGCGGGCGCCGTTCTTCTGTCGTGGCAAGGTGAGGGCGTAGCCTTCAACCGTGGCGCCCTGCTGGTGGCAGGAGCTTGTCTGGCCTGGGGGATCGACAACAATTTCACGCGCAGGATCTCCGCCACCGATCCGGTGGTGATCGCCATGCTCAAAGGGCTGGTGGCGGGTGTCGTCAATGTCGGGCTGGCGCTTGCCGGCGGGGCCTTGTTTCCCCGGGCGTCGGTCATTGCAGCGACCGCGGCAGTCGGTTTCTTCGGCATTGGGGTCAGCCTGGTGATGTTCATCGTGGCGCTGCGTCATCTGGGTACCGCCCGGACAGGGGCCTATTACTCGCTCGCTCCCTTCATCGGCGCGCTGCTGGCAATCGCCATCCTGGGTGACGCCGTCACGCTCAAGCTTGCGGCCGCCGGACTTCTGATGGGTGTTGGCCTGTGGCTGCATCTGTCGGAGCGCCATGAGCATGAGCACGACCATGAGGAACTGGAGCATGAGCACAGCCATGTGCATGACGAACACCACCAGCACCATCATGACGGGCCGGTAAGCGAGCCGCATTCTCATTGGCACCGGCATGCCCCAATGCGACACCGGCATCCGCATTATCCCGACCTGCACCACAGGCATGGCCACGGATAAATGCTGACCGTCTGGTACAACACGCGCTGCCCGGTCTGCGATGCCGGCATAAGCAGGCAGAAGCGGCGGCTGATCGAAGCGGTCAAGGCCGGGCGGATCGAGTTCCGAGACATCAATTTTGAACCGGCAGCGCTTGCCGGGCATGGCGCGTCGCTTGAGGATATCCGCCGCCGGCTGCACGCCACCGACGTGGCGGGCAGGCTGCTGGTCGGCGCCGACGTTGCCATCGCCGTGTGGAAGGTCACGCCGGGCGAGGGCTGGCTGGCGATGGTGTTCGGCAATCCGGTTGTCTTGCCGCTGACACGCTTTGCCTATGATCGTTTCGCCGACCTTCTCTATGCCTGGAACCGGCGCAAGGGTCGCTGGTAGCGCTTCGTGATTAATGACCAGAAGCGCAAAGGTCCGGAGGACATCTCCGGACCTTTTTTCGTGCGAGTTATCGGCTGGCCGGCTCGCAGAGCGCGCCGACGATGCGGCGTACCACCGGCAGCACCAGCAGCAGCGTCGGAAACGCCACCAGCCAGGACAGCCCCCAGGCGGTCAGCCAGATGGACGGCAGCTCGGGGTGGAAGCCAAGGCTTTTCAACGTCGAGATGAACGAGACGATGAAGGTCATCAACAGCGACAGCACCAGCGGGCTAAGAACAGCGGCATAGCGCGCAGGCAGCTTCCTGCGCTGATGTCTTGCAGTCATTTTGAGAGTTCCCTGAAGTATCCGGTCCGTCGCTTTTGGCATCCATTCGCCGGTGACCGGCAAAATTGCCCGGAAAGACCGGGGTTGGATGCGTTGCTTGACGTCAGACGCTTACGGAGCAGCCGAGGCGCTCGCGGGACTTCTAGCGGTACGTTCCGGTGAAAGCAAGCCTCTGGCGCCGCATTCAGATACATCGTAAGATATATCTTGACTCTCTCGATTGGCTCGCATAATTAAGATATATCGTAAGATACAACTCAAGGAGCAATCAATGCACAAACATTTTGGGAACAATCATTTCGGCGAGCGCATGTTCATGCACATGGCCGGCAAATTCGGCGGCAAATTTGGTAGCAGAGGGGGCGGCGGTTTTGGCCCGTTCGGGCACGGCGGTCGCGGTGGCGGGCGGGGCGGCCCGGGCGACATGTTCCGCGCCGGGCGCATGTTGGCCGACGGCGACCTCAAGCTGATCACGCTGTCGCTGCTGGCCGAGGCCCCGCGCCACGGCTACGACATCATCAAGGCGTTGGAGGAACGCACCAGCGGCATCTACAGCCCGAGCCCCGGCGTGGTCTACCCGACGCTGACCTTCCTGGAAGAGGCCGGCTATGCCGCCTCCGCCGCCGACGGCAACAAGAAGGTGTTTTCGATCACCGAAGCTGGCCAGGCGCATCTCGCCGACAACCGCGAGATGATCGATGGCGTGCTCGACCATCTCGAGCGCTTCGGCCGTAAAATGGCCAAGGCGCGCGACTGGTTCGGCTGGAACGACGAGAGCGAAGAGGGCGGGCGTCGTGGCGGCCGGGGTGGCCGCGGGGATCGTTCGGAAGCGCGCGACGAATTCCGCGCAGTCCGCCACCGGCTGCGCGCGGCTCTGGGTGACTTCGTCGACGCCCCGGCCGACAAGCAGGCCGAGGCGATCGCCATCCTCGAAGCCGCCGCCGAGGCCCTGGAAGCGCTGTCGCACAAGTAAGCTCGTCCAGCCGACCGGACGCAGCCCTTGCCCGCTGGGCCAAGGACCGATAGTGAAATTCATCCCGCGTCACTCTACATGGTGCGGGATGAATGCTGTTGGAGGAAGCCCGATGTCTTTTCTGAAGCGTCTTTTCGGCGGTGGCGCCAGCGGAGCCGAAACGGCTGGGCCAACGAGCGCAGCGCCGGCCAAGCAGGTCGAGCACAAGGGCTTCCTGATCAGCGCCACGCCCTACAAGGCGGATGGCCAGTACCAGACGTGCGGCGTCGTCTCCAAGGAGATCGACGGCGTGGTGAAGGAACACAAATTCATCCGCGCCGACCGCTTCGCCGGGCTCGACGACGCCGTCGACATCTCGATCAAGAAGGGCATCCAACTGGTCGACGAGCAGGGCGACCGGATTTTTGGGTAGATCACCGCCAGCAGGTCACTGCCTAACCATGCGGGCCTTTGCGCCACGATGGACCTCTCGGTCCGGGTTGACGTACGACCGCCGGCGATCAACTCGTCCTGGTGGGATCAATCGTCATCAGGCGGGTCCTGGCCTCGATCAGATGCCTTCTCGCGGCCCTTATCCGGCCGCACAATGCCAAGTTAAGAGCGACGCCGCCTTCCTCGTCCAGCAAGTCATTCGCGCGCTTCAGAGAGCGCTCGGCTCTCCTTATGCGCAGTCTGGCGTTGGCCGCTTCGATGCTGTGAATTTCAATCATTGTGCCGCGTCCTTTGCGGTTCCGGTCCCTTCATGGACTAAACCGCCGCTGATCCTATTGGTTCCGGCGCTGTGATTATGGCTGCGGTTTCGGCTATTTCGTTGTGGTGTTGAATTCACGGTTTGCCGCATAATCGATAACGAAGGTGCCCTCGGGAGCGCGAACGCCTTGCCTCACATTTGAGATGGTCACCGTCGTGGTAAGTCCCTTCTCGTCGGTGAGGCTCCATCTGCGCAGATCGAGCGATTTTCTGTCGAACACCATGGAGATGTTCGAATTGCCGAAAGCCGATCTGTCGGCCAGCTTGACGGTTACTTGAGCGCCGTCTTCTCTGATGCTTTTGACGCGACTGCCGGAGAAGTCGACCTTGTTGTCGAGCAGCAGCTTAAGCGGCGTCTTCGAGAGAGCATAAAGCCGCGATGTCTTCAGTCTCCTGTTATAAACCACCAGGGATTTGCCATCCGCGATCACGCTGACCCCAGATTGGCCTGCATAGTTGAACCGGATCTTGCCTGGGCGTTGGAGAAAAAACCTGCCGTGTTTTCTTTCCGCTTTCGGGCCTGATTGCACGAAATCCCCTGACATGGATTTCACCGATGAGAAGTGATCGGCAATCGTCTTTGCTTCAACCGGCGCGGCCGAAGCCCCGGCATTCACCGCGGCAACGCCGATAACGGCACACAAGAAACCCAGCAGCTTTTTGATCCGATAGGCCATTTGATTAACCCCCAGCAAACGCGTGATCGAAGGAGATCACGCGTTGAGATCAGTAGCCGTTCGGGCACCGCGCGACGTAAACCCGGCCGTACCGATCGCGATATCTGCACTGGCCGGCTTCGCTGGCGTGGCCGATGACGGCCCCTGCTATCGCACCAACCGCACCGCCAACAACCGCCCCTTCCACAGGGTCTCCGGCCACCGCGGCGCCTACGGCCGCGCCACCCAAGCCGCCGACGGCGGCGCCTTGTTCGGTACGGGAGCACGCCGAGAGCGGAATGAGCAGGCTCAAAATGAGCAGCGTCTTTTTCATTGGTTCTCTCCTGGGGCTACTATTAGCCAAAGCTTAAATGCTCAAGAGAGCTTTTCGATCCATCGACCGTTGCCTGCCATTCAAGCCTGGCCGTGGCGGAGCCACGCGCCTTCGGCTCAAATGCCTGCGATCGCCAAAAGCCAGGCCAGGATGTCGAGCAGCAGAAACAGCAGCGCAATCTGCAGCGCCACCCGCAGCCGCTGGATAATTCGCCAGTTGCCGGCCATGTCCGCCTTGATGCGAAGGGCAAGCGCGCGGCGCATGGCCGACATCGTCGTCGGCCTGTCGCCGTCGACATATTGATCAAGCAGCTCTTCCGGATCGAAGCGGAATGTATATTGGTGGTAGGGCCAAAGCATGAAGACGATCAACCCGCCGATGCCGAACAGCAGGGCCACCGCGGTCCAGTCCCAAAGCCCAAGCCCGTTGGAAAGGGCCGCACCGCCGAGCAATGAGTTTGCGAATGCGGTGGCAAAGACAAGGCTGCCGGCGCGTGCTCATGTTCTCCACAAGGGTCTGCTGTTGCGCGAGACCTCTCACCGTTTCCTGATAAATGAACGCAAGACGGCGGATCGTCGTCGGCGACGCCGCTTGTGACAATTCTGTTGCTTTCTCCTCCACTCGGATGTTTCGGCCATAAGGGTGCCCTCAATGGTGTGAACAGGGTGCGAGCTCAGTCGAGATCCCACGGTGCAAATGTTGTCCGTGGACTGCCCCGCGCAAGGGGGGAAAACAGATGAAACAGGAGACAGGATCCGGGGCGGACCGAACGGGCCAGGCTGATTGCAGGCCTGGCCAGCAAGGTTTGGGAAATCCACCCGACTAAGCCGGCTGCAGTTCCCTGCGCGGCAGTGGCGGGAACGCGATGGCGATGCCGACCGCGCCGAGCCCGATAAGAGCCGAGCCGATGAACAGCCAGGAATAGTTGGCGTAGGCGTCGAACACCATGCCGCCGGCAAGCGGTCCCAGCGCCATGCCGAGGCTGGACAGCATGGTGGCGGCGCCGAACACGGTGCCGAGGATGCGCTGGCCGAAATATTCGCGCGCCAGCACCGCATAGAGCGGCATGACACCGCCATAGGTGGCACCGAAGATAACGGCCAGCATGTAGAACTGCTCAAGCTGGCTGATCGACAGATAGGCGGCAATGACGATCGCCTGGATCGCCAGGCCCGCGATCAGCACCGGCTTGACGCCCAGCCTGTCGGCCAGCACGCCGTAGAAGAGCCGGCCGCCGAGGCCTGCCAGGCCTTCGACACTGTAGATCGAGACCGCTGCCATGGGGGCGACGCCGCACAGCATGGCATAGCTGACCATGTGGAAGATCGGCCCGGAATGCGCCGCGCAGCAGGCAAAGAAGGTCAGCCCCAGCACGATGAATTGCGGCGAGCGCAGCGCCTGGCCGACCGTCAGGCCGGCACCTTCGGCAACCGGCGCGGAGCCGGTGTCGACTAAGACGGGCTTCGGCGGCTGGCGCACCAGCAGCACCGCCGGCAACAGCAGCAGCCAGGCGGTAATGCCGATGTCGAACATGGCGGTGCGCCAATCATAGGCGGAGATCAGCCAGCGGGCGAAGGGCGAGATCGTCATCGGCGCCACGCCCATGCCGGCCGAGACCAGTGAGACGGCAAGGCTGCGGTTGGTGTCGAACCAGCCTGTGGTCAGCGCGATCATCGGCGCGAAAAAGGCGCTTGCCGCGAGACCGACCAGCACGCCATAGGTGACCTGGAAGCTCAGCAGCGAACCGGCGCGGCTGGCCAGCACCAGCGCCAGCCCGAGCAGCACCGCGCCGATCATCACGACGATGCGGGCGCCAAAACGGTCCGATATCGCGCCCCAGGCGAAGCCACCAAGGCCCATCACCAGGAAGTTGAGCGTCATGGCGCTGGAAATGCCGGCGCGCGACCAGTTGGTGTCGATCGCCATCGGCTCGAGGAAGATCGCCAGCGAAAACATCGTCCCGATGGCGACACAGGACATCAGCGCGCCAGCGGCGACGATGACCCAACGATAGGAAAGGCTCATTCTAATCTCCCATGCCTAAGGGCAGCACTGCGCGCTGCTTGCACCCGAAGGACGCCGGCACCGGGTTCGATCCTACAATCCGGTTGCATTTTTTATCCAGTTTGACGTGACGCCGTTTTCAGCAGCTCAGATCGGCAGTTCCGACGTGTATTTGATCGTCTGGCTGGGGACGTCGGTCTTGACGTTCTGCACGCCCTTGATGCGGCTCAGATGCTCCGACTGGAAGCGGCGGTAATCGTCGATGCCGGCCGCCACCACGCGCACCATGGCGTCGCAATCGCCGAGCATCAGGTAGCACTCCATCACCTGCGGCAGCTTGGCGACTTCGGTGGCGAAATGCTCGATCGTGTCCTCATCCTGCGTTTTCAGCCAGATGCGGGTGAAGAAGGTGAGGCCCTTGCCGATGCTGCCGGGGTTCAGCACTGCGACGTAGCGGTCGATGACACCGGCCTCCTCCAGCAGCTTCACGCGCCGCAGGCAAGGCGAGGGCGACAGGCCGACCTCTTTGGCCAGATCGTTGTTGGCCATGCGGCCGTCGCGCTGCAGCGCCCGCAAGATCCGCTTGTCAATCTCATCAAGTTTCATGGCTCTGGATTCCATCTATTTATGGCTTTGTAGCGCCAAATGCCAAATTCTGATGAAACACAACAATCTTCGCAACCAAATTGTGAGCCGGTGCCGCTATGTTTGCGGCCGACATCACAAGAGTCCAGAAGCAACCCGGGAGCGGCGGCCGCGAGGCGCGCCAGGGGAGACGCATGAGCATTTCACAGGCAGTCGAGGCGGCGGGCAATGGTTCGGGATCCGAGTTCCGCCGTGGCGTGGCGTCCTGCGCGCCGGTGCTGTTCGGCACCATCCCCTATGCGCTGGTGCTTGGCGCCCAGGCCACGCAGAAAGGCTTAAGCACGGTCGAACTGTCTGCCATGACAGGGCTGAACTTCGCCGGCGGCTCGGAATTCGCGGCGATCCAGTTGTGGACGTCGCCGCCGCACGTCGTGCTCATCGTCGCCATCACCTTCCTGGTCAACAGCCGTCACCTGCTGATGGGTGCGGCACTGGCGCCGTTCCTGCGCCACCTGCCACGACGCAAGGTGTTTCCGGCGCTTTTCTTTATGTGCGATGAAAGCTGGGCGCTGGGCCTGGCCGATGCCAGGCAGCGCACCGCTGCCGGCATCACGCCGGCCTTCAGCCCGCGCTACTATATGGGCGCAGCGCTGGCGATGTATCTCACCTGGGTGGTCTTCACCACGTTGGGCGCTTTGCTCGGTCCGATGCTCGGCGACGTCGGGGCCTATGGTTTCGACATGGCGTTCCCGGCTGTCTTCCTGGTGCTGATGCGCGGCATGTGGACGGGTATGGCGGCGGCGCGACCCTGGCTGGTCAGCCTGGTCGTGGCAGCACTGGTCTATCTCTTCGTTCCCGGTGCCTGGTATGTCGCCGCGGGCGCCATGTCGGGTCTGGTCGCGGCCTGGCTGATGGCGGGTGATGCATGATCGATGCAACGACCCTTTTCACCATCGTGCTGATGGCCGGCGTCACTTACCTGACGCGCATCGGCGGCTATGTCGTCCTGCGCAACCGCATGCTCGGCGCCCGTGCCACGGCTGTGATGGAAGCTGCGCCCGGTTGCGTGCTGATCTCTGTCATCGCACCGGCCTTCGTGTCGAAGTCCCCGGCGGATATTCTGGCGCTGGCTGTTACGCTGGTAGCCGCCACGCGGCTTTCCATGCTCCCGACTGTGCTGATCGGAATCAGCGCCGCTGGTCTGCTAAGGTACCTCATTGGCTAGAAACGAAAAAGGCAGGCGCGCACGCCTGCCTTTCGATGCGGACAAATTTCGGCTCTTTACGCGGCAGCCGCGACACCTTGGCTGGCGGCCACCACGGCATCGACCTTGGCGGTCGCCTTGGCGAGCGCTGCGGTCACCGCGTCAGGACCCATGCCGACGCCTTCGATGCGGATGACATCGACATCGGTCATGCCGAGGAAGCCGAGCACGCCGCGCAGGTAGGGAATGGCGTGATCGAACTGCACGGCCGCACCTTCGGAGTAGATGCCGCCCGAAGCCAGCACGATATAGACCTTCTTGCCGGTGACGAGACCCTTGGGTCCGTTCTCGCCATAGGCAAAGCTCTTGCCGGAACGAGAGATGTGATCGACCCAGGACTTCAGTGTCGAGGAGATGTTAAAGTTGATGAAGCCTGTGGCCAGGATCACCGTGTCGGCGGCAAACAGCTCGTCGAGCACGACATCGGAGACGCCGACGACTTCAGCCTGGCGCGCAGTGCGGGCTTCCGCCGGCACGTAGATGCCGCTGGCGTAGTCGGCATCGATATGCGGCAGCGGGTTGGCGACGAGGTCGCGCACGACGAGCGTGTTCGACGGATCGGCGGCGACGAGCTTTTCAGCGAATTCGGTAGCGATGCGGGTCGAATGCGAGGCGGCGCCCCGCGGGCTTGAGGTGACAAGAAGAATGGACATTTTGGGCTCTCCAGCGGTTGGAATGATTTGTCCCACCAGATATGGGGCTTTCGATCCATTCAATAAACTGGTATATTTTCTATACGATCCATCTATAAGTTAGATATATCGATGCAGCCCAACCCGACGCTCGATCAACTTCAGATCTTTGTGACAGTCGCCGAAGCCGGCAGCTTCTCGGCCGCCGGCCGCAAGCTCAACCGGGCACAGTCCGTGATCAGCTACGGCATCGCCAATCTCGAGGTGCAGCTGGGGCTGAAACTGTTCGAGCGCGAGGGCACGCGCGAGCCGCAATTGACCGAGATCGGCCGGGCGATGCTGGAGGATGCGCGGCGCATGATCGGCGTGCTGCAGCGCATCCGCTCCCGCGTCGACGGCCACCATCAGGGGCTCGAGGCCGAAGTCGCGCTGTCGGTCGATGCGGCGCTGCCGTCGCCGGTGCTGGTGCGGGTGCTGAAGGCATTCGAGGTACAGTTTCCGACCGTGATGCTGCGCCTGCATATCGGCACGCTCGGCCTGATCCCCGATCATGTCGTCAGCGGGCAGGCCGACCTTGGCATTGGCGGCCTGCTGGGCGATGTCGATGTGCATCTCGCGCGCATCGGCTTCATGTCGATCGTGCTGGCCGCCGCGCCCAGCCATCCGCTGGCCCTGCTGCCGAAGCCGGTGGCGATCGAGGATGCGCGCGAACACACGCAGCTTGTCGTCACCGACCAGTCGGAGCGTACCAAGGGGCGCGACTTCGGCGTCTTCGCCTACCGTACCTGGCGGCTGACGGATGTGCGCACCAAGCATATGCTGATGCGCGAGGGGCTGGGCTGGGGCGGGCTGCCGCGCTGGCTGATAGCAGACGACCTGGCGAGTGGCCGGCTGGTCGAAATCGACCTCGAATCCTTCAGGGAGGTGAGTTCGCCGCTGTTTGCCATGCACCGCAACGATCGCAGCCCTAAGCCAGCGGCCGCCTGGCTGATCGACCAGTTCAAGCGCCAGCTCGGCTGCTTCAACGAGTTCGAACCGGGCGAGGTGCCTGAGGAAGAGACAGGCCATCGATCAGCGCCATGAGCACCGCGCGGTAGTCCTGAGCTGACGCACCGGCCTCGATGGCCAGGGCGGCACGGTCGAAGGCGGAACCGAGCAGTGCGGTCAGCGCGTCGGCCGGCAATCTCGTCATCGTTTGCGCCCGCATCGCCGCGACCAGCCCTTCGCGCAGCGAGCGGTTGCCATGGCGGTTGTCGATCGCGTCCATGGCGGCGCGGCCAAGCACGGCCGGGCCGTCGAGCAGCAGCAGGCGCGTGCGGCCTGGCGTGCGCATGGCGGTGAGATAGGCGTCGGAACCGGCAATCAGTGCGTCGCGGGCATTGAGTGATGGCGCCGAGGCGCGCTCGATCTCCTCGGCGACCGCTGCCGCCTCCTGGTCGACCACGGCGGCAAACAGCGCCTGCTTGTCGGCGAAGTGATGGTAAAGCGCGCCGCGCGTGACGCCGGCGGCAGCGGCGATCTCCGGCGTGCCGGTCTCGGCATAGGATTTTTCCGTAAACAGCTTTCGCGCCGCGGCAATCAGGTCGGCGCGCGTCGCCTCGGTACGGTCACGGTTGGAACGACGCGCGGAATCGCGTTGCATACATGCAGCCTGTATGTTAATTCAATTTACATGCAGACTGTATGTTAATTGACGGGAGAAGGAAAGATGAAGACGACGAGCTATTACCCGGTGCTGATGACCGGCGACGTCGCCGGCACGACGGCGTTCTATGTCGAGCATTTCGGCTTCCAGCCGCTGTTTGAAAGCGACTGGTATGTGCATCTGCAATCGGTGGACAACAAACGCGTCAATCTCGGCATCGTCCAGGGCGACCACGAGACCATCCCGAAGGAGGGGCGGGGCCGCACATCGGGCCTGCTGATCAATTTCGAGGTTCGCGACCCGGACGCGGTCTATGAGCGGATCCTTGCCGCCGGCCTGCCGATCCTCCGATCCTTGCGCGACGAGCCCTTCGGCCAGCGCCATTTCATCACCAAAGACCCCAATGGCGTGCTGATCGACGTCATCAAGCCGATTCCGCCGAGCGAGGCGTTTCTAGCGCAGTACGCCGAGGGGGCTGGGGAACGGTGACCGTCCTCAGCCCGCCCTTGCCACCGGCGTCACCGTCACCTGGCTGACGCCGGTGCGGCGCACCACGGTGCATTGTGTCTCGCGGCCGATGCGCTCGGCGTCGAGCACGCGCACCAGGTCGTCGACGCCGGTGACCGGGCGGCCGTCTATTGCGGCGATGATGTCGCCCTCCTTCAAGCCGGCCTTGGCCGCCGGGCCGTCCTTCTCGACGCTGCGCAGGCGAACCGCCGTGCTGGTCGAGACTTGCGACAACAGGGCAGCGCGTCGCGGCAGATTGACGGTGTCGGCCGAGACGCCGATGAAGGCGCGGCGCACGCGGCCGAAGCGGATGATCTCCGAAATGACGAAATTGGCGGTGTTGGAGGCAACCGCGAAGGCGATGCCTTGCGCGCCATGGATCATGGCGGTGTTGACGCCGATGACCTCGCCGGCCGACGACACCAGCGGTCCGCCGGAATTGCCGGGATTGAGCGCTGCGTCGGTCTGGATAACGTCGTCGATCAGTCGGCCGGTGGAGGCGCGCATCGAGCGGCCGAGCGCAGAGACGACGCCCGAGGTGACGGTCCATTCGAAGCCCAGAGGATTGCCGATTGCAATGGCGATCTGGCCGCGCCGCAGCCGCTTGGAATCGCCCAACGGTGCGATATCGGCAAAGCTGCCGTCGGCGCGCACCAGCGCGATGTCGGTGTCGGGATCGCGGCCAAGCACGCGGCCTTCGCGGGAGGCACCGTCCGGCATCGACACGCGCACCGTCCTGGCGTCGCCGACGACGTGGAAATTGGTAACGACCAGCCCGTCCGGTGCAATGACGAAGCCGGAGCCATGGCCGCCCTGACCGCCAACGCGCTCGATGCGGCAGACGGCCGGACCGATGCGGTCGACGGCGTCGGCAACCGTCGTCGAATAGGCGTCGAGCAGCGTATCATCGGTTTGGAATTTGGCGACGGCGAGGGCCATGGGAGGGCTCCGTGTGTTCAGGCTTGATCGTGACTATATGTGCGGAGCGGCTGGAACCGCAGCGACCTGACCAGATGGCCAGTCAAACCGGCAACTAGCCGTCAGGCGAGTACCCGCGGACGCGCTGTCGAGCGATATCTGGGGCATGGATGAACCCAGGAGACCATTATGAGCGATTTCAATCTGAGCGCGTTTTCGCAAGCCGTCGCCGATCTCGCCGCCAAGGCCGCGCCGGCAACGGCTGGCTTCGCCACGCATCATCACCGCACGGCAAGCGCCTTCCACTGGCGTGACGGCTATTTCGTCACCGCTGAAGAGGCTGTCGAGGCCGGCGAGGAGATCGAACTGGTGTTGGCTTCGGGGGAAACGGTGAAGGCCGAGCTGGTTGGCCGCGACCCTTCTACCGGTGTTGCCCTGCTGAAGCCGGCGGAGGCCGTCAGCGCCGCGCCGTTGGCCAAGGCCGATGCGGTGCGGCCGGGCAACATCGCCATTGCCATCGGCAGCAGTGACGGTTCCGCTTTGGCTGTTTCAGGCTCGGTGGGCGAAGTCGGCCCGGCCTGGCGCTCGATGCGCGGCGGCACCATCGACCGGCGCATCAATCTTGCCGTCGGCGCCGGCGGCCGTTTCGAGGGCGGCCCGGTTCTCGACGCCAAGGGTGCGCTGATCGGCATGCTGTTGTTCGGACCGCGCCACCGGGCGCTGGTCATGCCTTACGAGACGATCGAGCGGGCGGTCGCGACCTTGCGCGAAAAGGGCCATGTCGCGCGCGGCTATCTCGGCGCCGGCCTGCATCCGGTACGCGACCGCGACGCGCACGGCGCGATGGTGATGAGTCTCGATGACGATGGTCCCGCGAAGGCCGCCGGTCTCTCTCTTGGCGATATCATCGTGGCGTGGAACGGTGAGGCGGTGCACGGCCCGCGGGACCTGATCCGCAGGCTCGGACCCGACAGTGCCGGCGCTTCGGTGACGCTCGGTGTCGTGCGCGGCGGCGAACAGCGCGATGTCGCGCTGACAATCGGCGAAAAGCCGCTGAGCTGAGAGGATCCATGGACACGCTCACCGGCGACCGGATCATGCATGACGGTGCCGTCTCGCGGCGGCTGGTGGTGCTGATTGCGCTTGGCGATGCGTCACGCGCCGAGCGCCTGGCGGCATCGCTGGCCGCGAGCGATGACCTGCTGCCGGTCGTGGCTGGCGGTGGAAGAGCCGACGTCGCCATCGTTGACGACAGCATTGGTGATGGCGTGCCGGCCCTCATTCCACGGGTGCTGCTGACCGGACGCGCTGGCGGCGAGTGGCCCGCCGGTGAGGTGCTGGCCGTGATGTCCGCTGGCGCGGACGATTTGTTGATCGCCGCGGCGGCGCGGCTGGCCGCGGCCGGCTATCGCGTCTCGGGCGAGCGCGGAAGCGGACGCCATGAGGATTTCCGCGCCGGCGATGGCGAGCCGTTCGAGGAGGAAGCCTCCGACGAGCATGCCGCCCGGCCTTCGCTGTCGCCGCGTGAGGCGGAAGTGTTGGCGCTGCTGGCCGAGGGCGCTCCAAACAAGGTGATCGCGCGGCGGCTCAACATTTCGGTGCACACCGCGAAGTTTCATGTCGCCGCAATCCTGATCAAGCTCGGTGCCGCCAACCGCACCGATGCGATTGCCATTGCGATGCGCCAAGGGCTGGTGCTGGTCTGATCCCGATCACACCGCCGCCTCGATATCGGTGAGGTGGAAATCATCACCCTTGAACAGGAGCGGCATGGCCTCGAGCCGCGCCGTGGCGTAGGCGATGCAGTCACCGAAGTTCAGCGCCGCCGGGTGCCGACCCTTGCCGTAGCGCAGGAAGGCTTGGCGGGCGACAGCTGCATGATCGGCGGTGAAGGCGACGGTCTCGATCGAGGCGGTGTGTAGGAAGCTGTCGAGGCGATCCAGGATTTCATCTTGCTTGCCGCCGGCAAGAACCATCGTCGTTTCAAGAAAAGTTGGCGCGGCCAGCAGGCGTCTCTTGGCCTGCGTGATCGCCAGCACGAAACGTTCGTGACCTGGCTCGGCGCGCAGAATGGCGACCAGGGCCGAGGAATCGATGATCATTTCGTCGGGATTCCGAACTCGTCGTATCCAAGGATTTCCTCGTCGGTCATCGCATTTTCGCGTTTGGGGATTTTTCCGGCGCTGTCGGAGATCGCCATCAACCGCTGAAACAGGTCGCTGGCTTCGTCGCGCGGCACCAGCCGCTCGCGTGCAACCTCGCGCTCGAGACTTTGGCGGATGGCCTCCGTCACCGAGACGCGCCGGCGGCGGGCAAGTTCGCGCGCCAGTTGCTCGACTTCCAGATTCTTGATCGATAGCGCCATTCTATATCATACCTATCCATATAGAATATATACCTAGGCGGTCGATAAATCCAGTAGGTTTGTAGTGCTGGCCAACGACAGCCTCCGCAACGTCACCGTGGCCTCCCGCAGCAAGCTCTTGATGTCCGAGGCCCTCACAGGCAAGGATCGCGCAGCGAGACAATGCAGGCGGAGGGAAAATGTCGCTCAAGGGAAAGACGCTGTTCATCTCGGGCGGGTCGCGCGGCATCGGGCTGGCGATCGCGCTGCGCGCCGCGCGTGACGGCGCCAATGTGACGATCGCGGCCAAGACCGCCGACCCGCATCCGAAGCTGCCGGGCACGATCTATACGGCGGCTGAAGAGATCGAACAGGCCGGCGGCAATGCGCTGCCTGTGCTGTGCGACATCCGTGAGGAGGCACAAGTGGCCGAGGCGGTCGCCAGGACCGTGGAGAAATTCGGCGGTATCGACATCTGCGTCAACAATGCCAGCGCCATCCAACTCACCGGCACGCTCGAGACCGACATGAAGCGCTACGATCTGATGCATCAGATCAACACGCGCGGTACCTTCCTGGTCTCGAAAATGTGCATTCCTCACCTGAAGTTGGCGCAAAATGCTCACATCTTGAATCTGGCGCCGCCGCTCGACATGAAGGCCAAGTGGTTCAGGAATCACGTCGCCTACACGATGGCCAAGTTCGGCATGTCGATGTGCACGCTGGGCATGAGTGCGGAGTTCGCCAAGGACAGCATCGCCGTCAATTCACTGTGGCCGATTTCGACCATCGACACGGCGGCGGTGCGCAATCTGCTCGGGGGCGCGACGGTGGCGGCGATGAGCCGTTTGCCCGACATCATGGCCGACGCCGCGCATGCCATCTTCATGCGCCCCGCGCGCGAGACAACAGGTAATTTCTACATCGACGAGGAGGTGCTGCGCGCCGAGGGCGTCAGCGATTTTTCAGCCTATGCGCCAGGTGCGACCGGGCCTCTGGCCGGCGATTTCTTTGTCCCTGATGAGGTGTTTGCCCGCACGGACAGCAAGATCAAGAGCATCTACTAGATCCGCGTTATTGTGAGCGTCGAGCTAAGCCATCCGCCGTGGCTGAGCCACGGCAAAGCCTCGCGCAAACAAAGCATAGGGCGCCAACCCTGCCGGGATGATTCAAGGTCCGGCAGGCGCTTGCTTACGCCTCATCCTTCTTGCCTTTGCTGAGGCCCATCAGCCGGTCGATATAGGCGAGCATGAGGGCCGAGACGACGAAGGCGAGGTGGATGATGGTCAGCCACATCAACTGGTCGGTCGTGTAGGTCGACGAGTTCAAAAACACCTGCAAAAGGTGGATGGACGAGATGGCGACGATGGTCGAGGCAACCTTGACCTTCAGCGAACCAACATCGATGGTGCCCAGCCAGTGCACGCCACCCTCCTGGTCGTCGAAGCGGCTGACGAAGTTCTCGTAGCCCGAGATGATGACCATCACCACCAGCGAGGCAACCAGCGCGGCATCGATCAGGCCGAGCATCTTGAGGATAGTGTCGGTGTCACCGAGCGTGAACGCCAGGGTAATGAACTCATAAAGCTTCTTGCCGAAGGACAGCGCATAGACGGCCAATGCAAGGGCCAGGCCTATATAGAAAACGACGAGCAGCCAGCGCGACGCGAGGATGATCGATTCGATGGCGAGTTCGAGACGCTTCATAGGATGATTCCGGCTGGTTATCTCTCGGACAATGGCCGTATTCGGCCAGGTCGCCACCGTTTGCAACACAAAAAACCCCGCCGAACAACGTCCGGCGGGGCTTAATGCGTCCCGCTGGAGTCGGGACGGGGCAGGGAACGCCCAGCGCCGAATCTGGGGTGGCTGCGCCCGCGATTCAATGAGCCGTGTCTAATCCCCGAACAATTCTTGTTGAACCCGGCGCGTTGATCCACCCCCGGCAGTGCCGGGGATGGATGCTTCTCGTGCCGATTCCGCAAACCAGGTCATGGTTTTGAAATCATGACCTAATTGTTGCTGGCGACCGGTGCCACCAGCGACGTGATGCGGCGAATGCCAACGCGCCGGTTCTCGCGGTTCGGCGCCGACGTATTGACCTTCAGATACTCCTCGCCATAACCCTGTGTCGTCAGGTTCTCCGGCGGGATGCCGAAGGCGTTGGTGAGCGCTTCCGCCACTGATTCCGCGCGGCGATCGGAAAGGGCCAGGTTAGCCTCCGGTGTGCCGACGGCGTCGGTGTGACCTTCGATCAGGAAGGTCTCGGCCGGGTTCTTCTTCAACAACTTCTCCATTGCGGTGGCGACGCCCTCGAGCTTCTGCACCTCGGTGTCGGAGATCGAGGCCGAGCCGAATTCGAAGTTGAGCGTGTCGAGATCGACGCGCCGTGCGATGTCGCGCACGCGTGCCGAACGTTTGACCTCGTCGATCGAGTAGAGGCGCTGGACCTTCTCCACCGGTGGCTGTTCGAGGAAGGTGTAGTAGTCGTCCGGATCCTGGACATCCTCGGAGTCCAGAATGTACTCCTCGCGCGGGATTGTCAGCCGCATCGGCGGCAGATCATCGCCGGGATCGCGCCAGTCGCTGTCGTCCTCATAGTGCCGCTCATCGACATAGCTCAGCACATATTCGCGTCCATCCGGCGCAATGCGCGAACGCTGGATGACGTCGCCATAGCGGTTGCGGATGGTGACGATCTGGACACCGTTGTCACGCTCGACGATTTCCCGGGTGCGATTGCCCGAGAGATCCTCATAATAGACGTTCCTGGCGCCGCGGGTCATGCGCGGGGCGTCATTGCTCTCGACGAACGTCTGGTTGTTGAACTGCAGGATGACGCGGTCGCCGAGTTCCCTGACGACGTCGACGCCTTTCGGACGCCGGCGGTCGCGGACGTTCTCATCGGGTGCACGCTCTACGCGTGTGCCCTTTTCCTCGGTCACCGGCGCGATCTTCTCGGGCTTGATCTCCTGCTGTGCGGCCCTGTCGTCGGTGGGGGGCGGGCCTTGGTCGATGGGAGCAGCCACCGGCTTGCGGCCCTGATCGCCACCTTGCTGGGCATTTTGCCCGCCATTCTGCTGCTCGCCATCCTGGGGGACGATCTTGTCGCCCTGCTTGCGGCCGCCTCTGCGCTCGGCGTCCTTCTGGCTGTCCAGGATGGGAGCGGCGTTTGGATCGGCCGGTGCTTCGCCTTGCACCGGGTTTTCGCCCTGTACCGGTGCTGCCGTCTGACCATTGGCCGGTTGTTCGCCGGTGGCTGGCTGCTCGGCTGTGGCCGGCTGCTCGCCAACAGGTTTCCTGACACGCTTCTTCGTCGTGTCCTGGGGCTGCTCGCCCTGGGCCGCGGGCTGTTCGCCGGCAGGGGCCGTCGCCTCTCCAGCGGGAGCCTCCTTCGGTGCCGGGGCGACTTCAGGTTGGGCCTGCTGGTCCTGCCTGTTCTTCTTGCGCGGCTTGGCCTGCTCGCCGGGCTGATTGTCGTTGGCCGGTTCCGCCTGGCCGGCCGGCGCCTGCTCGGTTTGCTGCTGGTCGCGTTTCTTCCTGCGCGGCTGCTGTTCCTCGGCTGGAGCGGCCTGTTCGGCCGGCGCCTGCTCGGTCTGCTGCTGCTGGTCGCGCTTCTTCCTGCGCGGCTGCTGTTCCTCGGCGGGTGCTGCCTGTTCGGCCGGCGCCTGCTCGGTCTGCTGCTGCTGGTCGCGCTTCTTCCTGCGCGGCTGCTGTTCCTCGGCTGGAGCGGCCTGTTCGGCCGGCGCCTGCTCGGTCTGCTGCTGCTGGTCGCGCTTCT
>NZ_JAMYQH010000019.1:0-135214 GCF_040320765.1 Mesorhizobium sp. M0618 | reverse complement strand
CACAACAACAATTTAAATTAGTAACGCCTTATGGAACTTTGGGGTTGGCGTTTCATTTCATCGGCATGGAGGCCACTGTAATCCAGTGAATTGGATCTCGAGACAGGCACAAGGCCGACAAGGCGCCCCTTCCACGTAGCTTGAGCCAACCAAAAGAAAGACCTGCTTCGCGGTTCGGCGCGTCCGCCATTTCTGACAAAATCGATGTCCGCTTCCAGGCCGGCAAACACACAACCCAAACGACAGGAATGAGGGCGCTTTGCGGACATTCGCATAAGCCCAAAACTGGACCTACATCGAGCCGGCCTACCAACCTGCTGCTGGGCATATTCAACAGCCTGTCGGAGCGCGTGCAGGGCAAGATCGGCGTCCCGTGCCGAAGGGCTTAAAGAAAGACAAGGCCGAGAGGATCAAGCCAGGCTTGGTCGGCCGGGTCAAGTTTTTCTGAAGGGCGAAGAAAAACTGCGCCATGCAAAGCTGCTGGACTATCGTGAAGAATAACTAACATTGGCGTGGGTACTGCCAACGTTGAGGAACAGAACCGTGTGCCTGACGTTGTGCCGGATCGACGTCTAGGAGAAACGGCATGGTGGCGCCACGCGCGGTCTGGAAGGGCTTTCTGAGGGTCGGTTCCGTGTCATGCGGGGTAAAGATAGTGGGTGCCACAAGCGAGGCAACCAAGATCGACTTCAAGATTTTGAACCGCAAGGACGGTTTACCCGTTAAAAGCGCCTATGTCGATGAAGAGACTGGCGACGTTGTCAAAGCCGAGGATCAGATCAAAGGGTATGAGGCGGACAAGGATGATTTCATCCACGTCGAGCCGGACGAGTTAAAGAAACTGAAGCTGACGTCACAGCATACACTTGACGTCGATTCCTTCGTTCCGGTTGCCGAGATCGACACACGTTATCTCGAGAAACCATACTACTTGATCCCGGCAGACGGCGCCTCCCTGGAGGCCTTTGCCGTCCTGCGCGATGCGATGGCCAAGAAACGCGTTGCGGCACGCTCCTGCGTCGTACTCTATCAGCGCGGGCGCGAAGTGTTGATACAGCCCCTTGGAAAAGGGATGTTGCTGACCGAGCTACGGACCCACAATGAGATGACATCGGAAGACACCGTCTTCGACGATGTGAAGAGCGCAAAATATGATTCGGATTTGCTCGAAATCGCGGGGCTTCTCATCGACAAGAAGGTGACAAAGTTCGATCCTTCGAAATTCGAGGACACCTACGAGGACGCGTTGATTGCCATGATTGACGCCAAGCGCAAGGGCAAAAAACCCCCGAAACCGGTACCGAAACCCAAGGAGAACGTGGTCGACTTGGCCTCAGTTCTTCGAAAGAGCCTCGCCAAGGAAGGGATCGGCCAAGATCGGCCAAAGGCCAATAGCCGCAAATCAGCTTAGGTGCTGGAACCGGCACTCGTTCGTTGCTCATCCATATCGCTTGCCGAGAAGCGGAGCCTTGAGCGCGTCTAGCTGATCCTGAAGGCGGCCTTTCTCCACGATCATTCCCTCAGGGCCTTCGCAAACGGCACCGTGCACTGCTCCGTTGCCTCGCTAGACAGATTCACCACTAGCATTTTCGGGAAGGGCCGCGCTCGTGTCCGCACCGTCTGACTGGCGCGTAACATGCTGTGTAACAATCGATTCTTAGATTTCTTGATTTGCTTGGATCGGAGGCAAGAATCGAATCCCACTTCCTCCGCCAGACGTCGAATTGTCCAGCCCGGAGACATGGGTAGCGGTTTGTACCTAAGACATGATGACAACCTCGTGCCCAGCGGGTTGTCGATTGGTTGCAAGGTCCTCTGTTCCAAGTCGATATATCCGAACTGCGAGGTCATCGATCACGAGCGCCCTGTTGCGTCAGGCTGACTTTGAAGTTCGGATAGATGACGTCCATTTCCTCTCGGAAGCGCTCCGCCGAACATCTCCATGGTCCTTTCAATGAGGCGATAGATAGCCAGGCTGCGCCGACTGTAGTCGCGGCCAATGGATGGAGGAAGTGATCGTTGATGACGGCCGGCCGCCCTGCATTGAGGCGGCTCGTCTTGTGGGCGGGGGTGACCCGGCTCAGCATGTTGGCGCTGGATCGCTCAACGCTTTCGTCACCCCGCCCAGTTCAGCCGGCGGTGCTCGGCACAGGCGTGTTGAGAAGTTGCTGCTCCCAGAGGTACGCGATGCCGCTGCCAGCGGCGTGCTGCTTGAGCACTTCCGTCAGCTCGCCGACGTGCTCGGTACGCGCCCAGTCGCGTTGCCACTCCGATGCCAGCGCCAGCCAGGTCATCATGTTTGCGCCGGCCGCGATCATGCGTTGGATGGCGACCTCGTGCGCTTCGACCGACGTGCCGCCCGAGGCGTCGGCGATGACCGTGACGTCCCAGCCTTCGCCCAACGCCTGGATAACCGGCATGGCGACGCAGATCTCGGTCCACAGGCCGGCGATGATGAGCTGCCTGCGGCCGGTCGCCTTGACCGCGTTCACGACCTTCCTGTCTTCCCAGGTGTTGATGAACGTCCGGTCGATGACCTCCTGGCCGGGAAATACGTCGGTGATGTGGGGGAAGATCAGGCCGCCCCGATCGGCAACGACGCTGGTCAGGATGGTGGGAACGCCGAAGGCCTTTGCGACCTTTGCCAAGGCCGTCGAGTTGTTGACCACTGCATGCGGATCGTGGCTGTTCAGGTTCGAGAGCTGGTAGGGCTGGTGGTCGATCAGAACGAGGACCGAATCCTCGGGGCGAAGAAGTGAATCAAGGCCGTTACGAAAGGTCATAAGAACTTCCTCTCTCTGCCGCCTGGACGGCGTGGGTTTTCCGGGAGACATGCGCCAGCGGGCGACGTTGCCTGAACGCAATTTGCTGTTCCTTTTGGTGATGCGATAGTGCCATAATCAGGCAAGCTGTGTCGCGAAACGAGGAACGCCGAATTGGATATCGAGGATCTACAGACATTCGTCGTAGTGGCCGATGCCGGGGGCGTATCGGCCGCCGCCCGCCGGCTCGGCGTCTCCAAATCAATCGTCAGTCGCAGGCTCTTTCGGGTTGAGGCGGAGCTTGGCGTCCAGCTTCTTGCACGAACGACCCGCGGTGCCGCGCTCACAGAAGCGGGAATCACGTTCAGAGACCATGCGGCCCGAGCCAGCGCCGAGATTGATACGGCCAGGGAAACGATCCTCCCTACCGGTGAGCTGCGCGGCCGCCTGAGGGTTGCTATGCCGCTTACTTTCGGCGCGACCCATTTCGCCTCCGTGCTCGCGGAAATGGCGCGCCTGCACCCGAAGCTTCACATCCATACTTCTTACAGCGATCGCTTCGTCGATCTCATCGCAGAGGGTTTCGATTGCGCGATTCGGGGCGCCTACCTTCAGGACTCCAACCTGATCGCGAAGCGCGTCGGGCCGATCCATGGAAAGCTTGTCGCGAGCCCGGATTACATCAAAGCGCACGCGTCACCCGAGACTCCGGACGAACTCGTCACCCATCAGGCCATCATGCAGGGAACGGAAGCCTGGCAGTTCATGGATGGCGACAAGATTGTTGCGGTCCAGCCGCAGGGCAGGTTCAAGGCCGACAGCGCCACGGCGCTTGCCGCGGCGGCGGTGGCAGGTCTCGGCATCGCCTGGCTCCCCGATTGCATTACACATGAATATGTGGCCTCCGGCGCGCTGATCCCGATCATGACCCGCTATCCGGTACCTCCGGGAGCTGCGTATGTAGTCCGCCCGCCGGGGCAGCATCCTACGCGGAAAGTGCGTGTGCTCACCGAGATGCTGGTTGAGTATTTCAAACGCAACCCGGATCTTTGGGGTCTTGACGGCTAGGACACGAACGGTTCGAAGCCTTGTCAAGGAACCGCGTTCGACGGTCCCATTACTCCGATCCGTCGCGTTCGGCGACATTGCTCGCACGTTCCGCGCGTTAGCGCCCTTTCAGAGCCTTCAGCCTTTGGAAAGGGAGATGTGGTTCTTCTCTCAGACGCAGGCTGCGCGCCGGCAGCAAGAGGCGGATCGATGGATATCTTCGGCATCAAGGCACTGTTGATCTGCGCGCTGATCTTCATTCCGTTCGAACATCTGTTTGCCGAGCGGCCGCAGAAGATCTTCCGCAACGGCTTCGCTGTGGATCTGATCTATCTGCTGTTCAACGGCTTCATCATAAAGCTGGCCATCGTCGTGATGGCGACAGGCGCGCTCGGTGCCGCTGCGCTCCTGGTCTCGCCGGCGATAACGCAGGCCGTCAGCGGCCAGCCCGTCTGGCTGCAGGTTGCCGAAATCATCGTGATCACCGATGTCGGCGTCTACTGGACACATCGGGCCTTCCACAAAATCCCCGCGCTTTGGAAGTTCCATGCCGTTCACCACGGCATCGAGGAACTCGACTGGCTTGGGGCCTTCCACAATCATCCCGTCGTCGCCATCGTCACAAAGGCGATATCGCTGACGCCGATCTTTTTCCTCGGCTTCTCGGAAGCCTCGATCGCCGTCTTTTCGACTATCTACCTTGGACATACGCTGCTTGTGCATTCAAACGTGCGGATTCCGTTCGGCCCCTTGAAGTGGCTGATCGCCAGCCCGCAGTTCCATCGCTGGCGCCATGCCAACCAGCGCGAAGCCTATGACAAGAACTTCGCCGGGCAGTTGCCTTTCCTCGACATGCTGTTCGGCACCTACAATCCCACCGGTGACAAGGTGCCGGACAAGTACGGCGTCGACGATCCGATCCCTTCCACCTATTTCGGTCAGATCGGCTATCCGCCCCTGCGCCGTAGGAAGCTGCCGAACCGGGCAGGTGCCGAACACCGAAGCCTGACAGCTGGCCCGACGGTGCGGTATCCACCCCGATCCGCTTTCGGGCCGTAGAACGCCGAACCACGGGAAGGCTTTTCGCGTCGAATCGGCTAAACCCTGCGGCATGAACGAGACGTCTCTCTATGCGCCGGTGAAGCGGTTCCTCGAAAGCCTCGACTTCGTCGTCAAAGGCGAGATCGACGGCTGCGATGTTGTTGCATTGCGCGAGGGGGAGCCGCCGGTTGTCGTCATCTGCGAGTTGAAGCTGCAGTTCAATCTTGAACTGGTGCTGCAAGGTGTCGATCGCGCGGCGGCCTGCGACGAGGTGTGGCTGGCCGCGCGCATGTCGGCCCGCGGCAAGGGCCGCGAAAGCGACGCCAGATTCCGCAATCTCTGCCGCCGGCTTGGCTTCGGCCTGCTTGGCGTGACCGCGACGGACCGGGTCGAGGTGCTTCTCAGCCCGATCGCGCTGGCGCCGCGCAAGAATGCCCGCCGGCGCTCTCGCCTGGTCGACGAGCACCAGCGCCGTCGCGGCGATCCCGTTGTGGGAGGAGGATCGCGCAATCCGATCATGACGGCCTATCGCCAAAGCGCCCTCGCCTGCGCTGCGGCCATGGTGGACGGACCCAGGCGGCCGCGAGATCTGAAGGCGGTGACGCCGATGGCGCCGAAAATCCTGCAGCACAATGTTTATGGCTGGTTCGCGCGCGTCGACCGCGGCCTTTACGATCTCACCGATGCCGGCCGTGCCTCTTTGGTCCGTTGGCCGCAGGCGTCGCACGACGAATCCCGACACGCAATTTTGAACGCACCGGCCATATGATTGAAGATTCCGGCGGCGCTCGCGGCGGTCCTCTCGGTTGATTTCTCCGACAAAATATGTTGCTTGTCCCGCCCATGAAGAAGCTCTGCATGACCGCCTTGGCGTCAGTGACACTGAGTTTTCCAGCCAGCGCAATGGACAATGCATTGCGCGCCGGTCTGATGAAACTCGATCCCCAAACCCGTCTTGAACAGCGTTGCGATGCCGAAGTGCTCGACCGCATCACCCATGACGATCGCAAGTTCAAAGCCGATCGCGTCGTCGCCTACGCCTTCGCCACGCCCGAGATGGGTGCCGATGCAATCAAGAGCCCGGGTGCTGCGTTTCGCAGCAAGGGGCAGTGGTACCGGCTGAAATTCAAGTGCCAGACCGCGCCGGACCATATGGAAGTTTTGCAGCTCCGCTACCGGATCGGGGACGAAATTCCAGAAGCCGACTGGGCAAGGTACAATCTCTACGATTGATTTGTGATCTGCCATGGTTTGCCTGGCTGTCGCGAGTGCCGCAAAGCCGTGATCCGGCTTGACGCAATGCTGCTTCGGTGATGCAGCCACGCGTGATCCCTTGACGCCAGGGGACCACCAAGTTAGGGCCTCTGGATAATCGACGAACACTCGGCAAAATCAGCAAGGGCTTCCTGTCGATGGACATTTTTTTCAGCGCTGCCAGTCTGACCGCCCTGCTGCAGGTCATCGCCATCGACCTCGTGCTGGCCGGCGACAATGCGATCGTCATCGGCCTCGCCGCGGCCGGCTTGCCCGCCGAACAACGCAAGAAGGCGATTCTTCTCGGCGTGGTGGCGGCAACGGTGCTGCGCATCGGGTTTGCCGCAATTACCGTCAAGCTGCTGGCGATCGTCGGCCTGCTGCTGGCCGGCGGCATCCTGCTGCTGTGGGTCTGCTGGAAGATGTATCGCGAGCTGCGCACGTCGCATGCCGACGAGTTGGAAGCGACCGAGGCACTGTCGAATTCGGACCTCAACAGCGACCAGGCGGTCGCCGGCAAGACGAAGCGCAAGACCCTTGGCCAGGCTGCCTTGCAGATTGTCGTCGCCGACGTGTCGATGTCGCTCGACAACGTGCTGGCGGTGGCTGGAGCGGCGCGCGATCATTTTCCGGTGCTGGTCATCGGCCTTGTGTTGTCGATCGCCCTGATGGGGCTGGCCGCGACTTTCATTGCCAAGCTGCTGCATCGCCACCGCTGGATTGCCTATGTCGGCCTGCTGATCATTTTCTATGTGGCTGTGGACATGGTCTATCGTGGCGCGGTGGAGGTCTGGCCGCATGTAAACGGTGCGGTCGGCTGAGGCTGGCGGACATCGGCATCTTCACTCAGTGGAAGCAAGACCGCCGTGCGTTTTGCCGCATCGCGGGTCTGCCCATACCAATGCCGCAATAAGTGTGGTACTGCGCCGGCAATCCTGAAAAGCCCGGAAACGCTCTATGTCCGCTCCACGCGTGAGTTTTGTCAGTCTTGGATGCCCGAAGGCCCTTGTGGATTCGGAGCGCATCATCACGCGCCTGCGCGCCGAAGGTTACGAAATCGCCCGCAAGCATGACGGCGCCGACCTTGTCGTCGTCAACACTTGCGGCTTTCTCGATTCCGCTCGCGACGAGTCGCTCAACGCCATCGGCTCCGCGCTTTCGGAAAACGGCCGGGTGATCGTCACCGGTTGCCTGGGTGCCGAGCCGGACGTCATTCGCGAAAAGCACCCCAATGTGCTGGCGATCACCGGGCCGCAGGCCTATGAGAGCGTGATGGCTGCCGTGCATGAGGCTGCGCCGCCTTCGCACGACCCTTATGTCGATCTTTTGCCGCCGCAGGGTGTCAAGCTGACGCCGCGCCACTACGCCTATCTGAAAATTTCCGAAGGCTGCAACAACCGCTGTACCTTCTGCATCATTCCGGCACTGCGTGGCGACCTCGTCTCGCGGCCGGCGGCCGATGTGCTGCGCGAGGCCGAGAAACTGGCCAAGGCCGGGGTCAAGGAACTTCTGGTCATCTCGCAGGACACCAGCGCCTACGGCATCGACATCAAGTACCAGACGTCGATGTTCGGCGACCGTGAGGTGCGCGCAAAATTCCTCGATCTGTCCGAGGAACTGGGCAAGCTCAGCATCTGGGTGCGCATGCACTATGTCTACCCCTACCCGCATGTCGCCGACGTCATCCCGCTGATGGCAGAGGGCAAGATCCTCCCTTACCTGGATATCCCCTTCCAGCACGCTTCGCCGCAGGTGTTGAAGAACATGCGCCGGCCGGCACACGGCGAAAAGACGCTCGAGCGCATTCGCGGCTGGCGTGAGGTCTGCCCGGATCTGGCCATCCGCTCGACCTTCATCGTCGGCTTCCCCGGCGAGACGGACGACGATTTCGAGATGCTGCTCGACTGGCTCGACGAGGCCAAGATCGATCGCGCCGGCTGCTTCAAATACGAGCCGGTCCGGGGCGCCCGCTCCAACGATCTCGGTCTCGAACAGGTTCCCCAAGAGATCAAGGAGGCGCGCTGGCACCGCTTCATGCAGCGCCAGCAGAAGATTTCGGCGACACAGCTGGCCAGGAAGGTCGGCAAGCGCCTGCCGGTGCTGATCGACGAGGCGCACGGCACGTCGGCAAAGGGCCGCACCAAATACGACGCGCCCGAGATCGACGGCTCGGTGCACATCCAGTCGCGCCGCCCGCTGCGCCAAGGCGACATCGTCACCGTCAAGATCGACCGTGCCGATGCCTATGACCTCTATGGTTCGGCGGTCTGACGGTCCGTATTTACTACATCTGGCGATAATTCAGCCGTCTTAACCCGCGCAGCCGCGATCCGCTCTATGGTTTGCGGACCGTAGATGCGGGAAATGCGGATGAACACCAGACCTGCGGAACAAAATTACATCGCGACGCTGGACCTGCTCAGGCTGGCGGCAGCACTTGCCGTCGTGTTCTTCCACTATTTCTTTCGCGGCGCTGCCGCCGAAGGCTACCTTGCGCAAGGCTATCCGCTTGCCGCACCATTCGCCCTCTACGGCTATCTCGGCGTCAACCTGTTCTTCCTGATCAGCGGTTTCGTTATTGCCTGGTCGGCGGAAAACCGGAGCTGGGATCAGTTTGCGATCGCGCGGTTCGTTCGCCTCTATCCGGGTTTTCTGTTCTGCATGACGATCACCTTCGCGATTGTCTTCCTTGTCGGGTCGCCGCTGCTTTCGGCCTCTTTCGTTCAGTATGCCGCCAATCTGTCGATGTTCGCGCCGGCCTTCGGCCAGCCCTTCATGGACGGCGTCTACTGGTCGATCGTGCTTGAACTGGTGTTCTACGGATGGATCACGCTGGCCCTGTTCACCGGGCTCTTCCAGAAACGCAAGCTGGAGCTGATCTTCATCTGGCTGGCGATCTCGGCCTTGAACGAGTTCTTCATCGGCAGCGGCGGAGCCAGGCTGCTGTTCCTCACCGAGTTCGGCCCGTTCTTCGCCGCCGGCGTGCTGGTCCACCAAATCCATTCGCATGGCCGTTCTGTACCGGCCCTGCTGCTGCTTGCCGCCGCGTTCCTGATCTCCTGCGGAACGCTATCGGTGACGCAGCACTGGATGCTTGGCCACTACGGCATTGCCGTTGCCTCGGCCAATCTCGTCGTCGCCAACGTCGTCATGCACGCGGCCTTGATCGGCGCGGTGCTGCTGCGCGACCGTGTCAGGGCATCGGGGCTCACTCTGGCGCTGGGCGGGCTGACCTATCCGCTCTATTTGCTGCACCAGGACATCGGCTATCTCGCCATCAATGCGGCAACGCCCCTTGTCGGCAAATGGATTGCCGCTCTTGGTTGCGTCGTGCTCATGCTTTTCATTTCGTGGGCGATCTGTCGCACCTGCGAACAACCGGTACAGCGGTTGCTCAGGTTTTGGCTCGGCCGCGCGGTCGATGCCGGACGAACGCGGTTTCGTCGCCCCTCTGCCGGCGCACAGCCCGCCGAATGAAGAAGGGCGCCTCGCGGCGCCCCTCCGTCTCATGTCTCGCGCTGCTTATTTCGGCAGCTTGTCGTCGACGCCTTTCACATAAAAATTCATGCCGAGCAGCGTGCCGTCGTCGGCGACTTCACCATCCTTCAGCCACGGCGTGCCGTCCTGCTTGGCAACCGGTCCGGTGAAGGGATTCCAGCCGCCGGCGATCTTCTTTTCGGTGGCTTCGGCCATCGCCTTCACGTCGTCGGGCATGTTGGTGTAGGCCGACATCTTGACGGCGCCGTCCTTGATGCCGAGCCAGACATTGTCCGGCTTCCAGGTGCCGTCGAGCGCGGCCTGGACGCGGCTGATGTAATAGGGACCCCATTCGTCGGTGAGCGAGGTCAACTGCGCGTTCGGCGCGAACTTGATCATGTCGGAGGACTGGCCGAAGCCTTTCAGCTTGCGCTCCTCGGCCACCTGCAGGGCAGCGGTGGAATCGGTGTGCTGGACGATGATGTCGGCGCCCTGGTCGAACAGCGCCTTGGCAGCGTCGGCTTCCTTGCCCGGATCGAACCAGGAGTTCACCCAGACGATCTTGGCCTTGAAATTCGGGTTGATCGACTGCGCGCCGAGCATGAAGGAGTTGATGCCCATCACCACTTCGGGGATCGGGAAGGAAACGATATAGCCGGCGACCCCTGCCTTCGATTCCTTGGCGGCGATCTGGCCAAGAATGTAGCGGCCTTCGTAGAAGCGCGCATTGTAGATGCCGAGATTGTCAGCGGTCTTGTAACCGGTGGCGTGCTCGAACATCACTTTCGGGAATTTCTTGGCGACCTTCACTTCCGGGTCCATGAAGCCGAAGGAGGTGCCGAAGATGATCTTGCAGCCTTCGCGTGCCAGGCGCTCGAAAGCACGGTCGGCATCGGGGCCTTCCGAGACGTTTTCGAGATAGGCGGTCTCGACCTTGTCACCGAGCGCCTTCTCCACCTCGAGACGGCCCTGGTCGTGCTGGTAGGAGTAGCCGAAGTCGCCGATCGGGCCGGTGTAGACCCAGCAGGCCTTCAGCTTGTCCGCGGCCTCGGCCGTCGCTGCCAGCGACATGGCGGCGGTCGTGGTCATCAGGGCAATAAGCAGTTTTTTCATCGTGTTACCTCTCTGAGTTAAGCCTTGGAGCTTCCCGTTTGTTTTTATTGTCAACGATCCGGAACGAATGGCTGCCCCAAGGAAGCCGGCGTGTTCATCATCGTCAGACGCTTGTTGCGCGAGATTAGAACGAGAACCACGACGGTTGCCAGATAGGGCAGCGAAGAAAGGAACTGCGAGGGCACTGGAATGCCAAAAGCCTGTGCATGAAGCTGGCCGATCCACACCGCGCCGAAGATGTAGGCGCCGGCCAGCACCCGCCATGGCCGCCAGGAGGCGAACACCACCAGCGCCAGCGCGATCCAACCGCGGCCGGCACTCATGTTCTCCACCCATTGCGGCGTGTAGACCAGTGAGAGATGGCCGCCGGCGAGACCGGCACAGGCGCCGCCGAAGATGACCGCGAGGTAGCGATAGCGGATCACCTTGATGCCAAGCGCATGCGCCGAGGTGTGGCTGTCGCCGATCGAACGCAGCGTCAGTCCGGTCCTTGTCTTGAACAGGAACCACATGACGGCCGCGGTGAGCGCAATCGAGATGTAGAAGATCGGATCCTGCCCGAACAGCAGCCTGCCGACCACAGGGATTTCCGTCAGGCCGGGAATGTAGAGGTTGGGCAGCCTTTCGCCGGGCTGGCCGACGAAGCTGGTGCCCATCATGCCGGACAGGCCGAGGCCGAGCAGCGTCAGCGACAGGCCGGTCGCCACCTGGTTGGTGGCCAGCGACAGCGTCATGACGGCAAACAGCAGCGAGAACACCGCGCCCATGGCGATGGCCGCCAGAAGGCCGATCCAGGGTGATCCGGTGAGATAGGTTGCGCCGAAGCCGCCGACGGCGCCCATGATCATCATGCCTTCGACGCCGAGATTGAGCACGCCGGAGCGCTCGACCACCAGTTCGCCGATTGCCGCGATCAACAGCGGCGTCGCCGCGGTGGCGATGGTCAGAAGGATGTTTACGGTGATGTCCATCAACGGGCTTCCTTCAGCTTCGGTGCGGCTTCGCGTTTCGCGGCACCTTCCGGTCTGGTCAGCGCCAGGCCGACCAGGCGAATGCGGTAGTGGATGAGCGTGTCGCAGCCGAGCACGAAGAACAGCAGCATGCCCTGGAACACCCGCGCCACCTTGTCGGAGATGCCGAGCGCGCTCTGCACCGCTTCGCCGCCGAGATAGGTCAGCGCCAGCACCAGACCGGCGGCAACGATGCCGAGCGGGTTGAGGCGGCCAAGGAAAGCCACGATGATGGCGGTGAAGCCATAGCCGGGCGAAATGACAGGCTGCAACTGCCCGATGGCGCCCGAGACCTCGGAGATGCCGGCAAGACCCGCCAGGGCACCCGACAGCAGGAAGGCGAAAAACACCATGCGGTTGAGGCCGAAGCCGGCGAAGCGCCCTGCCCGCGGGCTTGAGCCCAGCACGCGCACCTCAAAACCCTTCAGCATGCGGCTCATCAGGATCCAGACCAGCACCGCGGCGATCAGCGCGAAGACAAAACCCCAGTTTGCCCGCCCGGCATCCGGCATCAGCTCCGGCAACACGGCCGAATCGTTGAACTGGATGGTCTGCGGGAAACCATGACCCTGCGGATCGCGCCAGGGTCCGCGCACCAGCCAATCAAGGAAGAGCTGCGCGACATAGACCAGCATCAGGCTGGTCAGGATCTCGTTGGTGCCGAAGCGCGTCTTGAGCAGAGCCGGGATCGCGGCATAGGCCGCGCCGCCGACCATGCCGAGCAAAAGCATCAGCGGCAGCACCAGCGGACCTTCGAACTGCGGAAACAGCACCGGAATCATCGAACCGGCAATGCCGCCGAGGATGAACTGGCCTTCGGCGCCGATGTTCCAAATGTTGGCCTTGTAGCAGACCGACAGGCCGACAGCGATCAGGATGAGCGGCGCTGCCTTGATCGCCAGCTCATGCAACTGCCAGACCTGGCTGATCGGCTCGATGAAATAGATATTGAACGCGGTCAGCGGATTGACGCCGAGCAGCGCGAACATGACGGCGCCGGCAATGATGGTCAGCGCGAAGGCGATGAACGGCGACAGGGCCGAAAACAGCATGGAACGCTGCGGGCGTTTGACGAGTTCGAGGCGCATCATGCCGTCTCCAGCGAGTGTTCGGCGTGGCCTGGTTCGGCGCCGCCCATCAGCAAACCTACCTTTTCGAAGGTTGCCTCGGCGATCGGCATCGGCTTCGACAGCTCGCCATTGTGCATGACCGCGATCGCATCCGATATCTCGAACAGCTCGTCGAGATCCTGGCTGATCACCAGCACCGCCGATCCGCTGCGCGACAGCTCGATCAAGGCCTGGCGGATGTGGGCGGCAGCGCCCGCGTCGACGCCCCAGGTCGGCTGGTTCACCACCATGACGCTTGGCCGGCGGTCGAGTTCACGGCCGACGATGAATTTCTGCAGATTGCCACCCGAAAGGGCCGCAGCCTCCGGATCCGGCGCACTCTTGCGCACATCCATCGCCTCGATGATGCGCTGGGAGGCGGCCTGGATGGCGGCGCTCTTGACCATTCCGCCGGAACCGACGAACGCCTTGCCGTCGGTGGCATGGCGCGACAGCAGCAGGTTTTCAGAAAGCTTCATGCGCGGTGCCGCACCGTGGCCGAGGCGCTCCTCCGGCACGAAGGCGGCGCCCAGCAGTCGGCGTCCGGTGATGCTAAGGCCTCCCGCATCCTTGCCACGAATGCGCACCGAGGCGGCATTCTGCTGCAGCACTTCGCCTGAAACGGATTCGAAGAACTCGCCCTGGCCGTTGCCGGCGACGCCGGCGATGCCGATCACCTCACCGGCGCGGACATTCAGGTTGATGCCCTTGAGCGGTATCGAGAACGGCGTTGCCGGTTTGCGATTGAGATTGCGGATTTCGAGCAGCGGCTGCGCCTTGTCGATGCCCTCGACCGGCGCGCGCACCACCGCCTGCACCTCGTTGCCGACCATCATGCGAGCCAGCGAAGAAGCAGTTTCCTCACGCGGATTGCAGTGGCCGACCACTTTGCCGTGGCGCAGCACGGTGGCGCGGTCGCAGATGCGTTTGACCTCTTCGAGCCGGTGCGAAATGTAGAGGATGGATTTGCCTTCCGAGCGCAGGCGCTCCAGCGTCTCGAACAGCTTGTCGGCTTCCTGCGGCGTCAGCACCGAGGTCGGTTCGTCCAGGATGATGAGCTGTGGCGTCTGCAGCAGGCAGCGGATGATCTCGATGCGCTGGCGCTCGCCTACCGACAGGTCGCCGACCAGCGAGTCAGGATCGAGCGGCAGGCCATAGCTGAAGGAAAGCGCCCTCGCCTTGGCAGCGATGCTGCTGATCGGCGAGCCGTCGTCCAGCGACAGCGCGATGTTTTCGGCCGCGGTCAGCGCCTCGAACAGCGAAAAATGCTGGAACACCATGCCGATGCCGAGTTTTTTCGCGGCGCCGGGGCTGGAAATCCTGACCGCCTGGCCGTTCCAGAAGATCTCTCCGGAATTGGGCTCCAGCGAGCCGAACAGCATCTTGACCAGCGTCGACTTGCCGGCGCCGTTTTCGCCGAGCAAGGCGTGGATCTCACCCCTGGCGATGTCGAGATCGATGTGATCGCACGCCGTCAGCGTGCCGAATATCTTGGTGAGGCCACGCACCTCAAGCAGGTTCGTGCCGTTCTGATTTGCACTCACAGTGCCTCCCATCTGGTTAGCCAGACATGTTCTGTGTTCCCGCAGGCATGGTAGGCGCGGCCGGCTCTCATCGGAAAGCGGCACACGTCTTGAAAGAGCTTCAAGAATTTCAGCGGAAATTCAAGGGATAGCAAGGCAGAACGAACTAAGGGATGAGAATGGTCGTCCCTGTGGTCCTGCGGCCCTCGAGGTCGGAATGCGCCTTGCCGGCGTCCTTGAGCACGTAGCGCTGGTTGATCTTGATCTCGACCGCGCCGCTGAGCACGACCTCGAACAGGGCGGCGGCAGAAGCGTCGAGGTCCTCGCGTTTTGCGTTGTAGACGAACAGTGTCGGCCTTGTTGCGAACAGCGAGCCTTTCTGGGCCAGCAATGACATGCTGAATGGCGGTATGGGTCCCGAGGACTGGCCAAAGCTGACGAACATGCCAAGCGGCCGCAGGCAGTCGAGCGAAGCCGGAAATGTGTCGTTGCCGACCGAATCATAGACGACATCGCATTTTTTGCCGCCCGTGATGGCGGCGACGCCGGCGACGAAATCCTGTTCCTTGTAGTTGATGACATGATCGAAACCATGCGCCCTGGCGAGCTCGATCTTGTCGGACGAGCTGGCGGTGCCGATGACGGTGGCGCCGAGATGTTTTGCCCATTGGCCGAGGATCAGTCCGACGCCGCCTGCCGCGGCATGGAACAGGATCGTGTCGCCGGCCTTCACCTTGAACGTCCGGCGCAGCAGATATTCCGCGGTCATGCCCTTCAGCATCATCGCCGCGGCCTGTTCGTCGCTGATGCCATCCGGAACCTTGACGACGCGGCTGGCATCGATGACGCGCTGTTGCGCGTAAGCCCCCGTCGTCACGGCATAGGCGATGCGATCGCCCGGTTTGAGCGAGTCGACGCCATGGCCGACCTCCAGCACCAAGCCGGCGGCTTCGCTGCCTGGCACGAGCGGGAAGCCGCCGGGTGGCGGATAGAGGCCAGAGCGATGATAGACATCGATGAAATTGAGGCCGATCGCGGTGTGCCGGACCAGGATCTGCCCGGCTCCCGGCTGGCCGGGGTCGGCGTCCTCATAGGTCAGAACTTCCGGGCCGCCATTGGCGTGAATGCGGATCGCTTTGGACATTGCTGGGCTTCCTGTGGGGCTAGGCTCCCTGTGGGAGTGGCTGATCAGGCCTTCTTGGCACCGAGTTTGGGAAAGAACTGCATGATGCCACCGATGCAGGCAAGGTAAAGCCCGGTGATGGTGATGCCGATCTTGGTGAAGGTGCTGACCTGCTCGCCCAGCACGCCGATCTGATCGTAGAAGGCAGCGAGTGCCGCCTGGGCCAGGGCAAGCGCGCCGAAAGCGCACCACAAGAGAGTCATCCCAAGGTTGATGCGCCGCAGCCGCACCACCCGCACCGGGTGGATGAAGTTGATCGGCACGAAAGTCAGGACGCCGGCCACCACCACCACCGCGAACGAAACCCATTGTCCGGGCTCGATGACGAACAGGGTGAACACCACCATGTTCCAGACCACGGGGAAACCCTTGAAGAAATTCTCCTTCGTCTTCATGCCGGTGTCGGCATAGTAGATGGCGCTGGAAACGACGATGATCGCCGCCGACAGGAATGACAGGCCCTCGCCCATGAAGCCGCGTTGATAGAGCGCGAAGGCCGGGATCAGCACGTAGGTCACGTAGTCGATGATGTTGTCGAGCAGTTCGCCCGACCAGGTCGGCAGGATTTCCTTGACCTCGAGCTTCCGCGCGATCGGTCCATCGATGCCGTCGACGAACAATGCCAGCCCTAGCCACCAGAACATCGCCGTCCAGCGCTCTTCGCTTGCTGCTACCAGCGACAGGAAGGCCAGGAACGACCCCGAGGCGGTCAAGAGGTGGACGGAGAACGCTCTCGCCTGTGGCCAGGTGACCTTCTTCTTCGGCCTGGGGATCCGGTCCGTGATCTTTTTGGCGGCTTTTCGGGCCGCCGTATTCCTGGCCATTGTGTTCTTGCTCACGGGCCCCGCCAATCCAGCTTGCAGATTTCGGCCGAACGGCCGGCGAAATTCCAGTTGCGGCCGAAAGCCCGCATCTTGCTCTTGTCGGACCTTGCCACGATGATCTCGGGCGCGATCCAGTATTCCGAATTGCTGATCACCGTGTCCTTGTCGCGGTCCTTGCCTTGGATGGGTGTCACGGCTCCGTCGATAATCCTGGGTATCTGGAAGATACGCGTCTTGTCACGCGTCTCATAGGTGATCGGCACCTGCTCGACGCCGAGGAATTTGCCTACCAGGATGGAGAGCAGCGATGTGGTTCCGCCTGCCTTGCCCGTGAAGATCTTGGTCAGCGCCTTGACTGCGTAGACCGAGGCTCGGCTGTCGATGAACAGGCCCGCGGTCCAGTTGCCGCGGCTCATGTAGCCGGGGATTTCCATGATCAGGCCGAGATTGAGGCCGGACAGATCAACCTCACCGAAATGGCCGGCATCGATGCGAAACCCTGCCCAGGTCTGGCAATAGCCTTCGGTCGGCGGATGATTGCCAAGCGATAGCACGCAGGGGCAAAAAACCGTGCAATTGCAGGAGAGTACGAGCTCTCCCTTCATCGCCCAGCTCTGGTCTGCCATCGATTTCCCCCACTCACAGCGAGACTACTAGCAGCGCGGCTGCCCAGACAAGCAGTATCGCACCGGCCAGCCGGGTTGGAACCCTGCTGGCTGTTTGTTTTTCGATCAGGGTGAACAGCCCGATCAACGCCATCCAGAAAATGTTCATGACGCCAACGGCGAACATCACCAGCATCAAGGCCCAGCAGCAGCCGAGACACCACAGACCTTGCGCGACACCGAGCCGAAAGACGCTGGCCGGCTTGGCGCTCCAGTTCGCGAAAAGGATCGAGAACGGGTTCTTGCATTTCTTCAGGCAAGCTTCCTTCAGGCCGCTGAACTGGTAGAGGCCGGCGATCAGGAGAGCGAGCGCACCGGCAAGGCCGACGACCGGATCCAGCATCCCGGCTGACGAGGCGAATGCATGGGCGGCCAGGGTCAGCGCCGCGAACATCATTGAAGCGGCGAGCCAGACGCTGAGGTAGCCGGCGACCAGCACCAGCGGGTGAACGACCGGTTCGCCCTTGATGCGAGCCGTGTCAGTGATTTCGCAATAGGTGCGGATCATCGGCGCCGCCGAAGGCAGCATCGTCGCGATCGCCATCAGGAACCACATGAAAACGAGCGCGCCGGCCTGCAAGCCGAGACTTGTGTCCAAAGGCACCGGTGAGAGGCACAGCACAAAGAACCGTTCCAGGAAATCGGGCAGCGGCAGTTGCGGCAGGCTGCGCAGGATCGTGTCGCCGGGGGCGCTGACGCCTGCAATCCCGCCTTCGGCGCCGCGGATTGCCATCGCGGCAAGGGTCAGCCAGGCAAGCAGGATGCAAGCGCCGACAACGACGTTTACCGTGACGCGAGGACTGCGCGCGATGCCGGCCATGGCGCGGCCGGCGCGGTCGAGATGCCTGAAGTCGTCCTGCTGGCCGGTCATGACATCCGAATGGGCCGAATCGCCGCGTTGATCAAGCGGCATGATCTGACCTATATGCTCATCGAACGGCAGGTCGGGTGGACCGCCTCGCATTGCAAGCCGGAAGCCGATCTTGGAGCATCAGCAAACTGCGCGGATACTGGTTGCCGGCACGGGGCCGGCAGGACTGATCGCGGCGCTCGGTTTTGCCGCCGAGGGTTTCCCGGTGACACTGGTCGGGCCGGAGGCCACCGCCCCCGATGGCCGCACGACGGCCCTGATGAACCCTGCCTTGAAAGTGCTCGACCGGCTTGGCGTGCTCGAAGCCGTCAAATCCAAGGCGGCGGCCCTGAAAGTGATGCGCATCGTCGACGCCACCAGCCGGCTGATCCGCAGCCCGGTCGTCACCTTCCGTGCCAGCGAGATCGACGAGGACCAGTTCGGGCTGAACCTTCCCAACAGCGTGCTCAACCCGGCACTCGCCAGCGCCGTTGCCGCGCATGCCGGCATCGACCGGCTGATGCCGATGGTGGCGAACTGGCATCTCGATGCCGAGCGCGCCCGTGCCGTCCTGTCCGACGGCAGCACGGTCGACGCAGCGCTGGCGGTCGCCGCCGATGGGCGGTTGTCACCGGCGCGCCAGGCGGCCGGCATCTCGACCTCGGCCCGGTCCTACCCGCAGGCAGCTCTCGTCCTCAATTTCGGCCATGGCGGCGACCATGCCTTCACCTCGACCGAATTCCACACCGAGACCGGTCCATTCACGCAGGTCCCGCTGCCCGGCAATCGCTCCAGCCTGGTCTGGGTGGTCAAGCCCCAGACCGCGACCGACCTCGCCGCACTGGACGATGCGACGCTTTCTCAGCGGGTCGAACAGCAGATGCAGTCGATGCTGGGCCGGGTAACGGTCGAGCCGGGCAGGCAGATCTATCCGCTTTCGGCGGTGACGCCACTGCGTTTCGCCCGAGATCGGGTGGCGCTGGTCGGCGAAGCCGCCCATGTGTTTCCCCCGATTGGTGCGCAAGGCCTCAATCTCGGCATCAGGGACGTCGACGATCTAATTGGAATCGCTCGTGAAAATAGAGCCGATCCAGGTGCAGCCAAGGCGCTTGCAGCCTACGATTTCAAGCGCCGCCCCGATATTCTGGCGCGCAGCAGCGTGGTCAACCTGCTCAACATGTCGCTGCTTTCCGACATGCTGCCGGCGCAGATGGCCCGCGTTGCCGGGCTCGGTGTGCTCGGAGGCTTCGCGCCGCTTCGGGCTTTTTTCATGCGCGAGGGACTTCGTCCCGGCAGCGGTTTTGCCGCGCTTGCTGGCGGGTTAGGGAAACAGGTCCGGCGCTAGGATATTGTGCCGGATCAGGTAGAGCAGCCCGGTGACGGTCACGACCGACAGGCAGGTTGTGATCCGCACACTGGCCGACGCGCGCTGTACCCAGACGCCATACTGCTGGGCGATGACGAAGACGTTGGTGGCGGTCGGCAATGCCGCCAGAAGCACCGCCGAGAAGACCCATGTCTCAGAAAAATTGCCGATCCAGCTCAGCACGACATAGCAGAGCAACGGGTGCAGGATCAGTTTCAGCGCCGCAATCGGAACCATCTCATGCGGGACGCGATTGAGCGGCCTGAGCGCCAGGGTGACGCCCATGGCAAACAGCGCGCAAGGTGCGGCCGCCCGGGAAAGATATTCCAGAAATCGCTCCACCGGCACGGGCGATCGAAAGCCGATATAGGCGGCGCCGACACCCAGGGCGGTTGCGATGATGAACGGGTGCAGCACGATCTTGCGCACGACACCCAGCGCAAGCCGGAGAGGAGTGGTCTTCTCGTCGCCCGACAGCGCCATCATCATGGGCGCGATGGCGAAATGCATGATGTTCTCGAAACAGAAGATCAAGGCGACCGGCACGGCAGCCTCCTCGCCGAAGGCCAGCAATGCCAGCCCCGGTCCCATATAGCCGATATTGCCATAGGCGGCCGCGAGCGCCTTGATGGTCGATTGCGCTATCTCGCCGCGCGAGGTCAGCACCGACCCCATGAACATCAAGGAAAATACCATGAAGGTCGAGACGACCGAGCCGAAGATGAAGCGCCATTCCGTCAGGTCTTCGAACGGCGTCTTGGCAAGCAGTTGGAAGAAAAGTGCAGGCAGCGCGACATAGACGATGAACGTGTTCATCCAGCCGAGCACCTCCAGCGGCTGCCTGGTGATGCGCGCCACGAAGAACCCGACAAAAATCAAGCCGAAGAACGGAAGAACAAGACCGATGACGTCAGACATTTTTATGCTGGTCCGAAACCCTGGCGCCGGGCTAGCCCGTTGCTTAATGGGGCGTCAAGCGCCTCGGGATTGAATTGATGCGCGGTCTGCGCCAAATAAGCCCAAGGAATTCAGTGGTGAGTACGATGAAAACAGCCAAATTCGCAATCGGACAGGTGGTTCGCCACCGGCTGTTTCCATTCAGGGGCATCATTTTCGATGTCGATCCGCAATTCGCCAACACCGACGAATGGTACGAAGCCATCCCCGCCGACGTTCGGCCGCGCAAGGATCAGCCTTTCTATCATCTGCTCGCCGAGAATTCGGAGACCGAATACATCGCCTACGTCTCCGAACAGAATCTGCTTGAGGATCAGTCGGGTGAGCCAGTCCGGCATCCGCAGATCAAGGAGATGTTCGACAAGAGGCCGGACGGCGGCTACCAGCCGAAACGGCAGTCAAGGCACTAACCCGCGGAGAGACGGGCACAAAAAAAGCGGGGCATGACCCCGCTTCTTTGTTGGCTCGGCGATATCGGCCGATCAGTTGGCGGTCTTCGCCTTGTCCTGCTCTTCCTTGAGCTTCTTGGCGAAATCCTGGTTGTTCTTGGCGACGAAGTCCTGAAGCTTCTTCTGCCGGTCCTCGATGTCCGACTGCTGCAGCGCCGGGCCGTCATAGGCGCCGCTGAAGCCCTGAAGGGCGATCTTGATCGGATTGGGCTGGTTCTGGAAATTGACGGAAGTCAGCGTGATCGCCTGGCCTTTCTTGAATGCCGCGACGAGCTGGTCGGTCAGCGGCACTTCGGCCACGCAACGATCCGGGAAGCAGATCACATAATCGAGCTTCTGCGCCTTGCCGGTGTCGATCTGCAGGCCGATGCCGGGAGGCACCAGACGGCCGGTCGGCACCGTCACCTGGAACACCTTGCGGTTCACCTTGCCCTTCAGCTCGATCAGGCTGACGCCGGTGACCAGCTGGCCGTTGCCGGCGGTGGTGATGTTCTGGACGTTGCAGATGTCGACGTCTTCCTGCTTGGTGCAGGCCTTGAACCAGCCTTGCGGAATCTGCTGTTGCTGCTGTGCGGAAGCGGCGGGAAGTCCTGCGCCGAGAAAGCCGACCACGCCAGCGGCCATGACCGACAGGCGGTACGCGTTGCTGTTCAGGCTCGTCATGTCGTGCACTTCCTCTCAAATGATCCCGGGACCGGCTTCTTCGTGCCGTGTGGTCCAGCTACCTGTTGCCGAAATGAGGCAACAGAATGACTTCGGAGGGCGTGTTACACTGCAAGCGAGGCCGAATCCAGCCCGGCGTCAGCAATTGTTGAACGCGCGGTTGGCCGGCGCGCAGCCGCCCCATGCTAGGGTGCACACCGAATCATCAAGCCGACCCAATAAGGAGACGGTCATGGGCCGCGTTGTTGTTTGGCTGATCACCGGGATATCGTTTCTCGCCCTTTCGCATCAGCCGGCCGCATCGGAGCCGAAGCACGCTATCGCCATGCAGGGCGAGCCGGCGCTGCCGCCCGGCTATACGCATTTCGATTACGTCAATCCCGATGCGCCGAAGGGTGGCTCGATCACATATTGCGTCGTCGGCAGCTTCGACAACCTCAACCCTTTCATCCTCAAGAGCCTGCGCACGACGGCGCGCGGCATGATGGACACGATCTTCGGCAATCTGGTCTTCGAGCCGTTGATGCAGCGCAATGCCGACGAGGCTTTCACGCTCTACGGTTTGTTGGCCGACAGCGCCGACATGGACCCGGAGCGCAAGAGCATCGAATTCCATCTCAACCCGAAGGCCAAATGGTCGGACGGTCAGCCGGTGACGCCGGAGGACGTGTTGTTCAGCTATGGCGTCTACACTGAGAAAGGCCGCCCGCCCTACAGCGACCGAATGGCCAGGGTCGCCAAGCTCGAAAAGACCGGCGACCACAGCGTGCGCTTCACCTTCAACGACAAGGCCGATCGCGAATTCCCGCTGATCATCGCGCTGACCCCGATCATCCCGAAGCATGCCTTCGACAAGGAGACTTTCGACAGGACGACGCTCAAGCCGGTGATCGGCAGTGGCCCCTATACGATCGCGCAGGTGCAGCCCGGCCAGCGCATCGTGTTCAAGCGCAACCCGGATTACTGGGGCAAGGACGTCCCGGCCAAGCGCGGTTTCGACAATTACGACCAGATCACTATCGAGTATTTCCTCAACGCCAACGCCAAGCTCGAAGCGTTCAAGAAAGGCCTTTGCGCCATCGACGACGATAGCGATCCGGTGAAGCGCGAGCGCGATCTCGATTTTCCGGCCTTCCACAAGGGCGATGTGGTCGCGCAGACCTTCGACACCGGCATTCCGCCCGTGGTGACTGGTTTCCTGTTCAACACGCGGTTGCCGAAATTCGCCAACCCGGTCGTGCGGCGCGCGCTCGGTATGCTTTATGACTTCGAATGGGCCAACAAGAACCTGTTCGGCGGCAAGTACGCGCGGACAATGAGCTATTGGCAAAACTCCGAGCTTTCCGCGCTCGGCCATCCAGCGGACGACAAGGAGAAAGCGCTTCTGGCGCCCTACCCCGGCCGCGTGCCGGCCGATGTCATGGACGGTACATGGCGGCCGCCGGTGACCGACGGATCGGGCCAGGACCGCCGCGTGCTGAAGGCAGCCTTCGATCTTTTGAAAAGTGTCGGCTACCACGTGCAGAATGGAACGATGCTCGATCCCGAAGGCAAACCCTTCAGCTTCGAAATCCTGACCGCGTCGCAGGACGAGGAGCGCCTTGCCGGCATCTACCAGCGCACGCTGGAGAAGATCGGCATCGATCTCATCATTCGCAGCCTCGACGGCGATCAGATCCAGTCGCGCAAGCAGCGCTTCGACTTCGAGGTCCTGATCGGATCGAGCGGCTTCAACAATTCGTTGTCGCCCGGCATCGAGCAGAGCGGGCGCTGGAGTTCGGCCGCGGCCAGGACGGAAGGCTCGTTCAATCTCGCCGGCGTCGCCGATCCGGCTGTGGACGCGGCGATCGAGGCGATGCTGCGCGCCCGCTCCAAGGAGGATTATGTTGCCGCAGTTCGCGTTCTCGACCGGCTGCTGATCTCCGGCAACTACATGGTGCCGATGCAGTACAACACGCAGCAATGGATCGCCTACTGGAACTACCTGGAACATCCGCAAAAGACGCCCATATTCGGGTATCAACTGCCAACATGGTGGCGCAAGCCCAACTGAGGGATCAGGAGGTCGAGATGAGCGAATTGAACGCCATCACCGTCGATGTGGTATCCGATGTCGTCTGCCCCTGGTGCTTCATCGGCCAGAAGCGGCTCGACAGGGCAATCGCCGCCGTCAGCGATGTCGACGTGCATGTCCGCTGGCGGCCGTTCCAGCTCGATCCGACCATTCCGCCTGAAGGCAAGGACCGCCGCGAATACATGCTGGCAAAATTCGGCAGCGACGAGCGCATCCGCGAGATTCACGCCCGCATCGAGCCGCTGGGCGAAGTCGAAGGCATCTCGTTCGCCTTCGACGCCATCAAGGTGGCGCCGAACACGCTGGATGCGCACCGGCTGATCCGCTGGGCAGGTGCCGCCGGCGAAGCCATTCAGAACAGGCTTGTACGCCGGCTGTTCCAACTGAATTTCGAGGAAGGCGCCAACATTGGCGATCATGCCGTCCTGGTCGAGGCGGCACGCGAGGCCGGCATGGATGCATCCGTGGTCGCCACGCTTTTGCCGACCGAGGCCGATGTCGAGGCGGTGCGCACCGAGATCGCCACCGCGTCGCGCATGGGCATTTCTGGCGTACCGTGCTTCCTGCTCGAGGAAAAATACGCGGTCATGGGCGCACAGGATGCCGATACGCTGGCCGATGCCATTCGCCAGGTGGCGGCCGCCAAGGCGCGTGGCGAACTGGAAAAGGCCGGCTGAGGCCGACGCCCTCTCCTCTCCACGACAACAGCAAGCGTTACTTCACCGTCGCCTTGGCCTTGCTGATGAAAAATCCATGGCCGTTCGTGGCCGTGCAGGTCAGTCCCTTGCTTGACGACTGGCACGAGAACGGCCCGGCGCTCCAGCTGTTGCCGTAGCCAAGCTTGTCGACATCGCTGCAGCAGCCCTGCTCGCCTGGGTTCTTGATCAGCGTGGCTGGCCCCTTCGGACCCAGGATAATCGTGACGTAGCTTGGCTCGACGCGCGAGCAGCTCAGCTCCGGGCCACCATCCCTTGGTTCATAGGTGCCGGTGCCGCCTTTGGGCGTGTAGATGCAGCCGATGTTGCCGGACGGCGTGTTGAACTCGATCTGGCCTTCGGCGCTGGCCGGGATGCTCTGCTCGCCGGCATGCGCCAAAGGTACGAGGGGCAGCCAGGCGAAGAGGGACAGGATTGCGGCCGCGCGTGCAAGCATTGGGAGCTTCCTTGTTGGAGAACCGACATGCATGAGTGTCGACGATGCCAGGCAAGGTTCAATCCCAAGCGGATGAATTGTCAAACGCAGTCCCTCAGCCGATCCGACAAGGAAGCGCCGCTCGGCCGATTCTCCGGTCACCTCCTGCCTCCGGCAAGGACGACAACGGCACGCCCGGCGAGGTCGCGAACGGCGAATTTTCGGGTGTTCGGGTCAACCTGCTTCGAGAAAAGCGCTCGGTCCGGACGATTTTGAGTTCACAAAACCGTGTGAAAACCTTCCCTAAGGGAAGCCGCGTTAACGTCACACCCCTATGTATCAGGCATTTGAAATCAAAAGCAATATTCGGATTTTTGCCTATCGTTATCGCTATATTTCAGCATGTAATCTGTTGCCTCACGGCCACGGCTGCCGGCGCAATCCGGTCGGCCCGGTTTTAAATTAATGGAAAATGATCAATTGGTGTTACCATCCGTAACAAAAGAAAAAAGGTTTGGGCGGGATCGTGATTCGGGTCGGTAGACCATCGCAAGAGTCAGTACCGGAAAAGACACCTCGCGATGCCGCAGGGCGATCGCTTCTGACGCCGGTGTCGTCGATGCGCAGCTTCTGGGGCCTGATGCGGGCCTACTGGGTTTCCGACCGCTGGAAGGAAGCCTGGACGCTGACGCTGGTGATCGCACTGCTCACGGCGCTGTCCAGCAAGGCCGGTGTTTGGTTCGCCGAAGCCTCCGGCGAACTGGTCAACTCGATCGCCTTCTTCCATGACGCCGCCAACACCACGCCGCTTCGCTCGCTGCTGGTCAATGCCGGCGTCCTGGTGTTGCTGGTCGTGCTCAAGGACGCCGGCTTCACCGGCATCCGCAGCCTCGTGTCAGCGACATTGCACCGCAAATGGCGCGGCTGGCTGGACAGCCGCTTCAACGAAGCGCTGCTCGACACCAATCATACGCATTTCCACGCCCAGCATGGTTCGTCCGGCAATGCCGCTCCCGACAACATCGATCAGCGCGTCCAGGAATCCATCAAGGACATGACCGGCGGAGCCATCGGCCTCGCCATGGGCGTCCTGGGTGTTGCCACATCGCTTTATTTCGTCGGCCAGAAATTGCTTGAAAACTCGGCGGAAGTGAAAGGGCTGGAATTTCTCGGCAGCTACGGCAGCGCGGTTTTGGCTTTCCTGGCGGTCGCCACCTACGTGCCGCTGAACACTTGGATCGCGGTCAAACTGGGTCGTCTGCTGGAACGGCTCAACGTCAGGATGCAGCAATCCGAAGGCAGCTATCGCGGCGAGTTGACCACTTTTCTGCGTCGCAGCTTCCATGTCGCGGCCTCGCAAGGCGAGGATGTGCAGAAGACGATGCACAATCGACTTTATGTCGACATCGACCGCACTTGGGCGCGGCTGAATATCGTCAACACAGGCTACAATTCGTTCGAGCTGATCTACAATTTCATTGGCGCCCGCATTGTCGCCTATGGACCTGGCCTGGTGCCGTTCATCCACAACGGTTTCGATCTCAAGGGCTACATAACCGGCTCCGAGCTGGTCAATTCGCTGATCAGTCAATGCTCCTGGTTCATCCACGTCATGCCGAACATCGCAACGTTGCGCGCCAACAGCCAGCGCGTCATCGAATTGGCGCAGGCGATCGAGAATGTCCAGCATCCGCAGGAATTCTACAGCCAGACCGGCCGCTCCGATTTCCACTACACCAGCCAGAACCCGGTTTTTGGCCTGACCATCCAGAAGCTCGAACTGGCGCATCAAGGCGAGGATGCGACGCCCTTCCTCAGCGCCGCCAATCTGCGCTTCCGGCGCGGCGAATGGACTTTCCTGAAGGGCGAGTCCGGCTGCGGCAAGACTTCGCTGATCAAGGCGATCAACGGCCTGTGGCCCTATGGCCGCGGCACCATCGTCTTCCCCGAGGGCGTCAAGAGTTTCTATGCCGCCCAGGAGGTCAAGCTGCAGCAGGTGACGCTGAAGCAACTGGTCTGCCTTCCGGGCTCCGAGCGCGACCATGGCGACGCGCAGGTCGCGTCGGCGCTGCACAAGGCGGGGCTCGGCGACTTTATCGAGCATATGGCCGACGAAAGCCGCGAAGGCAAAAGCTGGGACCAGGTGCTGTCGGGCGGCCAGAAACAGAAGCTGGTGGTGGCCCGCATCGTGCTGCAGCAGCCGGGGCTGCTGTTCCTCGACGAGGCGACCGGGGCGCTCGACCCCGACGGCAAGGTCGCCTTCCACCAGGCCATCAAGGACAACTGCCCCGATGTCACGGTGATCAGCGTCATGCACGAGGCGGTTGCGCCAAGATCGATGACGGGCAGCGAATTCTATCACAGCATCGTCGCGATCGCCGACGGCGTCGCCACCAAGAAGCCGCTGGTTCCGACCTTGCCCGTCGAGCTCACCACCATTCTCGTGCAGCCAAGGCCGGCCCCAAGGCCGGTCGAGGACAAGTGGCTGCGCTTCTCGCGCCGGCTGAAGCAGAAATAACGGTTATTCCACCCCGGTCTGCGTAGTCGCACGGCGGCCGGCGATCACAGTCTCGCGATCTCGGCCGCTCGTCGGCATTTTCCCTCCTCACCGCGATTGACACGGCAAGGCGCGCTCCTATGTTGCGCCCGCTTGCAGATAGTAAAAACGCGAACCCGCAAGCGGAAAGGTCACCGCGCCATGCCTGGCGACAGTCACAGTCGAACGCAACAGCCGTCCGCCCTGACGTGACCTCACATGGTTCATGTCCTGCCGGACGGCAAGGAGTGAGCCATGAACGAATTTACCGCCGTAGCCAGCGACGAGGCCGTCGCGATTGCCCGTATCCTAGCCAACGATCACGTCGCCGACATTGTCGAGGCCCTGAACAGGGAGCCTCGAGAGACCGCGACGGAACTGCTCTGTGAAGTGACGTTCGAACGTCTGGTCGAGATCTTCGATCAGCCGGAACTCGACGGCGCGTCCGAACTCATGGAGGCGCTGCCGCGCGCCAAGGCGGGCAAGCTGCTCACCGCGATGTCGGTCGACCGTGCCGCCGACATCCTGCGCGAGCTGGAAGAGCCGGCCCGTTCCGAGCTGCTTGGCGGGCTTGCACCGCCGCTGCGCGCAACGCTGCTCTCCATCCTCGGCTATCCCGAAGGCAGCGCCGCATCGATCATGACGACGGAGTTCGTCAGCGTGCCCTCGGACTGGACCGTCGAGCAAACGCTAGACTACATCCGCAAGGTGGAGCGGACACGCGAGACCGTGTATGCGATCTATATCGTCGATCCGCAAACGCACCTGCTTGTGCGCTCGACGGGCCTGCGCCGGCTGATCACCGGTGAGCCCGGCGATTCGATCATGACGGTGGCGCCGGATCATCTTCCGGTGACGGTCGGACCGCTGACCGATCGCGAAACCCTGGCGCAGACGATCTCCAAATACGATCTGCTCGCCGTTCCGGTCGTCGACCATGGCAAGATCCTCGGCATCGTCACCATCGACGACATCATCGACACGATGATCGCGGAGACGACCGAGGATGTGCACCGTTTCGGCGGCATGGAGGCGCTGGACGAGCCGTACATGAAGATGAGCTTCCTCGCCATGATCAAGAAACGTGGCGGCTGGCTGTGCGCGCTGTTCATCTCGGAGATGCTGACGGCCAACGCGATGCAGAGCTATGAGGGCGAGCTGGAGAAGGCGATCGTGCTGACGCTGTTCATCCCGCTGATCATGAGCTCGGGCGGCAATTCCGGCTCGCAGGCGACCTCGCTGGTCATCCGTGCGCTGGCGCTGCGCGAGATCGGTCTTGGCGACTGGTGGCGGGTGGCGCTGCGCGAGCTGCCCACCGGTCTCGTGCTGGGCGCCATGCTCGGCGTGGTCGGCGTCTGCCGCATTGCGCTGTGGCAATATATGGGCTTCTACGATTATGGCCCGCACTGGCCGCTGATCGCCACGACGGTGGGCGCGGCCCTCGTCGGCATCGTCACCTTCGGTTCGCTGTCGGGCTCGATGCTGCCGTTCGCCTTGAAACGCATCGGCTTCGATCCGGCCAGCGCATCGGCGCCGTTCGTCGCCACGCTGGTCGATGTCACTGGGCTGGTGATCTACTTCTCGGTGGCGCTGGTGATCCTGCGCGGCACGCTGCTGTAGCTACTATCTCCGCCGTGGCATGACCTTGCCGCGGCGGAGTTCCTCAACCCGGCTTTGCCGTCAATCCACCCGCGCGCCGTCCTTCACGCGATAGGTCGGCTTGTACATGGTGACCAGTTCTTCCGCCGCTGTCGGATGCACGGCCATCGTGCGGTCGAAATCGTCCTTGGTCAGGCCTGCCTTCAGCGGGATGCCGAGAAGCTGCGCCATCTCGCCGGCGTCCGGCCCCAATATGTGGGCGCCAAGCACTTTCTTCGACGCGCCGTCGACCACCAGCTTTATCAGCATCTTCTCATCCCGCCCGGACAGGGTGTGCCGCATCGGCCGGAATGTCGCGCGGTAGATCTCGATGTCGGGAAAGCGTTTGACGGCATCGTCCTCAGATAGGCCGACAGTGCCGATCTCCGGCTGTGAAAACACGGCGGTCGCGATCGTCTCGTGATCGGGCGCGGTTGGATTTCCCTTGAAGGCGGTTTCGATGAAACACATCGCCTCGTGGATCGCCACCGGCGTCAACTGCACGCGGTTGGTGACGTCGCCGATTGCCCAGATGCTGTCGATGTTGGTGCGGGAATATTGGTCGACGGCGATGGCGCCGGTCTTGGTCATCTCCAGTCCGATGCCTTCCAGGCCCATATTCTCGGTGTTGGGAATGCGGCCGATGGCCAGCATCACCTGGTCGACGGTCAGCACCTCGCCGCCGCTGACGAGCGCGTCGAGCCGGCCGTCCGGCCGCTTGCGGATCCATTCGGACACGGAATGGCAGAGGATTCTTATCCCCTTCTTTTCCATCGTTTCGTGCAGCATGCGCCGCAGGTCCATGTCGAACCGGCTGAGGATCTCCTTGCCGCGATAGACCAGCGTGGTGTCGACGCCGAGACCGTGAAAAATGTTGGCGAACTCGACAGCAATGTAACCGCCGCCCTCGATCATGATCGCCTTGGGCAGTTTCTCGAGGTCGAAAGCCTCGTTGGAAAAGATGCAATGTTCATGGCCGGGCAGCGCCGGATGCGCTGCGGGTCGGCCGCCGGTGGCAATCAGGATCTGGTCTGCTGTGACGGTGCGATCCTCACCCAGGAGATGCACGACATGCGGGTCGACGATCATGGCGCGCGAGTGGAAGGTCTCGCCGCCGGCGCCCTCGACGTTCCTGACGTAGATCGCCTCCAGCCGGCTGATCTCGCGATCCTTGTTGGCGACCAGCGTCTGCCAGTCGAAACTGGCTTCCGGCACCGTCCAGCCATAGCCGGCGGCGTCGGCAAAGTGCTCGGGAAATTGCGAGGCATAGACATAGAGCTTTTTCGGCACGCAGCCGCGGATGACGCAGGTGCCCCCATAGCGGTATTCCTCGGCGATGCCGACACGCTTGCCGAGAGCCGCGGCGACACGCGCCGCCCTGACCCCGCCCGAACCGCCGCCGATGACGAAAAGATCGTAGTCGTAACCGGCCATGACGCGGCTCCCAAGCTTCAGAAATGTGTCAGACAGGTAGGCCGCAAACCGTCAAAAGAAAAGCCCGGACAGGCCGGGCTTTCGCGGGAGGCCGCAAGGCCATTTGAAATGCGGGATCAGTTGTTGTCCGCGGGGGCCGCGCCATCGGCGGGCGCTGCGCCATCGGCCGGAGCGGCGGCTCCGTCGGCGGGCGCGGCAGGTGCTGCCTGCGCCTTTGCCTTGGCGGCGGCGGCCAGCGTTTCGCCAACCTGCTGGGCGAGATCGCGGCCGAGGCCGTTCTGCCAGATGTCGGCTGCCTTGACCAGTTCGCGGGTCACCGTCGGGCCGCTATCGAGCAGCTTCTTGCCCGAATCGGAATTGTAGAAGGCGGCGATGTCGGCCAGTTCCTTTTCGGAGAACACTTTCGCGTAGGCGAGTGCTGCTTCCTTCTCGAGGTCGGCGCGGCGCGAGGCCAGCGCCAGCGCCTTCTCGCTGATCGTCTTGCCGATCAGTTCCTGCATGTCCGGGTTCTTCTGGATCAGCTGCGATTCGAGCGCCGCGGCTGCCTGCGGCAGGATGTTGTCGAACGGGTCGGTCGCGTGGATCGCAGCGACCGCCGCGCGGGCGGCCTTCAGGTGCGATTCCGTGACATCCTGCGAAAACGCCGGCGAAGAGAAGGCAAAAACGGCCGAGGCCGCCAGAAGGACGGAAAGGCTGCGAACCCGGTTATGCAACGTCATGATCGGTAGAACTCCCTGGTTTTCGGGCGGCATGGACGGTTTGGATACCGTCGCCGCCGGCGATGATGGCCGCTGAAGCCAGCCCGATGAAAAGACCATGCTCGACCACGCCCGGAATGGCGTGGAGAGCATTCGAAAGCGCTCTTGTATCCGGAATGCGGCCAAAAGATGCATCGAGGATAAAATGGCCGCCGTCTGTAACAAAAGCCTGCCCCCCCGTCATCCTCAATGTGACCGGCCCGGAAAGACCGAGCTTTTCAGCCGCTGCGGCAACCGCGATTTCAGTGGCGCGCAGGCCGAACGGATTGACCTCGATCGGCAGCGGAAAACGGCCGAGCGTCTCGACCATCTTGGAGCGGTCGGCGATGACGATCATGCGCTGGGACGCCGCGGCGACGATCTTCTCGCGCAGCAGCGCGCCGCCGCCGCCCTTGACCAAGGTCAGTTCCGGGTCGACTTCGTCGGCGCCGTCGACGGTGAGATCGAGCTCTGGCGTTTCCTCCAGCGTCGACAGCGGCACGCCAAGCTCGCGGCACAGCGAAGCGGTGCGCTCCGAGGTCGGCACGCCGATGACGGTCATGCCGGTGGCAACCTTTTCGGCAAGCAGCCGCACGAACTCTTCGGCCGTGGTGCCGGTGCCGATGCCGAGCCGCATGCCGTCGCTCACATGGGCGAGTGCCGCCCGCGCGGCTTCGACCTTCAACTGCCTTGCATTCATGTCGGTTGTTGCCCCGGAAATTCGCTGCCGGGCTCGTAGCATTTTTGCCGGTTCGATCAAAGCCCTGGACGGCGCTTCTCCAGGTCATGCCTGTATAGGAATTATTTCCTTGACCGGTGAGGGCAGCTATGCTACATTTTTGTCCATGGTGCTGATTTGCGCCACAACCCGCCGTCGAGGCGGGTTTTTTCATATAGGATGGCCCGCCGCGAATGTCCGGCCTGATGGGCAGGCCCCGCCTGAACGAACTGGCCCCGCGCTTGCCTTGACGCGCCGCAGCCGCTATCGCCTGCCCATTGCACACCTGCCCAGGACAGACCATGACCCGACCGATCATCGTGTTCGACCTCGACGGTACGCTGATCGACACAGCGCCGGACCTGCTCGACAGCCTGAACCACAGCCTGGCCGCCAGCGAGATCGCGGCGGTCGACGAAGCCGGCTTCAGGCGTTTTGTCGGTCACGGCGGCCGGGTGATGATCGAGCGGGCGCACGCCGCCCATCAGCGATCGCTCGATGTCGCGGAGCACGACCGGCTGCTGAAACTGTTCCTCGACCACTACACAATCAACATCCCCGGCAAATCGCGCCCCTACCCCGGTGTCGTCGAGGCGATCGCGCGCTTCGAAAAGGCCGGCTATCTCCTGGCCATCTGCACCAACAAATACGAAGCCAACTCGCTGGCGCTGATCGAGGCGCTCGGCCTGTCCAGGCATTTCGCGGCCATCGCCGGACAGGACACGTTCGCCTTCCGCAAGCCCGACCCGCGCCATCTGATCGAGACCATCAAGCTGGCCGGTGGCGACCCGCACTGCGCGCTGATGGTCGGCGATTCGCAAACCGACATCGACACGGCGAAAGCCGCTGGCATCCCGGTGGTGGCGGTCGATTTCGGCTACACCGACCGCCATGTCAGCGAATTCGAGCCCTCGGCGGTGATCTCGCATTTCGACGCCCTGACGCTCGGTCTGGCGCAGAAGCTGATTGCCGCCGCCGGGTAGTGACGGGGAGTGGCGCAGGCAATCGCATATGGGCAAAGGCTTGCGTCCTACGAATACCTCCACCCCTAACCCCTCCCCACAAAGGGGGAGGGAGATTCCGTCGGCGCTGATATCAGCAAATTTCCAACGTTCTCGACGCAAAAGGCGAGAGCGCGGCAGCTTCCCTCTCCCTTGTGGAGAGGGTTAGGGTGGAGGTCCTCTTCGCAAGAATCTATATTCGATAGCCTTGGGAAGCGGCCTGCCCCGCCTCGGCGACAACGCGGAAAGGACAGCAAATCCGATCCTTAGCGGAACGCCAGACAGCGCCTTGACTTCCCGCACCCGCCTCCCTTATATCGCGGCTCGCTTGGCCTTCGGGCAACGAGCGGGCGATTAGCTCAGCGGGAGAGCACACCCTTCACACGGGTGGGGTCGCAGGTTCAATCCCTGCATCGCCCACCAAAGTCCTTACGGCAGTCGGCGATGTCTGGTGGAGATGCACCAGACGCGATCAGCGCTTCATCGAGTGCAGGATGGCCTGCATGTGCTCTTCCAGGTCGAGTTCACCGCGAGCCTCAGCGGTCAACAGGTAATCGGCCTTGGCCCGGCGGTCGCCTCGGCTGATCGCCGGATAGGAGCAGATGGCCAGCAATGCTTCCTGTTCAATCCGGTCTGCCGTCTTGCGTTCGTTGCTGGTGCTGCCCGCTTGATGAACAACCCTGTGAAGCCCGACATAGCTGGCTTCATGGGCTCCGATCAGCGCCCGCAATTCGGGTGAGGCACCTTCCTCTTCGGCAAACGTCGGTTCAATGGCCGAGGCCACGGCGGTGAACGCAAGAAGTGTACGGCGGGTGATTTCGGGCATGCCTCATATCCTGCTCTCTGATCATGCAGGCACACCATAGCACCGGCGCAACGGTTCGAAGAGATGCTCAGGGACGCGACCGCACTGTCTGCTGACAGATGTATTCGCTTCCGTAGCCCGCCCGCCCAGCAGCCGGTGTGGCCTTAAGTCGCAATGATTGACTTCCGAAAAGCAGGGTTTCGGGCTTCATTGACGCTGCGATCAACACCATATGGTGATCCACAGCCCTCCAAAACGAGAGAAGCTCGCTTTGACGCGGTCGCACAGCGGTCGTCAGCCGGCAATGGCTATGAACCAGGAACTTGAAAAACCATGCCTGAAAACATCAGACCGATTTCGAAAGACGTCCCCCTCATTCAGCTAGGCCTCTATCAGTGCCGCTTCCCGGTGAGCGAAGACCGGTCGGTACCCGGCGGCTATCGTTTTTGTGCCGGGCCAACTTCGGCGGATCGCGTCTATTGCGATCACCACCACGGCATCGTGACCGCCGTCGACCCTCGTCGAACCCGTTCAGGTCTCCACCCCGCTCAACGACGCGCTGCGTAAGTTAAGCGGGCGGCGGCCCCATTCGGGCAGCTGCAAACCGGCGGACTGAATCGGCACGCATTCCAGCCGCGGAACAAACCGGCACGCCAGCGAGTTTCTCTCCGACGAAAACTTGAGGGAAAGCCATGTCCAGATTTCTGCTGGCGACCAGCGTCGCCGTTCTTCTCGCCGGCGCGCCGGCCTTGGCCGCGGACGACAAGCCGCTGCCGCCACCCAATGCCAAGAAGCTGTCCGAGATCATCGCCAAGGTCGAGCAGCGCGACGGCTTTCGCTATGTGGACGAGGTCGACTGGGACAGCGGGGCCTACACCGTCACCTATTACACGGGAGACAAGGCGAAGGTTGAAATCACCTATGATCCTGTGACGGCGGAGCCGAAATAGGGTTCGCTCGCAGACATTTCGTTCCCGGCCGTGTCAGCGACCATTCCCGGCGCGGGCGCCTCCCCTTGCGTCAGTCTCACTTTGATGGCTGACTGTGCGCCAGAGCACTTCACCGTTTCACAGAAACGGCGAACCGCTCTAACTCTCTGTTTTGACGCGATTCCGGGCGGAAAACCGTTTCACACTTTTCCTGGAATAGCTCTGGGCGCCGCATTGGGGGATGGGCATGGCGACGGCGAAGCACGTGATGAAGCGCATATTGATGATGTTGGCCGGCTACTTCGTGTCGGTGCTGGTCGGCCTGATCGCCATCGCGGTGATCTATGGCGTGCTCAGTTCCTTGCCCAACGCGCCCAACTATTTCGACGTCATGGGCGTTTCGCCGATTGCGGTGCTGCTGGTGCCGCCGCTCGGCATGTTCGTCTATTTCCTGACCATCGTGGTGACCGCGCTGCAGACGCTGATCTTCGCGTTGATCGCCGAGTTCTTCTCGTTGCGCAATGTCCTGCTGCACATGGTTTTCGGCGCCGGCGCCGCGGTCGGCGGCTTCGCCCTGATCTGGCCGAGCGCACCGGAGGATATGGACCCGGAGCGTTGGGTCGACATCGGCATCATTGCCGCTGCCGGCCTTGTCGCCGGGTTGCTCTATTGGCTGATCGCCGGGCGCGACGCCGGCTTCCGGCGGCCATTGTTCCAGCGCTACTAGCTTGCAGGCTCACAATCGCGAGCCGGGCATATCGGCTCATGCCGAGCCTGAAAGAAACAGATTCCGCCGCATTATGAAAGCCGCCAGTCGGAAAACGATCTCAAATCGGTCGCTCAGTGCGCCTTGCTGCCTGAGAGCAGCCATAGCTCGTCGTCATGGCGCTGCTGTTCCGAGCGCAGCGGCCAGTACGTCGGCGAGGCCGCGTCCGGCGCTGCCGTCCTCATCAAGGCGCGGATTGTAGATGGTGATCTCGAGGCCGACTGCCTTGCCGCTCGCCAAGGCAAGCCGGAGCGCGGCCGTCAGCTCGTCCCACGACAACCCGCCTGGCACGCGAAAATCGACAGCTGGCATGATGACGTCGTCGAGACAGTCGGCGTCGAGATGGATGAAGAAGCCGTCCAATTCCGCTCTCGTCAGGTGATCGACCGCTTCGCGTGCGGCGGCCTCGATGCCCGTGGCGCGAACAGCGGGAAGGTCAAGCACCTTGAGCTCTTCGGGGAGCGGCTGGCTTCCGTACTCCTCCTGATCCTTGTGATCGCGATACGCGAAGGCGACAGCGTCTTCAGGGCGGACCAGAGGACCGCGACCTTCGATGTCGGTCAGGAGCGACGGACCGTAGCCGGTGACGAAGGCGAGGTCCATCGAGGCGCCCTCACCATTGGGTTCCGCCTCTGGCTGGAAGAAATCGGCATTGCCGTCAATGAAGAGCAAGCCGTAGCGGCCGCGTCGTCGAAACGCGAGCGCCGAGCCCAGCACGATCGTGCAATCGCCGCCCAGCACCACTGGAAACTCGCCTGCGTCAAGCACCGCTTCCACGGCGTCGGCGAGCTTGGGCGACCACTGCGCAATTGCCCTGGCGTTCAGGGTGCCGGTCTCGGGATCGGGCGTCGGGTCCTTCGCAGGCACAGCCAGCCGCCCGGCCCGGCGCGCCTGGATGCGCTCCGCAAGGCCAAGGTCCAGGAGCCGGTCAGGCAAGCGCTCCACACCGTCGGTCGCCAGGCCCAGCGTGGAGGGGGCTTCGAGAATCGCATAATGGCTCGACATCGGCGCCTCCGTTAGTGACCATTTCGCGGAGTAGGTCAGGGCCTCTGTTTTGTGGCCGTGTGATCGCGAATGAAGGCCCGAAGTCGTTGGCATCGTATGGTGTCGTGCCAACGGTTGCGCGTCTTCCATCTGAACGCTGAAGCGAAACGTGCCCACTTCCGTAGCCTGGTCCATCTTCGTCGTCAGCCAACGGCAGAATGCCGACGATGGCAAAACAGCGTCGCAGAATCGCTTCGAGCGCTCAACATCGTTCGTCCCTACCGAATCAGGATCACAGTTGCGTTTTGAGCTTGTTCGATAACGGTAGCCGCCGCTCCTCGTTCCCTCTCAGCCGCCTTTCCGCTTTCGGTCATGCCGTATTTATGAGTTAACGGCCTACCGGAAGTCCTGGATCAACTCGAAGGCGAGCGAACCGCCTCCGTAGCGTCCAGAGCCTGCTTCAGGCGCGAATCGCGGTCGTAGACGTCGCCGAAATACTCGACCTTGCCGGACAGATCGGGCCATGCGGTGAAATAGGCGACATAGACCGGGATCGTGCGCGTCACATTCTCGGTCGCATGGCCGTGCTTCAGCTTCTCGGTGATATAGTCCACGGAGGTGCCAAGCACCGCCGCTGCCATGCCGCGCGGGTCCTGCAGCCGCACGCAGCCATGGCTGAGCGCGCGCATATCCCGCTGGAAGAATGATTTCTGCGGGGTGTCGTGCATGTAGATCGCGTGCTTGTTGGGGAACAGGATCTTCAACTCGCCCAGCGCGTTGGCCTCGCTCGGCTGCTGGCGAACGCTGTAGGGGATGTTGGAGCCATAGGCGCCCCAATTGACCGCCGACGAAGGAATGCGCTTGCCGCGCGAATCCGTCACCTCGTAGCCGGCCCGGTCGAGATAGCCCGGATCGTTGCGCAATCTCGGCAGCATCTCGTTGACGATGATCGACTGCGGCACGCCCCAATAGGGATGGAAATCGACCTGCTTGATCTGGTCGTAGAAGAAAGAGGTCTGGTTGGTGGTCCGGCCAACGACGACACGCGTCTTGAGCTTTTCCTCGCCATTGTCGATGTAGCTTGCGGTGAAGGCTGGCTGGTTGATGAAGACGCGCGGACTGCCAAGATCGGAGGGCAGCCAGCGCAGTTCCTCCAGCGCCACTTCCACCTTCAGCAGCTTGTCGGCCTTGGATGTTCCGGCCAGCGTCGCGACGGTGCGCGGGCCGATGACGCCGTCGCCCTTCATGCCTGCCTTCTGCTGCACCGCCTTGATGACCGGGACCAGTTCCGGATCATAGACCTCGCCGGTGGCCAGCCTGGACAGGATCTCGCCATAGGCGCCGCCCATCTCGTCATCGAGATTGCGCGCGATCAGGGTCAGCAGCTTCGGCAGTTCCGGGCTGGTTTCGCCCGGCTTCAACAACAGCTTGGGGTCGACGACGACTTCGTTTTCAGCGCTGGCCTGCAGCGATTCGAGTTCGACGCGCAGCGCCTGGTATTCCGCATTCTGCGGATGCCGCGACTCGAGATAGGTGCGCACTTGCTGGGTATGCGCCAGCGTCCTCAGCACGCCTTGCAAGTCGAGCGGCTTGGCCGGGAAATCATAGTAGCCGGTCATGCGGTTGGGATCGACGCGGCCGTTCTGGGCGTCGTGGGCATAGCGCAGCACACGCGCGGAAAGCGCCATCTCGAAACGGACGAGCTCTTTCAGTTGCGTATTGGCATCGGACGACGATGCGCCGGCAGCGGGCACTTCGACCGTATAGTCGGCGGGCGTGAGACCATAGCTTGAAGCCTCGCCAAGCACCCGCACCGCATCCTGCGCGCGGCTGTTGAGGCTGGTTCCGCTTATCCAGATGAAATCCGGATTGGCCGAGTAATACGCGATCAGCGCCTTGGCGATGTCGGGCTCGGCTAAGAGTTCGTAGTCACCCAAGCTGGCAACCGCATCACGAAACGCGGCGCCCGTTGCCGACGGCACGAAAGCCGCATCCTGTGGCGTCGCCGGCTCTGGCGTCGGGGCCAGCGCCGAGAAGTCGACGCGAACCAGCCGGTCGGCCTTGTAGGTGTAGTAGGATGGGCTGCTGATTCTCGCACCGCCACCGCCACCGCTGGCCGGAGCCTTCGGCTTTGGCTTGTGCTTCGGTGGCGGAGGCGGAAACTCGCCTTTCGGCGCATGCTTGACGCCGCCGCCGAACAGCATGTCGAACAGCCCCTGCGCGCCTGCCTGGGGTACACCGAAAGCCAGCGTTGCCGTGATCGCCATCAGCGGCATCACGGTTGCTTTGTTTCCGAGGAATTTCATGAATCACCCGCTCCGGCCGCAACCGGTTCCCGTTCCGCACGCTAGATCGTCCCGCTCACCGCATGGCGGATGTAAGGCGCGACTATACTGATTCATACCGATTTCGTTAAGCTTTCATAAATTTTGGAAAGCCTGTTGCAGAACGGTTTCACAAGATCGTGACGGCTGGAGCGGAGGGTTGTTCCGCCCCAGCCGGAAATCTCTCGGGATCAGGCGTTGGCGCCGCCATCGATGGTCAGGGCAGCGCCGGTGACGAAGCGGCCTTCAGGGCCTGCAAGCCAGGCGACCATGCCGGCAATGTCATCGGCCTTGCCGAAACGCGGTGTTGCCATCTTCCGGCGCTGATGCTCGGCATGCGGGCCGTCGGCCGGGTTCATGTCGGTGTCGGTCGAACCGGGGTGGACGACGTTGGCGGTGATGCCGCGCGGGCCGAGGTCGCGCGCCAGCGCCTTGGTCAGGCCGACCAGCGCCGCCTTGCTGGCTGAATAGGCCGTGAGGCTGCCGTCGGTCGCCCTCTCGGCAAGGTTGCTGCCGATCGAGATGATCCTGCCGCCCTCACCCATATGCACGGCCGCCGCCTTCGAGGCGATGAATGGAGCCCGGAGATTGACCTCCATGGTCTCGTCGAAATCTGCGAGCGACAGCGTGTCGATGGGGGCGGCCCGCCAGATGCCGGCGCTGTTGACCAGAATGTCAAGCCGGCCAAAAGCGGTCACTGCGTCGTCGACGGCCTTGTCTATGGCCACCGCATCGCGGTTGTCGGCCCTGATCGCGATGGCGCGGCCGCCCTTGGCCTCGATTTCGGCGACAACCGAGCGAGCCTGCTCCTCGCCATGCACATAAGTCAGAGCGACACTGGCGCCGTCGGCCGCGAGCCGTCGCGCAATCGCCGCACCGATGCCGCGACTGCCGCCGGTGACGAGCGCGGCCTTGCCGCCCAGTTGGTTGGATGACATCGATTTCTCCTTTTGTAACGATCGATACATAAATGTCTGCCAGCCTTGCCCGTCGGCGTCAACTTAATTATGTATCGATCAACACAGAAAAGAGCATCATGTCGGAACGAGGCCGTCCCCGCACCTTCGATCGAACCGCAGCCCTGCGCCGCGCTATGCAGGTGTTCTGGGCGCGTGGTTACGAAGGCGCATCGATGAGCGAGCTGACCGCCGCCATGGGCATCAACTCGCCCAGCCTCTATGCCGCCTTCGGCAGCAAGGAGGCGCTGTTCCTGGAGGCGACGGATTTCTATTCGCATACCGAGGGTGCCGACATCTGGCTGGCGCTGGACGAGGCTCCGACCGCGCGGCAGGCGATCGAACAATTCCTGTGCCTGACGGCGAAGGCCTATGCGCAGAGCGATCGCCCGCAGGGCTGCCTGATCACGCTGGGCGCGCTGCATCAGGATTCGAGCCGCGGCGCCATCTGCGCCGATCTGCGCCGTCGGCGCGCCGAAAACCACACCGCCCTGCAAAAACGTCTCGATCGCGGCGTTGCCGAAGGCGAATTGCCGGCGAATTTCGATGCGAGCGCCGCCGCGACTTTCTTCGCCACGGTCCAGCACGGCATGTCGATCCAGGCACGCGACGGTGCCTCGCACGATGCCCTGCTGGCGACGGTTGCCGGGGCCATGGCGGCCTGGAGGACGCTGGCCGGCGGCAACGCGGCGTGACAAACGCCGGCTGGTGTGCTCGAAATTCTGACTTGCCAGCAATGCTAGGGCCGGCAAGGCCGGGAGGGATGAGAGCGTGAAAAAGGGTTATCGCGAGCTGCTGGACGAGGCGAACGCCGTGATCGAGGTGGTTTCGCCGGAGGAAGCGGCCGGGCTGCTCGACGATGAGGACACGATCTTCGTCGATCTGCGCGATCTACGCGAGGTGGAACGCGACGGCAGGATTCCCGGCGCCAAGCATGTCACGCGCGGCATGCTGGAGTTCTGGATCGACCCCGAAAGCCCTTACCACAAGCCGTTCTTCGCCTCAGGAAAGAGCTTCGTGTTCTTCTGCGCCGGCGGCTGGCGCTCGGCCCTGGCCACAAAAACGGCGCAGGACATGGTGCTTTCGCCGGTCAAGCACATCCTTGGCGGCTACACCGCCTGGAAGGCGGCTGGACTGCCGGTCGAACCCGGCGAGAAGAAGAAATAATCTTGATCGCCGCTCAGTGCAGCAGCAATGGCTCGCGATGCGTCACGAAGCCGACCGCGCGTTCGACCACGCCCTTGTCGGCGAGAATACGGCGGTGGCCGAGCCCGTCGGCCCAGTAGAGCCGCACATGGCCGCCGGCGCCGGCATAGCGCCTTGCATGATCGGCCGAGACTTCGCGGTCGTCTTGCGCGTGGATGACCAGGGTCGGCACCGGGGCCTGGGCAAGCTGGCGGTCACCGGTGAATTCATGCAGCGGCCGGCCGGAAAGATGCTTGACCCGGTCCGCCATGGCGGCTTGCGAGCGCGGGCCGACATTCAACATATGACTGAAGTCGGCAAAGATCGCCGGCAGTGAACTTGGCGCCGCGATCAGCACCAGGCGTCCGGCGGTCAGCGGCGGGATGTTCTTGACCGAACCGGCGATGGCATTGGCGGCGACGGCGCCGCCGAAGGAATGGCCGACGGCTGCCACGAAGGGGCCAAACCACTCGCCGGCAACTCGCACCGCATCCACGGCATTGACCATGTTCAGGCGCCGGCCCTGCGACTGGCCGTGGCCGGGCAGGTCAAGCGAAACGACCCTGTAGCCGGCGGCGCGATAGCCTTCGATCAAGGCGCGCATATATTCGGTGCGCGAGCGCCAGCCATGGACGACGAGCACCGTGCCGGCGGCCGCCCTGCCCGGCTCGGGCCGGAACTCGTGCACCATGACGCAGCCGGTCGCGGTCTTCAGCCGGTGATGACGCGCCTCGGTCATGAACTCGGCCGCACGCTCGACAGCGCGGCGCTCGCCATCGCTGAGCGCCTTGACATTCGGGGTGCGGCAGAACAATTCGAACGCCGCGCGTCCGCTAAGCCGCGGCGCGACACGCTCTGCCGCACCGAACACGCCCCGGATGACCTTCAGCCCGAATGATGCCATAGTGAAAATCCATCCATACGTTCAAGCATGAACATAATAGTTCAAAGATGAACAATAAACAAGAGCTGCCTTGGGACAACCCGCGTTTCCGCAACTGGGTCGCGGTGGCGCGCGCATGCCATGTGCTGGAGCGCACGCTCGCGGTGAAGCTTGCACCGCTCGATTTGAAACCGGCGCAGCTCGACGTGCTGATGAACCTCTATCGCCACCCCGGCATGTCGCAGCACGATCTTGCCCGCAAGCTGCTCGTCGGCCGCTCCAACATCACCATGCTTTTGCCGCAGCTGGGAGCGCGTGGCCTGCTGCGCCGCGAAGGCGACGAGAAGGACAAGCGCATCCTGCGGCTCGCGCTCACCGAGGCCGGCGAGGCGCTGCTGATGCAGGCGCTGAAAGTGCATATGGCGCTGATCGAGAAGGCGATGAGCCAGTCGACACCGGAACAGTGCGACATGATCGGCGATCAGATGCGCAAGATCTATGATGTGCTGAAGGAAGCGTGACGGCCTTTCAGCCTGGACCTACCACATCGTCTTCTTCGCCCGTTCCGGCCATTCCTTGTCGTAGGTTTCGCCGTCGATGTTCCTGCGGCTGGTGGTTTCCAGGATCTGTCCGGCCGTCGGCAGCGACTTCGGGTCGACGTGCCTTGCCGCGTTCCAGAGCTCGGAGCGGACGATGGCCCGGGCGCATTGGAAATAGACCGAATCGATGTCGACGACGGTCACCGATCGCGCCGCCTTGCCGTCCACCGTGAATGATGCGCACAGCGCCGTATCCGTGGTGATATGAGCGCGGCCGTTGACACGCAGCGTCGTGCCGGAGCCCGGTACCAGGAACAGCAGGCCGACGCGTGGGTCGCGGATGATGTTTTTCAGCGAATCGGCGCGGTTGTTGCCGCGACGATCCGGCATCATCAGGGTTTTCGGATCATGGATGCGCACAAAGCCGGCGAGATCGCCGCGCGGCGAACAGTCCAGCCCCTCCGGGCCACTGGTCGCCAGCGCGACGAACGGCGAGGCTTCGATGAAGGCGGCATATTCGGGAATGACGTGGTCGAGTTCCTTGACCAGCGAGGCCTCGCCTGGAACGCCATAGAGCGCCTCGAGCTGCTCCACCGTGGTGATGACGGACATGTTTTCGCCTCCAAACTTTTGCCGGCGCTACGCCATATCGATGACGTTTTGACGACAGCGAGGGGAATCAATTTTAGCGGTCCCGGCTCAGGCCCTTTTCCGCAAGCTCCGCGAGATAGGCTTCCCAGCGCGCATCCTTCTCGTGGCCGAGCGTATGCAGGTAATTCCAGGTGAAGATGCCGGTGTCGTGGAAATCGTCGAAGGTGATGCGCACGGCGTAGTTGCCGACTGGCTCGATCTTGAGGATTGCGACATTGCGCTTGCCGGGGACCGTCACCCGCTGATCCGGCGAATGGCCCTGCACTTCGGCCGATGGCGAGGCGACGCGCAGCAGTTCCGCCGGCAGTTCGAACGGCCGATGGTCGGGAAAGGTGACGGACAAAAGTTTGCGGTCCTTGGAGACCCTGAGCTCTTTCGGTGCGGTCATGCTGTTCGATCCCGTCTCATCCGCCCTTCCCTACGCCGCTTCGCCAAACGGGAAAAGACCTGATGAGACCGACCGACATGCGATGTCGGCTGAGGGATGTTACCAAAGATCGAGAGGCGGTATCTTGAATGAATGGCCGGATCGTATCACATAGCGGTATATAACGAAGCCGTTCACGGCCACGGGAAGCGCTTGCATGGACATGATTGATCCTTTCGGCCGCACGATCAGCTATCTCCGCGTGTCGGTCACCGACCGCTGCGATTTCCGCTGCACCTATTGCATGGCCGAGGACATGGCCTTCCTGCCGAAGAAGGACCTGCTGTCGCTGGAAGAGCTCGATCGGCTGTGCACGGTTTTCATCGAAAAGGGCGTCAGGCGGTTGCGCCTGACTGGCGGCGAGCCGCTGGTGCGCAAGAACATCATGCATCTGGTGCGCCAGCTGTCGCGGCATCTCGCCAGCGGCGCGCTGGAAGAACTGACGCTGACCACCAACGGCTCGCAGCTGTCGCGCTTTGCCGCCGAACTCGCCGATTGCGGCGTGAAGCGCATCAACGTGTCGCTCGATACGCTCGATGCCGACAAGTTCCACAAGATCACCCGCTGGGGCCATCTCGACAAGGTCATGCAAGGCATCGATGCCGCGCAGGCGGCGGGGCTGAAGGTCAAGCTCAACGCGGTGGCGCTGAAGGATTTCAACGACGCCGAGCTGCCCGAGATGATGCGCTGGGCGCATGGCCGCGGCATGGACCTGACGGTCATCGAAACCATGCCGATGGGCGAGATCGATGCCGACCGCACCGACCAGTATTTGCCGCTGTCGCTGCTGCGCGCGTCGCTGGAACGCCAGTTCACGCTGACCGACATTCCCTTCAAGACCGGCGGCCCGGCCCGCTACGTCCAGGTCGCCGAGACCGGCGGACGGCTCGGCTTCATCACGCCGATGACGCATAATTTCTGCGAAAGCTGCAACCGCGTCCGGCTGACCTGCACCGGCACCCTCTATATGTGCCTGGGCCAGGAAGATGCCGCTGACCTGCGCGCGCCCTTGCGCGCCTCCGAAGGCAACGAGCTGGTCGCCGAAGCGATAGACGAAGCGATCGGCCGCAAGCCGAAAGGCCATGACTTCATCATCGACCGCCGCACCAGCCGCCCATCGGTATCGCGCCATATGAGCGTCACCGGCGGCTGATCTTCCCGCCGATCTGTGCAAGAATTGCCGTGCGGTCATCGACTTCGGGGCAAGACATGCGGCGGTTCTTTTCATTCGGGACGTTTTTCGCTGCGATCGCGGCGAGCACGGCAATTGCCGCGCCGTTCACCTATGTGAACGAGCGCTTCGGCACCGTCTGCACCTTTCCCGAGGAAATCTTCACCGAGCACCAGCCCGAGCCCGACAATGGCGACGGGCAGCAATGGCTGAGTGCCGATGGTGCCAGCCTGATCTGCTCGGGCATCCTCAACATCGACGACGATACGCCGAAAGGCTTTGTCGCGGCGGAGAAGGCGAGCAACGAGCCGGGCTACAAGGTGACCTACAGCAGGGCCGGAAAGGACTGGGCCGTGCTGTCGGGCTTGAAGGAAGGAAAGATCTTTTACGAGCGGCGCCTGTTTGGTGGAGATGGCGTCATCCGCACGGTATGGGTCGATTACCCTCCGGCCCTGAAGTCGAAATACGACCCGCTGGTCGGCGCCATTGCCGGCAGTCTCAAGGGACCATGAACGTTTCGGACCACACCCCAGAAAAAGTCTTGTTCGCGAACCGCAGCCGGATTTACGGCCAGTCTGTTCCAGCCTAGCCTTTCTCTGGAAGCGGCTCTTCGCTCACAGGGGGAATACATCATGCGCAAACTCATTCTTACTCTGGCCTTGCTCGGTCTCGCGGCCGCGCCCGCCGCGGCGCAGTCGATCGGCGGCACCTATACGGTCGCCGGCACCAACTTCGACGGTTCGGCCTATGGCGGCGAAGCCACCATCACGCTGACCAGCGGGACGACCTGCGCGATCCATTGGGAAACCGGTGGCTCATCTTCCGACGGCATCTGCATGCGCAACGATGACGCCTTCTCCGCCGGCTATGTCATGGGCAAGGATATCGGCCTCGTCGTCTACAAGATGACGGATGACGGCTCGCTGCATGGTCTGTGGACCATCGCCGGCAAGGAAGGCAATGGCACCGAGGTGCTGACGCCGAAGAAGTAAGTTCTGCCGCCATTGCAGGTGATCTTCTGGGCCACAAACAAGGCTGTGGCCCAGCCCTTTGCTGTTGCTGTTTCCTATCCGGCTGTTACAGGCTTGCTGCAAAGTACAACCGGTAGTCGTCTTGCCCCTGTCTCCAAATCTTCGCGGCGCGTTGTTCATGATGGTGGCGATGGCCGGCTTCACCCTCAACGACGCCATCACCAAATACTCGTCACAATCGATGAACATGGCGCAGGTCATGTTGATCCGTGGGGCGTTCGCTTCGCTTTTCGTTGGCTTGCTCGCCTGGCAGCGCGGCGCGCTCGCCCGCCCGGGCTCGATGCTGCAGCCTCTGGTGGCCCTGCGCGTGATCAGCGAGGCCGGTGCCACGGTGAGTTTTCTCGTCGCCCTCGCCCATTTGCCGATCGCCAATGTTTCGGCGGTGCTGCAGGCGCTGCCACTGGCGGTGACGATGGGGGCCGCGCTCGTCTTTGGCGAGGCTGTCGGCTGGCGGCGCTGGCTGGCCATCGCCATCGGATTTGCCGGCGTGCTGATCATCGTGCGGCCTGGCTTCGAAGGGTTCAGCATCTACTCGCTGGCGGCGCTGGCCAGCGTTGCCTGTTGTGCGGTGCGCGATCTCGCCACCAAGCAGATTCCCAAGGCCATTCCGACATTGCTGGTGTCGACGGCAACCGCGCTTGCCATGACCATCGTCGGTGCGGCGCTGTTGCCGGCAATGGGCGGCTGGACGCCGATGACGGGGGACAGCACAGCCCTGCTGGCCCTGGCGGCGGTGCTGGTGCTGATCGGCTACCAGTTCATCATCATGGCGATGCGGGCGGGCGACATCTCCTTCATCGCGCCGTTCCGCTATACGGCCCTGATCTGGTCGATCCTGCTTGGCCTGTTCATCTTCGCCGATATCCCCGATCCGCCGATGATCGTCGGCGCCACCATCATCATCGGCTCGGGCCTCTATGCGCTCTACCGCGAGCGGGTCGCCGGCCGGCGCAAGATCGTCGCCGAAAGCACGGGGCCGAGCATGGTTCCGGACGGAATCTAGCCAGATCATTGAAGGTTCTTGTGATTTCCGACGGCTGGCGTACAGGCTTCGTGGCATGAAGCGAGACATTGCGGGGATCATCCTGGCCGGTGGCCAGTCGAGACGGATGGGCGGCGGCGACAAGAGCCTGTTGCCGCTTGGCGATGGCTGCCTGCTTGACCAGGTCGTGTCGCGCTTCACCCCGCAAATAGAATCGCTGGCGCTCAGCGCCAATGGCGATCCTGCACGATTCCTGCGCTTTGGACTGCCGGTGCTTGCCGACAGCGTGCCCGGCTTTGCCGGGCCGCTCGCCGGAATCCTGACCGGCCTCGAATGGGCCGCGGCCAACCCGGGCTGCAAAGCGATCGTCAGTGCTGCCGGCGACACGCCTTTCCTGCCGTTGAACCTTGTCGAGCGTCTGGCAGCGGCCGCCGATCAAAGTCCCGGTTCGATTGCCGTTGCCTGCTCGGCCGGCAAGCGGCACCCGACCTTCGCGCTCTGGCCGCTCGGCTGCCGCGATGCCTTGCGGCACTTTCTGGTCGACGAGGATATCAGGCGGGTTTCGGCTTTCATCGACCGGCACGGTTTTGTCGAGGTGGAATTCCCTGTTCTGCAATCGGCGGGGGTCGACCCTTTCTTCAACATCAACGATCCGGACGATCTTGTGTCTGCCGAGCGTCTGTTGCAGAGCATCAAGCCATGAACAGACGCGTCTTCGGCATCACCGGCTGGAAGAATTCCGGCAAGACGACTTTGACCGAAAGGCTGGTCACCGAACTTGTCCGGCGCGGCTGGAAAGTCTCGACGGTGAAACACGCCCATCATGATTTCGACATCGACAAACCGGGCGCCGACAGTTTCCGCCACCGGCAGGCTGGCGCCACCGAAGTCGCGATCGTCTCCGGCGTTCGCTGGGCACTGATGCACGAGCTGCGCGGCGAGGACGAGCCGACATTGGAGACTGTCCTGTCGCGGCTTGCCCCTTGCGACCTTGTGCTGGTCGAGGGCTACAAGCGCGAAGCCCATGACAAGATCGAAACCCGCCGGCTGGATGCGAAGGACCGTACGCCGCTTTCGGCGGAGGATCCCAACATCGTCGCTGTCGCCGCCGATTTTGCGATTGAAGGCGAGCTGCTGCCGGTATTCGATCTCGACGATGCAAAATCGATAGCCGACTTCATCGAGCGCACCACTGGGCTCGTTGCTTGAGCGCTGACGCAACGGCAGAATAGCCTTGCCCATTTTTGTGGTTTTGCAGTTGCTTTTTTCTTGGAAAGAATGGGAGTATCGCGCCAGCGGGCGGTCAAAAGCACCGCCCCACAGAGCCGTTCGGAACGACGGCCGGGACCATAAAGAGAGGACTATCATGCGTATTGCACTGCGTATCGCGCTCGCCGCTTCGGCCGCGCTGCTGACGCTCGGCGTAGCTCAGGCCCAGGAAAAGACCCTGAAGATCGGCACCGAAGGCGCCTACCCGCCATTCAACAACCTCACCGCCGATGGCCAGCTCGTCGGCTTCGACATCGACATCGCCAAGGCGCTTTGCGATGAGATGAAGGTCAAGTGCACCTTCGTCGCCCAGGATTGGGACGGCATCATTCCAGCCCTCCAGGCCGGCAAGTTTGACGCCATCGTCGCCTCGATGTCGATCACGCCCGAGCGCAAGGAAAAGGTCGACTTCTCGAACAAATACTACAACACGCCGTCGGCGCTCGCCGTGCCGAAAGACTCGACGTTGAAAGGCGTGACCAAGGAAGATCTCGCCGGCAAGACCATCGGCGTCGCCACCACCACCACGCATTTCAACTATGCCTCGAAGACCTACACCGACAGCACCGTCAAGGGTTATCCGAGCAGCCCCGAGGAGCAGGCCGATCTTGCCAATGGTCGTCTCGACGCCATCCAGGACGATATCGTCGTGCTGCAGCAGTTTCTGGATTCGCCTGATGGCGCCTGCTGCAAGATTCTCGGCCAGCCTTCGCCGCAGCCGGTCGAGATCTTCGGGCCGGGCGCCGGCATTGCCGTGCGCAAGGGCGAGACCGACCTGGTCAACAAGCTCAATTCGGCCATCGACGCCATCCGCGCCAATGGAAAATACAAGGAAATCAACGACAAGTACTTCAAGTTCGACGTCTACGGCGCCGAGTCCTGATAAATACGGTCAAGACGGCGGGGAATTTCCCCGCCGTCTTTCTATTCGTCTTGGGAATGCCGTGGAGATAAGACCGGTCGATGCCAGCCCAGAGCATATGGACACTTCTCAGTTGGGGACCCGAAGGCTGGCTTGACGATATTGCCTATGGCGCACTGATCACCATTGCGCTTGCGCTTGCCACGCTGCCCATCGGCCTGGCGATCGGCTTTTTCATTGCACTCGCCAAGCAGTCCGAAGAACCCTCGTTGCGCCTTGCCGCCAACATTTACACCACCGTCTTTCGCGGCCTGCCGGAGCTGGTGACGCTTTTCCTGTTCTTCTTCGGCATGCCGATCCTGCTGCAGCATCTCGTCAGGTACTTCCGGCCGGACACCACCATCGACGTCAACAGCTTTGTCGCCGGTATGATCGTGCTTGCGCTGATCTTCTCGTCCTATGCCAGCGAGGTTTTCCTGTCGGCCTTCCGGGCCATTCCGAAAGGCCAGTATGAGGGTGGCTATGCCATCGGTCTTTCGAACTGGCTGACCATGCGCAAGGTGATCGTGCCGCAACTGCTGCGCATCGCGTTCCCCGGACTGGAAAACTGCTGGCTCAGCCTGCTCAAGGACACGTCCCTGGTATCGGTCGTCGGCCTGGCCGAGACGCTGCGCAATGCCAGCATTGCCGCCCGCGTCACCAAGCACGCTTTCCTGTTCTTCGGCGTCGCCTCCCTGGTCTTTCTTGCCCTGGCCGTCCTGTCGTCCTTCGCCACCAGCGCGATTCTGCGCTCGCTTGGCCGGCGGGAGGCGCAACGATGAACGCCACGGCCACCATCGTCGAACGGCCCCCGCCCCGGGCGCGCGGCTGGCCGCGCAGGCGTATTGCCGGTTATGCGCTGGTCTGCCTGTGGATTTTGTTCGGCATTGGCATCGTCAGCTATCTCTTCCTTGCCTGGAACCCTGAGTTCTTCGCCAAATATGCGCCAGCCTATTTGCGAGGGCTTGGGGTAACGCTCTCGCTGGTTTCCATATCGATGGTGCTCGGCGCGATCCTGTCGGTGCCCGTCGCTTACGGGCGCATGTCCAAGAACCGGATCCTGTCCGGCCTCGCCTATTGCTACGTCTATTTCTTCCGCGGCACGCCGCTGCTGGTCCAGACTTATCTCGTCTATTACGGATTGGGCTCGTTCAGGGTCGAGCTCCAGTCGATCGGCCTCTGGGACTTTTTCAAGGACGCGTTCAATTGCGGCGTCTTTGCCTTTGCGCTCAACACCGCCGCCTATCAGGCCGAGATTCTGCGCGGCGCCATCGAGAGCGTGCCAAGAGGGCAATGGGAAGGGGCGGCATCGCTTGGTCTGCACAAGTTGCAGACCTTGCGCAAGATCATCCTGCCGCAAGCCTTGATCGTCGCCTTGCGGCCCTATGGCAACGAACTGATCCTGATGGTCAAGGCGTCCGCCATCGTCGCCATCATCACGGTCTATGATCTGATGGGCAATGCAAAGCTCGCCTTCGCCAACTCGTTCGACATCCAGGCCTATATCTGGGTCGCGCTCGTCTATCTGGTGATGGTCGAGATATTGCGCCATGGCGTCGAATGGATCGAGCGCCGGATCACCGTTCACCTGAAACGCTGACTATTTCAATTCAGCTGCACCAGCCGATCCTGCCCTACGCGTCTTGACGAATTGAGCGCAGAGCCTAGAGCTTTCGCAGCAAATTCCGTTTCTGAAGGGCAAGCTCATGGCATCTGTTGCATTTCTCGGTCTTGGCGTGATGGGCTATCCGATGGCCGGGCACTTGAAGAACAAGGGTGGCCATGATGTCACCGTCTACAACCGCACCAAGGCCAAGGCCGAGCAATGGGTTGGCCAGCATGGCGGTAGCCTTGCGGCGACGCCGGCACAGGCCGCCGAGGGCAAGGATTTTGTCTTCTCCTGTGTCGGCAATGACGACGATCTGCGTTCGGTGACGACCGGTCCGGAAGGCGCCTTCAAATCGATGAAGAAGGGTTCGGTCTTCATCGACAACACCACGGCCTCGGCCGAGGTCGCTCGCGAGCTGGCGGCGGCGGCGGAAGCCGGCGGGTTTTCGTTTCTCGATGCGCCTGTCTCGGGCGGCCAGGCCGGCGCCGAGAATGGCGTACTGACCGTCATGGTCGGCGGCGAGCAGAACGCTTTCGACAGAGCGAAGCCTGTTATCGACGCTTTTGCCCGCATGGTCGGCTTGATGGGGTCGGCCGGTGCCGGCCAGCTCACCAAGATGATCAACCAGATCACCATAGCCGGCCTCGTCCAAGGCCTGGCCGAAGGAATCCATTTCGGCAAGAAGGCCGGACTCGACATCGAGAAGGTGATCGAGGTGATTTCCAAGGGTGCCGCCGGCTCCTGGCAGATGGAGAACCGCCATAAGACGATGAACGCCGGCAAATATGATTTCGGCTTCGCCGTCGACTGGATGCGCAAGGATCTCGGCATCTGTCTGGCCGAGGCCGATCGCAATGGCGCCAGACTGCCGGTGACAGCACTTGTCGACCAGTTCTACAAGGATGTGCAGGCGATGGGCGGCAAGCGCTGGGACACGTCCTCGCTGCTGGCGCGCCTGGAGAAGTAGGTTTCCGCCGTGGCAGAGCTCTCACCTCAATCCACAGCCGCGGAAGTCGTCGCCCATCTTCGCGCTATCGGGTCGGAGGAGAACCGCCTCGGCATGTTGCGCTACGGCATCAAGATCGACCGTGCGCTTGGTATCTCGCACGGCATGCAGCGGCAGATCGCCAGGAAGATCAGACGCAACCACGAGCGCGCCTTCGAGCTATGGGACACCGGCATCATGGAGGCGCAGTTCATCGCCTCCGTCACGGCTGACCCGAAACGGTTTTCTGCTGAAGATGCAAGACGATGGGCGGCCAGCTTCGACTCCTGGGACATCGTCGACGGCGTCTCCGACCTCTTTGTCGACACGGACGCCTGGAAAGAACTGATCGCCGAGTTCGCGGCGGACGAGCGGGAATTCGTTCGGCGCACGGCCTTTGCCATGATGGCCTGGTCTGTCGTCCACCGGAAGAAGGAGCCGGAGACGACCTTCCTCGCCTTCCTGCCGATCATCGAAACGCATGCCAACGACAGCCGCAATTTCGTGAAGAAAGCCGTGAACTGGGCGCTTCGGTCGATCGGCAAACGATCAATGGACATGCACGGCGCTGCCCTGGCTGTCGCCGAACGATTGGCGCAGTCGGCAGACAAGACGGCGCGCTGGATCGGCAAGGACGCCGTAAGGGAGCTGTCCAATGCCAAGACGCTCGCGCGGATCGTCGCCAGAAAGGCTGACGGCGCGGAAATCCGCTTTCCGGCATGTCTGGATCTCGCCGACATGTGAAGTGGCTGCCGACATGTGATGCGGCTGCCGACATGTGATGCGGCGGGAGCGTTGACGTCGTTGACAGCGGCGTCTTTACTTGAGCTTCAAAGGGACGCGGCCAATGAGCAATCCTCCCAAATCAATCCTGGCCTTCGCAGCGGTATTGTTTGTGTCCGCGGTCACCGATGCCTCGGCCGAGACCGCGCACATATTCTGGAAGGATCTGCGTCCGGCTACGCAATCCGCCGCCGAAAACGTCGGGCTGCCGATGATCGCGGCAAAATTGCCCGACCATGGCGAGACGCTGTCCCTCAACCTGCAGGACAAAAGCATTCAGCTAGCCGGCTACGCATTGCCGGTCGATCGCGACGGCGATCTTGTCTATCAGTTCCTGCTGGTGCCGTGGACGGGTGCGTGCAGCCACATGCCAACGCCGCCCCCCAACCAGATCGTGCTGGTCACGCCGGCACGTCCCTACAAAATGTCCGAGGCCTATCAGCCGGTCGCGGTCACCGGCGCGCTGAAGCCGGACATGGAGAAGAGCCAGCTGTTCATCCTCGACGGCGTCAGCGTCATCCAGTCTGGCTACAGCGTCCGCAAGGCAGACGTGGTCGCCGTCGGCAGCGTACCGGACACCGTCACCCTGCCGGTCAATTCGCCCTGGAGTTTCCTCAACAAAAAGAAGAACTAAGCAGGACAACCTGCTGCAGCTCAGGCGGCGTTGGCACCCGATTCCTTGTCCAGCACCATGTAGTCGAGCGGGATTTCGGTCGTGTACTTGATCTGCTCCATGGCGAAGGACGACGACACGTCACGGATTTCGATCTTGGCGATCAGCCGCTTGTAGAAGGCGTCATAGGCGGCGATGTCTGGAACCACGACCCGCAGCAGATAATCGACGTCACCGCTCATGCGGTAGAACTCGACCACCTCGGGAAACTCCTGGATGACTTCCGAGAAACGCCGCAGCCATTCATGGCTGTGCGAATTGGTGCGGATCGACACGAAGACGGTGACGCGCACATTGACCTTTTCATGGTCGAGAATGGCAACGCGCCGCTTGATGACGCCTTCCTCCTCGAGCTTCTGGATGCGCCGCCAGCAAGGTGTTGTCGACAGCCCGACTTTCTTGGCGACGTCGGCGACCGCGAGTGTCGCGTCCTCCTGCAAAAGACGGAGAATTTTTCTATCGAGGCGGTCCATATTTTGCTCCCCAGGGGAATAGATTGGCTATACTCCCCCTTATTCCGACCTTTCACAAGAAAGAAATTCTGCCAATTGACGGAAAAGCGAGTGATTTCTTGCTGTAAGGTCAGCCGAGGCGATATCGGATTTCCGAACGCAGAAAAGGCAGCAAATCCATTTCAAACCATGGATTCTTCTTCAGCCAGCCGGTGTTGCGCCACGAGGGATGCGGCAGCGGCAGCACTTTCGGACCGACGGAATTCTCCCAGATGGAGCGCCAATCCATGACCGTTTCGGTCAGGGAGGGCCGGCGCGCCGCACCCATGTGCCAGGACTGCGCATAGATGCCGATCGTCAGCACCAGATCGATCCGTGGCATCGAGGCCATCAAAGGCGCGCGCCAGGCCGCCGCGCATTCGCGCCTCGGCGGCAGATCTCCCCCCTTGGCATCCTGGCCGGGAAAGCAGAAGCCCATCGGGACGATGGCGAATTTTTCGATGTCGTAGAATTCGTCGCTCGTCACGCCAAGCCAACTGCGCAGGCGGTCGCCGGAGGCGTCGGTGAACGGCATGCCAGACAGATGTACCTTGGTGCCGGGCGCCTGGCTGGCGATCAGGATACGGGCGCTGGACGAAGGGCGCAGTACTGGTCGTGGCTCATGCGGCAACGGCTTGCCGGCCGGATTTTCCACGCAGATACGGCAGGCGCGGACCCTGGCGACGAGGTTTTCGAGTTCAACAGTCATTCTCAGGCTGATGCGCTCGGCCGGCTGGAGACGGCCTGATGCCAGCGCAACACATTCGCGCAGTCATCCGGCACCTTGATGCGTGCCGGCTTCATGAAGTCGACGGCGATCAGGCCGGTGATGTCGGCGATCGAATAGCTGTCACCGGCGATGAACTCCCGGCTGCCCAGTTCGCCGTCCAGAAGCCTGAGGAACGCCACGGCCTTCGGCTTATTGGCCTCACCCCATTCGGGGACCTGCGGGATTTCCCATTCCTTCATGGCCGGATGGATGTGCCGGAAAGCCTGCGTGACGCAACTGAGCAAATTGAATTCCATCCGTCGCTGCCACATCTCGACCTGCGCCTTGCCGAGTGCGCCGCGCCCGAACAGGGCCGGTTCGGGATGCAGTTCCTCGAAATAACGGCAGATGGCGACGGATTCCGTGATGACGGTGCCGTCGTCGAGTTCCAGCACCGGCAGGCGTTGCAAGGGATTGCGCGAGCTGACCGCCTGTTGCCTGTGTTCGAGCGCCCCCATGTCGATGGGCACCTGCGGAACCTCGATGCCTTTCTCGGCCAGGAAAACGCGGACCCGCCGTGGATTGGGCGCCCGGCCCCCGTCGAAGAGTTTCATTCCATCCTCCTGTTCGTTCTCGGTTCCAGTTCCAGGACGCGTATCACCAGAAGCGAAAAATCTCGCGCACGGCATCGCCGATCGAGGCCAGTGTGCCGTGCTTCTTCTCGACGACTTCCCCGTGATGGCTGTCTCGCCAGTTCTGCGGCTGATCGAACGTTCCCGCCCAGATGCCGGCCTTTCCCGCCCGGGCGACGGCCTCCTCGCTCTCGAAGTCGCCATAGGCAACCGCCCAGCCGGCCTCGACCTGCGCGCGGTTGAGATTCTTGCCGCCGGCGGTGCAGTCGCCGAGCAGCCGGCCATAACGATCACGCTGCCAGCCGGTACAAGAGACGGGCTTGCCGGCGATCAGGCGAACGAGCGACTGACGCGCAAGCGTGCCGCAGGAATAGTCCGCGCCGTTCTTGCGGCAGGTCTGCGTATATTCTGGAGCATCGATGCCGCGCATGCGGATACGCTCGGTGCCAAGCGTGATCGAATCGCCGTCGTTGATGATTGCCACGCCTTGCGTTTTGCGTGTCTCGACCCGGTCGAGGCGGGCCGCCAGCAGGATCAGCAGTCCGAGGATGATGACGGCAAGCCCGTAATCCACCAGCCGGCGCCACAGGCTTCTGGGGCGCGCAACGTATCGCCGGCGCGGTCTTGGCGACCACGGGCGGCTCATATGGCAAACGGTTGGTTAATCATTCGAACGTAGCTTAACACTTGGAAACCGCTGCTCGCATAAATTGAAGTTTTGATGCCCTTGCAACGCTCGAACACAGCGGACAAGTTCATTGTGGACCGCAGGAAACCTCATCGCAACAGCGATGTGGCGCGCGCGGTGCGCAAGACGCGTGACCGTCTTTCGCAGCAGGCCGGCAATCCCGATTTCGATCGCGAACTGTTGAAGCTGCATGCCCGCGCGATGACCAGCGGCGCCATCGCCATCCCGCTTCTTGTCCTGTCGATCGCGGCGGCCGGCCGGCTGGCCGGAATCGGCAACGAGATCGGGCTCTGGGCGCTGTTCGCCCTGACCTGCTACACCATCGTTGCCTTCATGGCGCGGCGCATCGAGCGCACGGAAGCTTCCGACCTCAACCCTTCGCAAGCACGACGGGAATTCCTGATCGGCCATTTCCTTTGCGGTCTCGGCTGGGCATGGTTTGTGTGGCTTGGCTGCAGCGTCTGCGAGGTCGATCCGTTCCACATCGTCAAGGCCGTGGTGCTGTTGTTCGCCATGGCGGCGACCGCGGTGATGACCTCGTCTCTGCGCGGGGCGCTGTTGGCCACCTTTGCCGTTCCCGTGGCGCTCTACGCTTATGCCGGCGCCAAGCTATGGATGCCGGTCGAGGCGATCATGGCCGCGCTGCTGGTCATGTCGCTGCCGTTCTTCGCCTATGTGGCCCGGCATCTCAACCACTCGTCCCTGATGATGTTGTCGTTCCGCTCCGAAAAGGATGCGCTGATCGCCGAACTGGAGACGGCGAAATCGATGTCGGACGAGGCGCGGCGGCGGGCCGAAGACGCCAATCTGGCGAAATCGCGGTTCCTCGCTTCGATGAGCCACGAATTGCGCACACCGCTCAACGCCATTCTCGGTTTTTCCGAGGTGATGTCGAACGAGGTGCTGGGGCCGATGAGCAATCCCACCTATCGCGACTACGCCCATGACGTGCACGAATCCGGCCAGCATCTGCTCGACCTGATCAACGAGATCCTCGACCTCTCGCGCATCGAGGCCGGCCGCTACCAGCTCAACGAAGAGCCGGTGATGCTGCTTGGTATCGTCGAGGACTGCTGTCACATGATGGAGTTGAGGGCGCGCAACAAGGATATCCGGGTCGTCCAGGATTTCGAGCACGAACTGCCGCGCCTTTTCGCTGATGAGCGTGCGGTGCGACAGATCACGCTCAACCTTCTGTCGAATGCGATAAAATTCACCGCTACCGGCGGTGAAATCCGTGTCCGCGTTGGTTGGACGGCGGGCGGCGGACAATACATTTCGATCAAGGACAACGGTCCGGGCATACCGGAAGACGAGATCCCGATCGTGCTTTCCGCCTTCGGCCAGGGCTCGATCGCGATCAAGAGCGCCGAGCAAGGCACCGGGCTTGGCCTGCCGATCGTGCAAGGGCTGCTCGCCATGCATGGCGGCGAGTTCGAGCTTCATTCCAAGCTGCGCGAAGGCACCGAGGCGATCGCCATCTTCCCGCTGAGCCGGGTGATGGAGGAACTGCCCGCGCTGCCGACGGCGGCGGTGGCGGCTCGACGACGGTAATCCGGCAAGACTCTAGCCGCGTACCGCAGCTGCCATGCCCGAACTGGTCAGCGCGGCGGCCTTGACCAGACCCGCGGCAAGGGCGGCCCCTGCCCCTTCGCCATGGCTGATGCCCAGATCAAGCAACGGGCGCAGGCCGAGCCTTTGGGCGGCGCGTGCATGCGCGGTCTCTGGCGACAGGCTGGCCAGAAGGCAATGATCGAGCGCGGCGGGATTGACGCCATGCAGTACCGCTGCGGCTGCCGTGGCGGCCAATCCGTCGAGCAGCAGCGGGATCTTCTGCATGCGCGCGGCAAGGATGGCGCCGGCGATCGCCGCGAATTCACGGCCGCCGACCCGGCGCAGCGCCTCGAGCGGGTCGCCGAGATGGCCGCTATGAAAAGCCAGCGCCGCATCGACCACGTCGGCCTTGCGTGCCTGCATCGCCGCATCGGCGCCCGACCCCGCGCCGACCCAGTCGAAGCCCCTGCCCCCGAACAGCGCCGTAAACAGGGCGGCAGCGACGGTGGAGTTGCCGACGCCGAGATCGCCCAGGCACAAAAGATCGGTCCCGCCGGCGATCGCTTCCATGCCGAAGGCCATGGTGGCGGCACAGCCGCGCTCGTCGAGCGCGGCATCCTCGGTGATGTCGGCGGTCGGGATGTGCAGGGCGAGATCGAAGACCTTCAGTCCGAGGTCGTTGGCGATGCAGATCTGGTTGATCGCGGCACCTCCGGCGGCGCAAAGCTCGACCGCATTGGCGGTCGCCGCCACCGGCCGTGGCGAAATGCCGTGGCGCGTGACGCCGTGATTGCCGGCAAAGACCGCCATCAGCGGTCTTGTCACCGCGGGCGGGGCCCGCCCGCTCCAGGCTGCCAGCCAGGCGGCGATGTCCTCGATACGGCCAAGCGAATTGCCTGGTTTGTCGGCCTTGGCAAACAGCATGCGCACGCGGGTCTCGGCTGCCGTGTCGGCCGCCGGCAGATTGGCCAACAGGTTGCGAAAATCGTCGAAGGGCAGTGCGCTGGTCATCTTGTTGTCGATCATTCCCTGGAGTTGGTGAGCGGCATAGCCGCCTTGCGAGGTTGGCACAACCTCTGGGATGATGGGCCTGCATTTGACGCAAAGCCGGCCCCGAAGGGCGCAATCGCGAGGGCTTGCATTGGCTTTGCCGTTGCACCATGTGGAGGTGGAACAAGGGATTCCGGATGGAAGCCCAAGAGAAAGTCATGACGGCCATCGAATCCCCGTGCATCCTGGTCTGTTCGATCGACATGAAAACCGGCTTCTGTTTCGGCTGCGGCCGCACGCGCGAGGAGATCGGCACCTGGATCGGGATGACGACGGAAACGCGCCGCAGCGTCATGGCGCAATTGCCGGCCCGGCTGGAAACGGTCGAGCGCCGGCCGCGCCGGGAAACGCGCCGCACCCGCATGGCGCGCGAACGCGACGCGCTATCGTGAGGTGCGGATGAGCCGGTTGTTCTGGATATTGATGGCCGCGATCGGGGTGGGAGCAGTCCTGCTCATGCTCAACGATTCCGCCGGCAGCACGCTCGGCGTGGAGAACAACGATTTCAGCCGACTGATCTGGCTCGGCGCCTTTGGCGCCCTTGTCGGCGCCGGCCTGCTTCGCTCGGGCCGGCCCCTGGGCGCCATGGCCCGCAACCTCGGCGCCTGGGCGGCGATCGCACTCGCGCTGATCGCTGGCTACCAGTATCGCTATGAGTTGCAGGATGTCGCCAGCCGGGTGACCGCGGGCCTTGTTCCCGGCAGCCCGCTTGCACTTGGCGTCGAGGACGGCCACGCCACGGTGACGCTCGACAAGGCCGACAACGGCCATTTCGAAGCGCGCATCCTGATCAATGGCAACCCGGTCCGGGCCGTGGTGGATACGGGTGCAACCAGCACCGTGCTGACGTCGCAGGATGCGCAGGCCGCCGGTTTCAATCCGGCGGCGCTCAACTACACCATACCGGTTTCGACCGCCAACGGCATGGCGCGCGCCGCGGCCGTGAAAACCGATCAGATTGCGATCGGCGGCATCACGCGCAAGGATATGTCGGTGATGATCGCCGCACCCGGCATGCTCAGCCAGAGCCTGCTCGGCATGAACTTCATCGGTTCATTGTCGGGTTTTGACGTGCGCGGCGACCGCATGATCCTCAGGGATTGATCCCCGAAGCTCAAGCCGCTTCGGCTGCTGCTCCACCGAACTCGACGGCCGCGAAAGCCGTCTTCAGAACGTCGGGGCCGGCGCCGGGTTTTGTCGCGTCGGTGGAGAGGATCTGCCGGTAGCGGCGCGCGCCGGGCAGGCCATGGAACAGTCCGACCATATGGCGAGTGACATGGCCAAGCCGGCCACCCTGCTCGATATGGCGTGCCGCATAGTGCGCCATCGTATCGATCAGCGCGGCAAAATCGAACGGCTCGGACTGAACGCCGTAGAAAGCGGCATCGACGCCGGCCAGAATGCCGGGCGTGTGGTAGGCGGCGCGGCCAAGCATGGCGCCGTCGACGTGACCGAGATGCGCCCGGGCCTCTTCAATCGACTGAATTCCACCATTTATGCCTATGAATTTGTTGTTCTTTTTTGCCTTCAGTCGATAGACTCTGCTGTAATCGAGCGGCGGGATGTCTCGGTTTTCCTTGGGACTCAGCCCTTCCAGCCACGCCTTGCGTGCATGCACCCACAACGCGTCGGCGCCGGCATCGAAAACCCCATCCGCCAGCGCATCGAGGGCTGGTTCCGGGTCCTGCTCGTCGACGCCTATGCGGCATTTGACCGTCACGGGGATCTTCACCGCCGCTTTCATCGCCGCAACGCAGCCGGCGACGAGGTCCGGCACCTTCATCAGGCAGGCGCCGAACGTGCCCGACTGAACGCGGTCCGACGGACAGCCGACATTGAGGTTGATCTCGTCATAGCCAAAAGCCTCGCCGATGCGGGCAGCCTCGGCGAGCTTTTCACGATCAGAGCCGCCGAGCTGCAGCGCGACCGGATGTTCCGTCGCATCGAAGCCGAGCAGCCGCTCGCGCGTGCCGTGAATGACCGCGTCGGCCACCACCATCTCGGTGTAAAGCAGCGCATGGCTCGTCAACTGGCGGTGGAAGAACCGGCAATGCCGGTCCGTCCAATCCATCATAGGCGCAACGGAAATCCTATGGGCTTGATTTATCACGCTTTTTCTCGTATTTTCAGGGCCTTAAAACGTGCACACGTTCGCCGTTTGTACGACACGATATCCGTCAGTTTTCGCATTTTGTACCCCTCCCTGTGCACACAGCGTGCACGAAAAAGAGACCACCCATGGCATCCATCAACAAGTTGGCTTCCGGCAAGTGGCGTGTGCAGGTTCGCTGCAAGGGCCACTACCTCAGCACCAGCTTCTCGCTCCGCAAGGACGCCGAGATGTGGGCGCGCCGAATTGAGCGAGAAATCGACCTGGGTCAGAAGCCTGCTCCCAAGCACAAGGACGGGATCAAAACGGTCTCCGACCTGATCGACCTGCATATCGCCGATATGACGGAAGTTGGCAAGTTGATCGGGCGTTCGAAGGCATTCAGCCTGGACCTGCTACGAGCCAGGCTCGGAAGGCTCAACATCGCGGATCTCAGTCGCGAACAGGTCATAAAGTTCGGCAAGGAACGAGCCGAGGAAGGCGCCGGACCTGTCACCGTTGGAATAGACATCGGATACATCCGGACATTGCTGGTGCACGGCGCGGCTGTGCATGGACTGCCTTATTCAGCGGAGCCGGTGGAACTTGGTCGTGTCGCCCTCGCCCGCTTGGGTCTTGTTGGCAAGGGCAACGAACGCGATCGGCGGCCGACACTTGGCGAGATTGAGGCCCTGATCCGGTACTTCAGAGAAAACAACTTCCAGATTATCCCCGTCGACAAGATCATCCGCTTTGCGATCGCCACCGCCATGCGGCTCGGGGAAATCTGCAACGCCACGTGGGAGGACCTGAACGACCGCAACAACACCCTGCTGATACGAGATCGCAAGGACCCACGCCACAAAAAGGGCAATCACATGCGTATCCCGCTCCTCGATGTGAGTGGTTACGACGCCCGCGCGATCCTCGAAGAGCAGCGTTTCTCCACTGAGGGAAAGGGACGCATCTTCCCCTACAATGGGAAGTCGGCCGGAACCGCCTTCCGACGTGCCTGTCATGAACTTAAGGTCGAGGACCTGCACTTCCACGACCTGCGTCACGAAGGCACAAGCCGCCTGTTTGAAGCTGGCTTCACCATCGAGCAGGTCGCCATGGTCACCGGGCACAAGGATTGGAAGATGCTCCGCCGCTATACCCACTTGAGGCCGGAGCAACTTCATGTGATCGCGGCGAGGCTTCAACAGACACCGCCACATACGGAGTTGCGGCAAGCAATCGGCTAATACCACTTTGCCAGACATCCGCCGTTGCTGGGAGGACAACGACGAATCCAGGATGGATTGAGCGATGTTGTCACGGGTCGCAAGGATTGGAAGATGTTGCGTTGATATACACATCTCAGCCGGAAACCCTGCACACGATCCGAACTGCGAGGGCAGCCTAGCCGACCGCCAATAAATTGGCGCTTCCTAAGGAAACCGCAGGCGGCTCCGTGGAAAACGCGGCGATGATCGCCTCGAGCGAGACATTCAATGCGCTGGAAAAGGTCCGGCCCTTCTGCCAAATCGCAACGTAGTGGTAGAGCGCGGACGGCTCCACTGGCCTTATTCCCAAGTGAAACGCAGCGTACTCACGCGCGATGATCTCGTTGGTTATCGAAATGCCTAGGCCAGCCGAAACGTATCCGGCTTCGTGACCGTTGCAGTCGAATTCCACCAGTATGTCTGGCTCGACGCCGGCGAAGCGCAACGCATTGAAGTTCATTTGGTGGGCGGCGAACTGGGGATCGATATCGACGATCGTTTCGCCTGCCAGGTCGTGAGCCTCGATACAGGTCTGTTTTGAAAAGCGATGGTCGGGATGAAAGATGCATACGTTTCGTGCCGACCCAAGCGGCGCCCACTCAAACAGGCGTGGATCCAGGGGCAATCTTGAGATTCCGAGATCCGCCCGCCCGGCCAGGATGTGCTCGCCGATCTGCTCGTAGCTTCCAGAAATCGAGCGGACATTCGAAGCGGTCTTTGAGTGGATGATCGCCACAACCTTGGGCAAGGTCACGAAACCGAAAACAGAAGGCGCGGCAATCCCAATCCGTTGCTTTTCCTCGTTCTTTATAGCGAAGATCGACGCTTCAAGCCGATCCAGGGACGTCAGGGCAAGTTCCACGTTTCGCAGGAGTTCCCAGGCTTCCTGCAAGGGAACGATGCGGTTGGCTGATCTCTTGAAGAGTGTGATGCCGAGCGTGGTCTCGAGTTGCTTCACATGTTGACTGACGGCCGGCTGGCTTATCCCGAGCGCAACCGCTGCTCGCCGTGTCGAACCGGCCCGCAACACTTCTCGGAAGACCTTCAACTGACGGAGCTTCAGGTCGCTCTGCAGCAACTCCATTCCCTGCGCGCCTTTCCCTGATAACCACCCGGGAAGCAGAAATCGCCATCCTGAGGAGCACCGAACCACCTCAGTATATAACGGCGCGTTATAGATAAAATAATAAAAATTATAGATTGAGTGTGTAATTTCATGCGCTAGAATTAGCGAATATGTCAAATTAACTCCAAATTACAAATATAACAATTCACAACCTTGGGTTATACGGCTTGGTCTGAGTGACAAAGGCCGGCGTATCCTTCGGTAATTGCGAGTCGAGGAAAGCGCCCCATGGGTGGTTTTACTACTCAGTTTGTTGTCGCACTCAGCGTGACCATCAGCCTGGCCCTTGTCAGCGGCTGCCTTGGTACGGCATTTGGGTTGTTTTTGGCGATTTCGAAGGGTACGGCAAAACCGCGCCTCAACGCGGTCGTGACCGCCTACACCACAGTCGTCCGTGGTGTACCAGAACTTCTCGTTATCCTGCTCATCTACTTCGGCGGAACCACGCTCGCCAGCAAGATCGCCGGCCGGTATGTCGAGGTGAACGCATTCACCGCAGGCGTTATCGCGCTCTCGGTCGTCTTCAGCGGTTATGCGACAGAAGTGTTTCGCGGCGCGATTGCGGCGGTGCCAGCGGGTCAAACCGAAGCGGCAAAGTCGCTTGGGCTGAACGCCTGGCAGCGCTGGATGTTCGTCATCGGACCGCAGATGCTGCGGCTTGCGCTGCCTGCCTATGGCAATCTCTGGATTTCGCTTTTCAAGGATACCGCGCTGGTTTCGATCGTCGGCCTGACCGACATCATGCGCGTTGCGTATGTGGGGGCCGGGTCCTTGCGCGCACCCTTAACTTTCTACCTTTCGGCCTCCGTTCTCTATCTCTCGCTGACCACCGTCACGCTGCTGTCGATCCGGCTGGCTGAGCGGCGCTATCCGGCACTCGGCCGGTAGGAGGGAGCGACCCATGAACCTCGGCTTGATGTTTGACGCAATATTGGTCCTGCCTTCGGGCGTTGGTCTCACATTGACCCTGACGGTCTTGTCGCTGACGGCCGGATTTCTTCTGTCCGTGCCGCTGGCCTTCATGCGCGCGTTTGGACGTCCTGGCCTCTCGCTCGCGGTACTCGCATACACCTATGTGATCCGCGGGACGCCGATGCTCGTTCAGCTCTTCCTGCTCTATTACGGCCTCGCTCAGATCGAGGCGGTGCGGGCCAGCATCTTCTGGGTGATCCTGCGCGACCCCTTCTGGTGCGCCCTTCTGACATTTTCGCTGAACAGCGCGGCACACACCACCGAGATCCTGTGCCGCGGTCTCCTGTCCGTGCCTAAGGGTGTCACCGAGGCGGCCACGTCTCTCGGCTTGAAACGCTTCCAGATCGCTCGCCTGGTCACCTTCCCGATCGCTTTCAGGATATCGCTCCCGGCCTACGGCAACGAGATCGTCGGGATGATCAAGGGCTCTTCGCTCGCGAGCACCGTGACGCTGCTCGAGATCACCGGCATGGCGAGACAGATGGTGTCGACCACGTTCGCGCCGTACGAGATCTTCATCGTCGCCGGAGCGATCTACCTATCGCTCACCTCGATCGCGGTGAAAGCGATCCAGTTGCTGGAGCGATGGCTTTCGACCGACGGCCATCCGGTGCGTCGACGAAAGGCGCGAGTGCGCTCCGCCCTACCTGACCCAGAGATCACGACGCCCCTGCCCTGACGCGCAGGTTCTGGGCTCTCCTTTCCATCCAAACCAACGAAGAGGTGCATCATGCGCATACCCCTGGCTATTGCTGTTTCTATCGCCTCCCTGATGTCGGCATTCCCCGCCGGCGCCGAAAGCGGGCGCGTCATATCGATTGCCACTGAAGGTGCCTCGCCGCCCTGGGACAGCACCGACGCGAACGGTCAACTCTACGGCTACGATATCGATGTTGGGCAGGAGCTGTGCCGTCGCATCGAGATCAAATGTACCTTCGTTCCGCAGGATTGGGACGGGATCATCCCGGCGCTGCTTGTCGGCAAGTTCGACGTCATCATGTCCGGGATGGCGATCACGGAAAAACGCAAGCAGTCGATCGCGTTCTCGATCCCTTATGCCACCGGCTTCAACCAGTTCGTCGTGCGCAAGGACCTGGGTCTCGACGCCGGCGACACCAAGGAAAAGGTCAACCTTTCGACCATCGGCGACAAGGAAAAGGCAACCATTGAACGCCTCAGATCGACACTCGCCGGCAAGGCGATCGGGGCCCTGCGCTCGTCGAATTCGGAAGCCGTCGTGATGGAAATCCTGGGCGATGTCGTGACCATTCGCAGTTATGACAGCCTGGACAATCTGAAGCTCGATCTTGCCGCGGGTCGCATCGACGGCGGCCTCGCCGACTATTTCACCTGGCGGGATTTTCTGGAGACGCCTTCCGGCTCGGACGTGGTGTTTTTCGGGCCGGAACTGAAGGGCGGGCTCTGGGGGCCGGGCGTCGGCGCCGGCATGCGCATGGATGATACCGAGTTGCTCGCCAAGTTCAACGCGGCCATCGACGCGGCTACCAAGGATGGGACGATCAAGGCGCTGAGCCTGAAATGGTTCAAGAGCGATATCTCGCCGGCCATCTCGCAATAGGCGGCAACCGACTTCGACATTGACGTGGCACCAGCGTGAACGCCGGCGCCCTCCCCTCCTTCAAGGCGAGCTCCATGAAAGACCAGTTCTGCGCGGTCGTTACCGGCCAATCCCTGATCAAGCACGACATCCGTGACGTCAAAGACGAACGCTTCATCGCGGTTACGGACTTCCTGCGCCAAGGCGACGTCGTCTTCACCAACTTCGAGTCGACGATCCTGGGCAAGCACGGCGGGTGGCCGACCAAGGGCAAATACTTTGGATATTCCAGTGCTGAAGTGCTCGACGCACTGCAGGCCATCGGTTTCAACGCGCTTGCGCTCGCGAACAACCACGCCTTCGATCTCGGAGCTGGCGGCATCCTTTCGACGCTGGAGGAGGTGGAAGCGCGGGGTTTCCTCCATGCCGGCATCGGGGCCGACGAGACGGAAGCGAGGAAACCGGGCCGCCACCGGCTGGGCGCGCGCGAGGTCGCGCTTCTTGCGATGGATGCAGGCCCCGGCCCGACCAACATGTATGCCGAGGACCGCACCGCCTTCCGGCCGGCTCGGCCCGGCGTCAATCATCTGAACACCGTTCGCAAGATGGGGGTGCCGGACGGCCATTTCCGCAGATTGGCAAGGCTGGGCACTCATTTGCAAAGCTCCCCCTTTGAACTGGCGAACTATGCGCAACCGGAGGACCCGGTAGAGGTGATGGCCGGCAAGGAGATCAATTTCTACGGCACCGTATTCGCGCAGGCCGCCGATTTTGGCCGCCTCATCGAAGTCGATCAGCGGAGTGCGAGTGTCCATCTGGCCGCCATCCGGCACGCCGCGGCTCAAGGTGATTTCGTCATTGCCTATCTGCACCACCATCATTGGGAACCAGGTTGGCAGGATGTGCCGCGCTGGGTGCAAGCCTTTGCCAGGATGTGCATCGACGCCGGCGCGAGCCTGTTCGTCAGCCACGGCGCGCCGGTGCTGCAGGCCGTGGAGATCTACAACGGCTCGCCGATCTTCTATGGCCTCGGAAACTTCCTCTTCCACGTCCACCCAGACGAAAACGAATGGGATCCTCCGGAAGTCTGGCAAAGCATCGTCGCCGCGTGCCGCTATGATGCGGGCGGACACCTCGCAAAAATAGACCTCCTGCCCGTCGTGATCGTCGCGGACCCTCCGTCTCTTCGATCAGCAACAGGCGGAGTGGTTCCCGTCGGCGCGACAGGAAGTGCGGCGCGAGACATCCTCGAGGGATTTGCCACCCGATCGCGGGCGTTCGGCGTCGAAATCGAAGTGTCCTCGACTTGCGGCCGCATCGCCCTGCCCGCTGCACGAAAATTCGGCTGACGCTGACGGCCCCACCGGCCGTCAGACGGTCTTGCATTCGGCCGGCGGGGATTCGCCGGCCGTCTCGCTATCCGCCTTTGTGTCTAGGAGGGTCAGTTCTTCTCCTAACGCTGCGATCAGGGACGAGACGCGACCGCGCACACGCGGCGGAAGATTCACTAGCCCCTCGATCAGACGCCGCCCCTCTGCGCTGGCGATGAAATCCAGGCGCTCATCGACCGGCAGGGGCCGCGCCTCGACGCGGGTCTCATCGTTTCCCGGCAGGCCTTCGAAGAAGCGGCCGACAGGAACGTCGAGCGAGTTGGCGATCTCGTAGAGCATCGACGCGCTCACGCGGTTCCTCGCGTTCTCGTATTTCTGAAGTTGCTGGAAACTGATGCCTATGGATCGGGCAAGCTGGGCTTGCGAGACGTCCGATTGGACGCGAACCATTGCAATCTGCCTGCCGACATGCTGATCGGCGGGATGAGGGTCACTGTCGATCTTTGGCTTCGGCCCCGTCCGAAGGAGGACGGTGCGTTGCGGTTTCAACAAGGCCTTTCGAACCTCCACTAGTCAGCCGGATGGAGAGTCTCTCGCGTACGCTCAGGGCCCTTCGCGCCGATGTCATCTGCAGGTCGATTCGCCATTTAATATACCTTATAGGGTGCAAAATGACCCTATAGGTGGCGAAGAAAATCTGCCTGCCGATTGTGGACTCATGGTCAGTCCACGACAGATTCGAGCCGCACGGGCTTTGCTTGGTTGGTCGCAGCAGGAGCTTGCTGACAAGGCAATTGTGTCGCTGAATGCGCTGACCCGGTTGGAAAACGGCAAGGTAGATTCCCGTATCAGCACTTTGCAGGCCATTGAGGCGGCTCTCACAAAAGCAGGTGTCGAATTTCTGTCCGCTGGTCAAAAGGGTGAGGGTGTACGGCTCTTAGATCCTCATGCTTGAATGCCCCGTTGGCTGAAAGCCAGGTTCTCGCAATTGCAATTGCCACAAGTGCCCTCCTGCGGGTGACGAGAGACAAAGTCATGGTATTGTCGAATCACCCATGGATTCGAGCTCGCTTAAACTTGGTCGTGGCTAGGGTGGGCGCATGCTGCACTATCCGCCCATCAACTAGGTCGCAAATTGTCTAACGTTGGACATTTAAGCTGACATTCGACCCATAGTCAAACAAAAAGACTGATTTTAGCTAATGAGCCAAATTTCGGTGGAGCAATGCAGAGGCGCCAGAGCGATGCTCGGCTGGAGCCAAGCCGAACTGGCGGAAGCTGCAAGTGTTTCGCGCGCTACGGTTGTGGATTTCGAACGAGGCTTGCGCGTCCCACATCGCAACAACCTCGGTGCCATTCGTGATGCACTCGAAGCTGCCGGTATAGAATTTATTCCGGAGAACGGCGGTGGTGCTGGCGTGCGCTTGGTCAAACGGCGTTAGCGGCGCCGAAAGCACAGCTTCAGGCGCGCCTGAGAATGAAGCTGCGCGTGAAGCCAAATCACTGTATGAAATTTGGAATAGAGACAGGGAACCTCATCATGGCCTCTGCGACAGCGTCGGAATTCAAGAACGAAAGCGATCTCGTTTTCAGCGATATCTCCAGCGAAGCGTGGCGGGAATACCATTTTGAATCGGGTGCAAAGGTCCGGATCGATAGTCCGCAGAGGCTCAACGTCAGCGACAGCGGCGGCCATCGCATCTTCGACAGTAACGGCTTATCCCACTACATTCCTAAGGGTTGGATCCACCTTATTTGGGAAACGAAGCCGGGCCAGCCCAATTTCGTGCGTTAGTCAGGCCAAAAGGCGGGCTCTATGATCGTGTTCCTGTCTTCGTCGGCCCGAGCCCGCTATGCTGATGATATTATCCGCATGCTGGCGCTTCCACGTGGCGGCCAGATGCAGTTCCGCTACGACGGTAAGTGGCTTGCTGGCGATGTTCGTAGCAGAGTCCCCCGCGAGCAACTCGCCGACGAGTACGCCTTGGTGTGTTTTGTAGCCGGCAGCAGTGATCCAATCCCCTATGAACTCATACCCATTCGCATTGCTCGCGTTATTCGGGCTGAGAGCGTCGGAACGTCTTACATTTTTACTCTTGCTGCCGATGCTTATGTCAGTGAAGCGACAACTGGTGAATTGCGCGCAGCAATCAGTCCTGCCTGTCGCGAGCGCTTGCCTAGCGCAGCCCAAGGGCCGAGTGAGATCTATTGCTTCTCCCTCGACTTTGAGTTGCGACCGCACCAGCGTTTGACATTCGAAGCCTTTGAGGAGACTGCAAAGCAGTTGAGCCGTCATAAATCGTTCGCGGCCGAGCAAAGCGCGTTCTTCGCTGTACGTCAGATCAGCAAGATCTCGGGCCGAAGCTGGTTTGGAACTTGGCCTCGGTCGAGTGCTGTCGAGCAGGGCGCGTTTCGAGTTTCGACTGGCAAGCGCTACGAATGCGAGGTGTACTGCCTTAGGTTGTTCGAGCACCCCATCGACGCAGATGGTGCCCGGTCGACGCCAAAGGAACTTGCCTTGGTCGCCGAGGCAAATGACGATTCGATCCAGTTTGCATCCGCCAAACGCAGCGTCATCGATTCACGTTATGACTTGAAGCGCTACGTTTTTGCAGCCGAACCGGAGGTGATGAGGCGCGTTAGCGGTATCAGATTATTCCTTTCGGCAGAGGGCGACGGAGAAGATCGTGTACGCCAAGACATCTCTCTCCAGATGATCTTCGGTGGCTCGCTTGTCCTAGCTTCTATTCGTGCTGTTGCGATCGGTATCGCGACTGCCGGCCCAGGAATGATTGCCGCAAATGCCGCCGGGAAGCTTAGCTCCGGAGCCGCGGTCCTGATGATCGCGCTGGGCGCTCTTGCTGGCATATCCGCAATTTTTCCCTCCTTTCGAAAGCCCTGATCGAAAGTCTTGGTGTTGGGGCCTTAGACGAAAATGGCGCTGGCTCCCTCAGGGAACCCAGATCCGTCGAGATGCCGTAGTCAAACGGCGTGCACCATCGGCCCGATGCCCTGCCAGGACGTTCGGCCACGTGCACGTCCCGAGTTCCGCGGGCTCGAAGGGCTGCAGAGACGGCAATCGCCTTCCTCCGACCAACTTCCAGCCGCCCGCGAGCTCAGCGATCACTTCTATTTCTCATAGAGGACTGTGTTGCGCACCATCTGATGTTCATCTGGCAGATTACGGCCCAGGACGAATTCGTTCAGCACGACTGAGGCCGTTGTTGGGGGTAGATTACTGAATGAGTGCCCTTGCCATTCCGGCGTAAGCAAAGCAGGGCGAAGCCCAACAGCGACTTGCTGGTTGGAGCTTGCAACGCCAAGTGGGACAGTGACTCCTTGTATTTCGACAGGCCCCGTACACGCAAAACCCTCCAGTTCGAGCAGCCGTTGGAGATTTCGCAGCAAATTGGCCTGCGCGGCGGGTGACTTCTCCTTGGGCAGCGTGCCATCGAGCGCATAGCGGAGCAGCTCGGCTCCGAGGTTTCGGTCAAGACGTTCCTTGAGGTACTGGTTATGATAGTGCCGCAGGCAACTCTCGCATGACTGCTCGCAGTGGGCGGGGCATTCCTCCAATAGCTTGAGGGTCTGCTGGAGGATTTCCTCGATGTTCCGCGCCGCGAGATCGGCGTAGCCGGCCCCACCGGACAAAGTATCGTATAGGTAGACGTCGAGCAGCAGCGTGTCGTCTTCCGGGTTCGGGACGACACGGAACCCGGCACCGAACTCAGAAGGATCGAGGTCGATTTGTGGATGCCGGCTGGCTGCCAGGCGCAACCCTTCGGCAACCGAGTACAGGGAGTCTTCGAGTATCCTCAATTGCAAGGGGTCGCCCGTCTCGGTGACAAGCGGCTGCCTTAGGTTGATACGCAACAACAGCAAATCGGTGGAGAAGACGTGGCCTAGGAACACGTTTTCATAGGTACCAGGACACTGATGCCCCGGCCTCGGCTTCCGGTACGAGAACTCAATCTTGTAGGGTCGGCTGTGGGACACCTGTGGCTGCTCGTCGACCGAGGCGCGTCCGCACTGGTTGCAGATCCAGAATCCGCTGCGACCGTCCGACGTCTCCTGTCCCTTGTTGACGGTCACCAACTGGCGGTCGGTGGTGACCACGTACATGAGGTTGCGGCCGACGGGTCGCAGGCTGGGCAGATCATCCTTGCCCACTGGGACGGGAAACTGCGCGGCCGTCGCGTAGGTAATGTCCTGATCGCGATCATCGTCCTTGAGCGCCCTGCCTTCCTCCGGCAGGAAGACTTGCGGCGCCACCATGTGCGTGTGTTTCAGGTCGCTTTCGCACACCGGGCAACGCGCGCCGCCCTGTGTCACGTCATTCAAATCCGCGACAAAGCTGCAGTTCTCGCAGTGCACCAACGTGTGGCGTTCCTCAAAGATCGCCTCTGCGCGATTCTCGACGTCGGGCAATGTGTTCGCGACCACCCCGCCGGAGCGATAGGTTTCCTTGTTGATGACAATCAGACGGCCGGGCGCATATTCGCTCAGTGCCTTGCCAATGGACTGCTGCGGCCGTTCGACGACCTCCATCTTCCACTCGTTGTTGCGCTGAACCAGGCGCTCCACAAGGAAACTCGATAGGTCCGTGGGGAAAGCATAGCTGGGCAGCAAACCCTTGGCGAATAGGAACTCCAGCAGCTCTTGATCAGCGATGGCCTCGCGCTCGGAACGCCGATCCTCCTCCTCCTCGCCGCCTGCGGCAACCTCACCTTCGCCTGCGGCGGTTGCTGCTACCAGTTCAGCCCGGAAACGGGCGAGAGTCGCCAGCAAGGCTTCGGCCTCATCGCCGATCCAGGCGTCGATCGTCCGGGGGGCGACGCGGAGGTTGTCCGGCAGCCAGTTGCGAATGAGAGGGCGCAGATGGCCGGTTGGCGTAAGAAGCTCCTTTCGCACCCACATGTCGAAGCTTGCAATATCGAGCCCCGACATGGGCTCACCGAGGAAAAAGTCCGTAGCCTTGCCAAGTGCCCGGAACAGCGCAGACGATCCCGCCCCGACAGACACATCGTGATGGTCCATGTGGTTGTGGAAAAACGTTTGGAAGAGGTAGGCGACGATGTGGCGCCGCGCGATCTTTGGGTTGTCGACCTTAACGTCGGGGTTGCGGGGATCGCCCGCGACGATCTGTTCTGGGTTGTTGTAGTAGTAGCCGTCGTGAGGGCCATTCTGCGCGTAGGTCAGCACAGTTGAAAGCGACGAGCCGCGGCGTCCCGCCCGGCCGGCTCGCTGCTGGTAGTTCTCCCGCTGCGGCGGCACGTTCCGCAGGCCTACCGCAACAAGGGAGCCGATATCGACACCCACTTCCATGGTCGTGGTGCAGCTCAGCACGTCAATAGGCTTGTCGGACTTCGCGATACGGACATCCTTGAAACGCAGTTCAAATTGTTCAGTGGTCGCGTGCACCCGTGCATTGTCGCGGTTTGACAACTGGGCGGTATGTTCCTCGACCGAAATGCTGCGTAGTTGCGCACCGCCGGTCAGCACACGTTCCACCGGGGCACGCCAAAAGCCCTTGCGCGCCCTGATATACTCGCTCTGGGAAGGCGTGACCGACTCCAAGGATCCTGAACCACAAGCCGCGCAATGACCATGAACGGTCATCGGCAATAGCGCGGTACAGTCGTCGCAGTGATGCCAAGTCATGTCCAGGTCGATGTGAACGATGACCTTGGCGGGATCGATGAAGATCGCGCCGGTGGAGTCAGCCAGCCCCAGTTCGTTCGCGAGTTCCTTCTCGACCAAACCGAGGGTAGTCAGGTCGATCTGCAGGGCGGCGGCCAGCGCGGGCCGGATTGCCTTCGGAAAATTGCCGTTGCTGCCCCACGCGTTCCTCCAGCGGCCTGCCGCCGACCCACGGACGTTGCCTTCGATGGTATGGTCAAAGGCGTAGCCGTCCGCCACATGCATCAGCCACGCGGCGGCCAGGCCGGCCATGTCTGCGGCGGGAAGCGCCGGCATCAAAGGGGCGGCCACACTAACAAGCTTGGCCAGCGCGCGCCGGGCCGGAAAGAGGCAACCGACAGTCGTGCCGGCCAGCGAGTAATATCGGCCGCACAGTTGCCTGAGGAGAGCCATCCTGTAGCGGCTGGGCGGCGGTCCGGGGTCGAAATCGGCCAGCAATTCCTCGATAGGTTGGTCTGCATGGTCCTTTTGGAGGCGCCTCACCTGGTCCTCGATTGTTTGCGCGTCCTCCCGGTCAAAGATTGGCAAATTGCTGTCGCTCAGAACCTTGAGCACCGCGATGTAAAGACTACGGTCAGGCCGCGGTTCGCGACCCGCCTGGAGCAGCGCCCGTGTGGCCAGCGACAACACTTGCCGGAAAATGTCTTGCTCTACCTCCCGCGGAATATCGCGAGCCAACCGGGCCGCCTTCTGCCGGCCGTCCGAAAAGAGAAGGACCTTGCGACCACCGTTGGGGTACTCTCGGGTTTCGGTCCGCGAAGCCGGTTGGCTGTCCAATTGCGTCTTCACTAAGTTGGCGAACGGCGCTTCGCCCTTGGTGGCGTGGTCCATGATCGTGGATGTCTCACTGCGCAGAGTTGGTTCGCCGCAGACACAGCAATTGCCAAACCTTACGCCGTTCTTGACCCAGTCTTGGTTCTGGGTGGGCAGATAGACGCGGGTAAAGCCTTCTGCCGGCCGCTCGGCGCTGTAATTAAGACGGCCGCTCCGGATGTCGAGCCAGGCGGAAACGCAGTCGAGAAAGCTCGGGTTGGGCGGTTCCATCAGCACTTCCACTTCAACCAGCGGCGGCTGGCGGCCTTCACGGAACGGCCCGGACGGTGTGCTCCAAAGGAAATCAGGTTGCGGTCCATCGGCGTAACCCCGCAAGTAGGCGGTACCGCACTCACGGTGCGTAAGGAGTTCGAAGACCCGCCCGCCGCACTGGCACTGCCGGCGGTGGTGGGTATGGAGCCTGCCGAGAATCCGGCCAGGTCCCTGATGGCGTGCATGGGCACAGTTCGGATCGACGCAGGCGAATAGCCCCGGCAGGCCGCGAAAGAACATGTGCAGGCGGGTAGGCAACAGTACGCGGTCGTCCGCTTTGCGGCGCGCAAAGGGGGCCAGCGCAAGCAAGGCCGCTAGAGCGCGAGTACCATCGGGATGGCGCTCAAACAGTTGCTCCTGCAGGGCGTCCAGCGCCAGAGCCTTGCCGGATACAAGCTCGATGAGCCTTTCGAGCACAGGAAAGCCAGTAAGGTTGGCAAACACGTAGTCGGGCAGGTCTTCGGCTGACGTCGGTTCTGACCAGCCCATCCCAGCAGCCAATGCGGCCACCGCGTCTCGCGCAGTCTCTGGATGGGTGGCGTATTGTTCGAAAGCTGCCAAATCAAAAACCGCGAGCACATCGGTCACGCGGTCGCTAGGCGGGCCGCTGCCGTGGCGCTGTTCACGCGTACCCGTGATAACCGCGAACCCACGCCGGGATTGGCGCGGTAATCCAGTGAGATTGCGCGCGAACTCGTCGATCGCTGCCTCGGCGGCTGTACCCTGCCCCAAGCTGGCGCTGGTCAGAATGAACCGCACGCGTTCACGCGGCACGTCAAGACGTGCGAGCAGGCGTCTGATCAGCAGAGCAACCTCCGCACCACCAGCGCCCCGATACATGTGCGCCTCGTCGAGCACCAGAATCAGCTCATTGGCGCTGTCGGCGTGCAGCCACTCCTTCGTCTGCTGGAAGATGGACCGCTCGATTGGCCGCATCAGCATGTATTCAAGCATAGAGTAGTTGGTGATAAGGATATCCGGGCATGCCCGCTGGGTTTCATCGCGAGTCATCATCTCGCGGTCGCCAGGCTGGGTGATGAGGCGGCGGTCCCAATGACGATAGCGCCGTGGTGCACCGCCTTTTGGATTGGGCTTCAGTTCCTCGTGTTGCTTGCCATAGAACGCGGTCAGGTCCTTTGAAGGCCATTGCCCAATCTTGGTAAGGCCTGACACTGTCTCGGGTGTTGCCATCAAGGGCAGGTAAAAGCTCTCGAACAGCGGCTCGATACGCTCGCCGTCGCGCTTGGCCGAGCGGAGTCCTGGATAGGGCGATCGGCCGGTATAACTGCCAAAGCGCACCGGCCGGGCGCGACCCGCCGAAACAATGGCCGATGCAACCTCGTCGCCGAACAGGCGGCGAATGCGGCCCAGTTGATCATTGACCAGAGCGTTCATCGGATAGAGCAGCAAGGCACGGCAGCCCGGTAGCGCCGCCGTGGCTGGCCGGTCGCGTGCCTCTTGGGTCAGTTGGCCGATGATCGGCATCAGGAAGCTCTCGGTCTTTCCCGAGCCGGTACCCGTGGCAACGATCAGATCGGAGCCCGCAAAATACCTCTCAAGGGCTTGTGCCTGATGGACGTAGGGCCGGGGAAACAAGCCGACTTTTGCCGCTGAAAGCTCCGCCAACACCCTTGCCACCGCTGGGGGCAGATCAAGTTGGTCATAGGGAGCCCCTAGTTCATAGACCGGAGTAGACTCAACAAATGGAGCCTGCGCGACCGCGCCGTCCTCCTGCAGTAGCAGCCGCCGCTCTTGGATGAGTGCCTGGTTGCGCACGTGGTACTGCGCCTCAATGTAGCCGCGCAGGCTTGAGCCCAGCCGCCCAACCGTGGCGTGTACGCCGTGCTCGCTCTGCTCAACCCCGTTGCTCACAGCGCTCCCCCTCTCAGTTTTATCCCAAGCCGCCCAAGCGCGTGTGTCACGAACGGCATGGCGCGAACCGGGAAGGCCATGGAACGGACTGACCGGGGAGTTGTGTCGTCATATTCCCAGCCAATCGCGAGAACGCGGGCCTCCTCCATGGGCAGATCCTTGGCCAGCGTAACCTGCACCAGATCATTGTCCCGCCTCACATTTAATGTGCGTGTAGCGCGAAGCGCGTCGTCGTAGGCAAAGCGGAACCGACGCGCGTGTCCATGGTCGACCGTTGCTGCACGCCGCAGTAGTAGCCCATTGGCTGTAGGCTCGAACTCTCCGAGATAGTACGGTCGGTTGTAGAGTGACGTTGGCTTTGCCTGCGCGCGGCACAGCCGCAAAGAGACACCGGTGAGTTCAACCTCACGGGCATTTATCCAGCGTGATCGCGACTGCTGCACAGCTTGGTCCGGAGCGTATACTTCGAGGTGGTCGGCTGGCATTGTCGCCTGCTGGAGACGTGGGCGATAGATCTTAAGCGCCTTGCCCATCCAGATGCCGATGGGTTCGGTGCGACCGAGCCAATCATCAAAGCTCTGCACGACCATCTGCGTGACGCCGGCATTCGCATAGCGCATGACCCCTGCCGCGACAAAGCCGCCTGGCGGGAGAGCGCCAAGCAAGAAGGACACGCTATCCGATAGTGCAACTGAGCGCGGAGGCGTTGACTTCCAGTAGCCTCCAGGTGACCGCCAAAGATCGCCCGTTTCCTCGAGCGCCTCCAGCACCTTGTTAGCCAGCGGACGCGCCTCGGCAGGCGCGAGCAAGCCTCCAAGATTTTTTTCGATCATGTCGGTTAGGCGCCCTGTGAACACGCCGTGACCATCCCGCGCTCCGTCTGCATCGCACGCAGCGTGCAGATGCGCAGCAATCAACGCGCGCCGAACCGCATCCGGGGGGCCTTGGACCGACAAGCCGACCGTCACGCTCGCCAGCGCCTCGGAGGCGGAAAGGACACGCAGTGACAGGGCCATCTCGGTGCTACTCCCTCCTGATACCAGCTAGGTCGAGCAGGAGTTGGAGCCGTGTGTCTACATGGTCCTCGCTATCGATCCGCCCGCCATCGAGTTCGTCCTCGATGTCCTCCGGTGCCAAGCCCGTCATGCGCCAAAACGGCCACAACCAGCCATAGGAGGTGGATTGGAGCGAGGTAGGCGCATTTGAAGTACGGAAACTCTCAAGCGTGGACATGAAGGCTGTTGCAGTCCGCTCGATGCGCGGGTTGCGCAACGAACGATCCTTCCGCAAAAGCCTCAGCAATTCTTCCGTTTGGGCTTTGCCTTTGGAGAGTTGCATCGATAAGGCCTTGGGATCGAGCGACGCCAGTGCCCCTGCCGAGACAACGGCGTTTGCCTTGGGGAAAATGCTCCAGTCCAGCACATCCGCGTCGAACACCGGTCCCAGTTGGAGATAGAGCGGCTGCTCTGGAAACGTCGAAACTCCGTCTGCCAGTGTTGCCACAACCACGACGCTTGCGTCCCGGACCAGATCCGCGATCGCATCGGCCAGCAGCTCGAACGGCGCATTGTTGACCCGCTCGAGCACCACCGCCCCGATCATGCCATCCCGGTTGCCAAATGCCGCCACCACATCGGTGTCGAGCGTCGCTGCATCGACAAAACCGACCGGCACTCGCGCCCGCACCAGATGCTTTCCGGCGAGCGCCATTGCCGTCGCACGGGCCAGCTCTGTCGAGAATGATCCCTTGAGAAACAGCACCCTGCCAGTGACCACAGCGGCGAGCACTTCCTCGGCAAAGACTGCGGCGCCCGGAGACTTGAGGCCAAGCGCAGCGTAGTTCGATGTCAGCAGGGCCGCAGCCTCTGTACCCGTCGCCAGGGCCTTGATCGGATCCGGTCGTTGCTCCAGGGGCACAACCCGTAGCGATGGGGTGGAGGCCACGGATGGTGCCTCGGTCTGCACCGGAGCCGGGCTGGCGTTCTGCCCCAGTTGCCCAACCCTCTCGGCGATGTCGGCAAGCTGTTCTTGCAGTTCCGCGGTGTGCTTTCCTGCCTGGTCCTCGGTGTCGCTCCAGAGCGCCTCGAGATCGGTCACGCTACGTTCAACGGCCTTCAGGCGCCCGTCTGCCGCGTCGCTGACGCACGCAACGGCCTGACCATGGGTTTCGAACTCCTTCCGCACAGCCGCCAGTTCGGCAATCACGGTTTCTAGTGCGCGCGTAGAGGCGCCCTCTTCGACCACCGGGGCTGGCCGGGCCGCGAGACCGGTCACGGTCTCCGCCAATCGCGCTACCTCGCCTGCCAACCCCTCAACGTCGCCCTGCAGGCTTTTCAACAGTTCCTCATAGCCTTGCATACGCTTCGGAAGAATGGACAACTCCCGGTCTCTCTCTACCGCCATCAGCGGTTTGGCGCTGCTTGCCAGCCGCTCAAGCGTATCGGTGGTTTCGAAGGGGCTAAATTGGAGAAGCCGAGTGATTGTCTCTGCAGCACAATTGTTGAGAAAGGACTGTCCATGCAGACTGCGGAACAGCGTTTCTATCTCCGCTTGCGGCTGGTCCGCGACCACCTGCGGATGGTCTTTTGCTGTTGCATTCTCGATCGCGTCGAGCAACGCGGCGAGACCCTCGACATCCTTCAGGTGCTGTGCCGCCCACGCCCGCCACAGATAGTAGTAGGCGTTGTCTGCACGCTCCTTGGCCTTGGGAGCGCCGCCCTTCTTGAGAAAGTGATGGAGAAGCGCCTGCTTGCGCTTCGGAAGGCTAGCGGCACTATCCTTGCGAAAGCCGTCAACACTAGGCAGCACACTCATCAGTTCCCGGCTGGTCTTGCTGGTTATTTCGTTGATGAAGGCCAGCAGTTCGCGATCACCAAGCGCGCGTAGCCGCTTGACAGCCTGCGGTGTGGGCGACGGCTGGGTCATGTTGCGTCCCTGTTTCCGCGAATACGGGTCAAGGCAAGACGGTGGTGAGCCTCAAGCCAACGCGGCGCAATCATGGCGCGCAATGCGGTCGAAAGTGCCTCGTCGGATTGCGACCTTGAAGCAATGCCCGCCTGCCCAGCGGCGGCGAGAAGCCAACGGGCATGCGCACGCGTGGCTGGTGGCAGGTGCCGGGTCGGCCCAGCCGTGGCCACCCGCATATCGAACCACCACGCGCCGAACGGACCCAAGTCCAATACCACGTCGCGTTTGGTGTCACGCAGGGCGTCTTGGAGTTCAGCGAGGGCTTCCGTCGTCACTGTCTCGGCTGCCGAATGGAGATCTGCGGCGGTGGTCGCGAAGACGTGCTGGGCCCAATCGACAGCCCCCGCCGACCGTGACCGAAGGCTTGGAACAAGTCCGCGGGGAACATTGAGGCCAGAAAGGTCGAGCGAGCCGGCCCGCACCTGCTCAAGTAGGGGCCGTGCATCGGCCGAGCTCGCCGAAACTGAGCGTGAACCAAAGGTCAGAAGAGCTCCCCTTGCAGCTCGCACAACAGGTCTGACCAGTACCTCTGGCAATAGCCACCCCTCTGCCTCCAGAACAGGCGGCTCGGCCGCCGGAAAGCCACTGATTCGTATGAATTGCCATTGTCCCCGTGCAAGGGGTACGGACGCGCTGTCATCACCGCTGCGTGCGAGGAGGCTTGCCTCACCGTGGCCATCGCCTGGATGGATCGCCAAGGTGAGTTCGCCCCTGGTGTCCAGGACAAGGCGGGCCGATGTGTCGATGAAGTGCATGGGCGGTGACACGACGCCCCACCGACGTTTGGCCTGCTGCACCGCCAAACCGGTAGCCCGCCTGATCCACTCTGCCAGCCCTTCGTCGGCCACCTGCGGAAGCGTGACCAGCAGGCAGCTCCACTGCTTCAGGTCGGCCAGACGGGTGACTGCGAGTTGCGGCGGCACACTCGTAACAAGCTCGGCACGCTGCACGAAATAATAGGTAGCGCCCGAGTCCAGGCCGCTTGCCAACGCCTGTCGGCTGCCTCTGCCGGCCGAAAAGACTGTGCTCCGCACGGAATCCAAACCGGGTATGCGCTCCTGTACGGCGATGCCAAAGGCGTTGTCCACGTCTCCGCTGACCCAAGCCACGCGAAACGTCGAGGAGTCAGGGTTAACCGCGTAGGCCTGGGCTCCAACGTGCAGCCGGGCACAGGCTACCTCGACCCGGAACCCGTCGCCACCACCGTCGAAGGTCAACCTACCTCTCGGGGTAGGCGCACGCGGAATCTGCACCTCAAGGCCCCAACGGGCCGATACCCTGCCCACCGGCGGCTGCACATGCAGAGTAAGGGCAAGGGGCAACTGAGGTGTAGCTGGCTCTGGCCGCGCCTGCACGGCCGGCTCCGCCCCTGGCCCCTGCCATCCCTCGGACGCATGATAAAGGTAGCACTCCGGCCGCGCGGCACCCGAGACGTGGGCAAAGTACGCATCGCGGTAGGTGCCTTGCCGGGGGCTAACCCGCGCATCGCACACAGGACAGGAGTAGCGGCGGTACCGCTGCGCCAGTGGGGCCTCTACCTGCTGTCCGCTCGCAACGTCGATGGCGAAATACATCCCCTCAGCCCGTGCGACTGGCGGGTTGCGCAGACTGTTCCTTCAACTCGGCAAGGCTACCGGCAATGGTGCCGTTCACCAACAGCGGCACGCGGTCTTTGCGCCAATTGCGATAAGCCGGCTCGCGGATGCCGCGCGGGGCCATCCAGCGGCTTACGGCCAGCGCCGATACGTCGGCGACGCTCAAAAGGTTGCTGTAGTCAGGATCGGCCCCGCTTCCGCCGAGGATGTCGACCGCGTTAGCTGCCAGGCTGCACAGGAACACTTGCCGCTGAATGCCGTGTTTTAGCAATGAGTCTTTGAAGCCCAGCCGCGTCAGCGCCGCCTTGATGGTGCGCAGCCGCCAGTTCGGTCCCTTGCCATACTCATGGTGGTCGGCATAGTCGTGGCTGAGCTCCCGGAGATAGGCCCGAAGTTTCTCGAACAGGGCGTCTGTAATATGGAAGTGCCCCCATCCGATGGTATAGCCCACCGGCTGGAAGTACCGCGTGCCGCCAAGGGCCAATCGATTATAGACCGACGAACGGCCCATCGATGAGCTGGTTGTGACCATCAGCAGGCTGGCGTGCTTGGCGGCTCCCGAAATGATGCCGATGGACTCACCGTAGGTGTCCTTGAAGTCCCGCACTACTTCCTGGGTTCGCACCAGTGCAGCCACAGCCTTGCCGCCGAGCAGGAACGAGTACGGCGGCACCGCACCCAGCACATAAGCGTCCAGCAGGTGCACCAGCCGCAGCGAACGGTCAGCCGAGTTCCAGCCGACCAACTTGTCGCGTACCGACAGATTGAAAACAGGGTCGCCCAAAGCGACAATCCCCGCCAGTCGGTCGTGACCCTCGTCCCACACCAGGTAGCGCAGGCGGCGGCCAAACCCTGCCGATACAGGTACGGACCAGGTTAGCGTGGCCAGTCGGAATAGGTCGGCATCCTTGGTATCGCTGCGCACTCGCCGAAGCGCCAACCTGACGTTGGCAGGTTCAATCTCGTCGCCGTCCGCAAAATGCGGCAGGAGTTCCTCTGCACATCGGGCAAGGAAGACTGTGTTCGCCTCGAGTTTGTCCCTGCGTTGCTCGCCATGGAGCTGACGCACCGCCTGCTTGTCTTGCCCTGGCGGCAACAGCAAGCCGTTCTTACCCTTTTTGAACCCAAGGCGCTTGAGATGCTGGCGGACCGCGCGTTTCAGTTGCACTTCCGGCGTCGGAAACTTAACTAGTATGCCCCTGCCCATCGGCGCTTTTCCCCCAATCCCTCTGGTTTTTCCAGATTATTGTTTGCATTCTTACAATCAATCAACAGTCAAAGCGTAACGGATGCCTAGAAGGTAAACCACAACTTGGTACGCAAAAAGCTGAGATTCGCCAGCTCTGTCGATCCTTCTATCCTAATGGCCCACGACAATAGCCCGGATTCTTCGAGGACGGTCCTGCCCCCTTGATGCTGAGGACGTGTTGGGCGGCGGTGATGGACGAACCAGCCGCATTGGCGTGGAAATGCTACCCGCTATACCTCACCGCCACTCGTGGCGTCGGGGAGACTGCTTCAGTGCTAAAGTCCCTTCACAATATCGGACATTTCGAATGGACGGTGACGTCTGCTTTTCGGAACCTGCATAGCAGTCCGCAATGACCGATTTGGCGCGAAGGAGCCATTCGCAACCGGCGTACACATGCCAGTGCTGGAAGCGCATGAAACATTTCAGGAAAAGGCCCATTCCTCGTCGGCCGGCGTGACTAACCCCTGCCGCAGCCGTCTATGAAGTTCAAGCCACGACGGGTCCGTCACGAAGCCTTTCATGCTTCCACATGACTTGGCGAAGGAAATGTCGCCCAAACGGTCGATAAGATCACTCATCGCGCCGTTCCTGCCATTTAGGAATAGCTCGAGCGGATCATCATCACACTCAATTACCCGATGTCCCCACGCACCCGGTACGTCGTCGGTTGCGAGAGTCTGCCGAAGATCTTCATCCAAGCCTGCGGCCTCGAGCGCCCGGGAGACGACATAGCGCATCAGGGGGTAGTAGATCGGCTGATAGCTGCCTCCAAGCGCGCGCACGCCTGGCAGGATCGACAACACCAGAAACATCAGCAGGAGATTCGGGATAAGGCTGCGGTTTGCCAGCCGCTCGAGGATGTCGGGGGCTGTGAAGCACGCCACCTTCATACCGGTCGCAGGATCGATGAGTTCTCCGGCGATCAGACGCAGCGGAAGGCGTTTGCCATTTTCATAGAGCCAGAAGAAATCAGTCCCGCGCGCGAGCCAGCCACTCCAGGGGCCGTACGCGAGCCCGTCGAGGCCGGCAAGAATGTTGGAGGCGAACCTCGGGTCGTCCAGCAGTCTCATGCGTAGCCAGGAATTTTCGTCCGACAGATGGTCGGCCACCAGGTCGGCGATATCCTCGTCATCGATCTGCAGGAAGGCAAAGTGGTCTCCGAACATTTTTGGCCAAAGGATGAGATTGGCTGCCTTGATGGCATGCGCCGGCCGGTCGAATTGCGTTTTCGGCAGAAGGCTACGAAGCAGCGTGAGCGCGTCTCCCCCAGTGTTTGGCTCCGTAGGCAACAACTCGAACCTATAGGGTCCTGGCCCGGCTAGCAGGCTGTATCCGATCATCCGGCTTCGGCTCAGGCCGAAGACGTTGACCGGCTTCCCGTCAACGGTGAGCCAGCCTGGTCCCTTGCGTGGCTTTTCGACGAGATTCACAGTCGAAACGGCGTAGGAAACGTAGGTCGAACAGCCATGCGCCGAGAGACCAAGGAGGCTGAAGATATGCGTGTAATAGGCTTCCGGCTCCATGAGGAGAAACAAATGAGGGCCTGTCTGCAACACGCGGCGCCTTTCGAAATCCCTGCAGATTTCCGAGGCGGTATCGGCAGACAACCCGTTTCGTGTCGCTGCCTTCCTGATGATGTCGAGTAGTTTGGTGAAGGCGCGAAAGCGGATTTCTGGCACGGACCTGGTAGCTGGCGCCTCGAACAGGCGAAACGCATAATCGCGGATCGGCCAGGAATGGTATGGGCTCATCCAGGGGTAGAGTGCCGTCAGCGACCCCAGGACTGCCTGTTTCGCATCTACGCCTGCTGTTAGCTCTTCCACCTCACGATTCACCTTTTTCTTGTGTCTGAATTACACCGACGCTCAAACACGAAACACTGATGAGGAGCACCACTCCGAAGCCGAAGAAAATCGTCGAAGGAAATGCTCGATCTCCTACAGCGGCGGCAACGCCGAAGACGATTAATCCGAGCGCCACGGCCACACTGTGCATAAGGCCTTTTGCCCGGCCCAACAGATAATCCGACACACGCGACTGCAATGTGACTTCAACGCTGACGCGTCCAAGATTGTATAGAAATCCGAGCGCTGCAAAAAGGATTGCTGTCCAGGGCGTGCGCAGAGATGTCAGCGCCATGAGGACCAGCGCCGATAAGCCCAAAAGCATGAGATGCCGCGCGTGGCTACTCATCGCTCTTTCAATCCGGAATAGAGAGACCGCGCCGATCAGTGAGCCCGCCGACCATGCAGCCTCGAGGTAGCCGAAATCCACGGCAGTACCCTTCTGCTCCTGGAAGACGAAGCTCGATCCCATGACGCTGACAAGCACCGCGCTTGTGTAGAGAAGCGCGTAGACGGCAACGAGACGACACAGGCTCAGATCGATTTGGGCAGCCGAGATTTTGGCGATGCGGACATCACGCGAAACCGGTTCCAGCCGCATCATGGTCAGGCAGCCCGCTGAAAACAGGAAGAAGGCAGCAAGAACGGTGAATGGCAGGGCTGGGGAGCGCTCATGCAGCAAAGGCCCTGCAAGCAGAGCTGCGCCGAGGTTGCCGAACTGCATGACGAAGAAGACGGCGGAATTCGTGGCTACAAGATCGCGGCCGTAAGCTATCACGGGGATCATTGATTGAGAGCTCGTAAGCGCGACACGGTCGCAAAACGAAAAGATGGCCGCTGACAGGCAGATGATCAGAAACACGTCCATGTAGAGGAGCGCGCAAGCGGTAGCCAGCATAACGAGGAAGCGGCTGAGGTCTGCCGCAACGTTCAAGCATCGCCTGTCAAATCGATCCGCCGCCACGCCGGCCAAAGGGCTCGCGATGAATTCGACAAAACTTGCGATCGCAAGGAACGTCGCCACGCCGGCGGTTCCGTACCCTCGCTCGACGAGAATCCAGGCGGATGCGATGTAGTAGCCGTTTCGGGCAACAGCCGCCGATAGCGTGCTGGCAAGGAATCCGAGGCAGGGTTTGGCCCGGTTGGGCCGTCCTTTGCCATGATGAATTCGAACCAGGGTTGACATGAGCGGCGTATCCGGCTGATCGCCGATGGATACCTTCTTCCGCCAAGCCTGCTTTACTGTGATGTTGGTGTTTTCCGATACTTGCTGAGAACCGACAACCGGCGACCTAGAGCCTGCACTTACGACGAAATTCCGTGGGACCCGCGCCGAAAGCCCGCTTAAAGGCGGTCGTGAAATGGCTCGAGCTGCCGAAACCACATTCCATCGCGATTTCCGTCGCCGACAGATTGGTCGATCGCAGCATGTCCGCGGACTGCTCCAACCGTCGCTTCGCAATGAATGCGTGCGGCGTCATGCCTGTCGACTGCTTGAAGGCCCTCCAGAAATGGAATCGGCTAACCCCAATTTCTTTTGCCAGATCGGCGAGCGTAGGTCTGCCGTCCGACAACGCCTCGATCATTCCCACCGAGCGCTTGAGATCGAACGACGACAAACCGCCTTTTGCCGGGTCCTGATGGAAGCCGTTCAACCTGAACATTTGCCCGAGCAATTGCGTGGCCTGGCATTCCACCATCGTTGCGCTAATGGGGTCAGGCTGCTTGAGCTCTAAGGCAATTCTCTGCAACGCCAACTCTACAGTGCCGTCCCGAAATCCGATCGAAGGCGGCAGCACCGCCGGGCGATGGCGAGCCATTCCCGCAAACACATCGTCGGCGAACCCTTTTTCAATCGAGACCAGGAGGTAGGAAGCGGTCGCGTCTCCCTCGTCCCACCCATTCCAATCACTGCCGGCCGGCATGAAGATGATCGAACCGGCCCGGCGCGGCAAAAAGGCAATCCGGCGCCCATCCACAATGTCTTCTCCGCGGGACGCCGTGCCCTTCAGGTTCATCAAGAACACATGGTTTGGCTGGAGGAGTCTTGTCTCCTGGCGCTCAAGCCCGGTTCTTTTGACTACGTCCGCCCGCACGCTCCCCCAACTCTCATACTTGTGCGCAAGGGACTGGTGCCGTGAACGGCGATTCTCGGTCGGGTCGAGGGCAAGAGTATTCACGTATCGACAGCCTCCTTACTGGCGAATGGCCAGTCGTCGCATGATGTGGCGAACCATGGGTTGCTGAACAACACGCAAATAACTCTGGATTGGTAGAAGATGTGACTTTAGCGAAAAAATGGCAAACGAGTGAAAGCCGCCTGTATCCGGCAGGCCTACCAGTTGCCCCAGCCAATACTTGAGCCCGGCGAAATATCAGACCCCACTTATTTTAGTGGAATTTCCCCCATCGACGTATCGGCATCTCACCAATGGAACGGTGCTGGAGGCATACTGCGATGCGTGGACTCGACGACTTTCTGGCTGAGTGCGACCATGGCCCACGGATCAACGGACTAGCTGGCTTTTTCGCCGCGACCGCCGCTGGCAAGAGCGGGATGCCAATCCGCAAGCCCGTCGCGGACGCCCGCCTTCTGCCGAGCGATGAACTGCTGCGCGGCCTGGTTGCCCTGCACGCGGCCCGCCAAGGTTTTTTTGACCAGCACTATCACGGCAGCATTCCTTACAGATTGGAAGAGGAGTGCCGGATGGCCTACGCAGTGCTGAAATACGCACGGCAGCGTGGCGCTCCGCTTGCGCTATACAGCCTTGGAACAGCGGAAGGCACGATGGCAAGAACTTTGTCGGAACTGTCCGATGGACAGGTACGCTCACTGTCGTGCAGCCCGAACGCGGAGAATTACAAATGCTTCATGGCCTATGGCGAGCCGCCGCACGCCGACTTCTTCATCGGCCCCTTCCACAAATTGACCAAGGACGTCCTGGGCTCGGATCCGCGACTGGCAAATTTCGCTCCCGGGTTCGATATTATTCTCGAAGATACGACCTTCCAGATGTACTCGCCCAACAGAGCAAGCCAGATCGAGTTCGTGACCCAGCACCTCAAGCAGGACGGTATCTTCGTCTTCGTCGAGAAGTTCCGGCAACCGAGGAGCCGGACTACAGACGTCGCGAATACCAGAAGGATTTTGGCTTCAAGGCGCGCTATTTTCCCCCAGACGAAATCGAGAAAAAGCAGACCCTCGTTCTGGACACGATGTTCGGCAATGAGGTGACTTTGGCGGAGATGGCTCACGCAATACGCGCGCATTTCAGCTACTGCGCCCTGACGTGGAACAGCGGAAACTTCTGTAGCCTCGCGGCGAGCAATAGCGAGGAAAACCTGAACCGGTACCTTTCCCAGATGGCAACTCCGGCCATTCCGCTCGAGTACGTCTACGAAACCAGCTTGTATCCAACCCTGCCGCCTAGCGTCGCCGCCGCGCAGGAATAGGCCCTGAGCCTTGAGACAGGTCAACAACACGTTGCGCCGTTTGGACCATGTCTTCGCAGCTGTCGACCATGGTAGCCTCAGGCAGGCCGCAAGAGTTCTCAGAGTGAGGGAATCCTGTGTCAGCCGCAACATCGTTGCTCTCGAACAATTGCTGGACGTGCAGTTGTTTGATCGTGACGTCCATGGTGTTCGGCTGACCGAAGCAGGCCGGGCCTGGACTGACCTCGTCCGGGCTCATTATGAAGGCTTGCACGATGCCCTGGCCGGAGGTGGTCGCGTCGACCATGATGCCAAAACAGTCAAGGTAGGGTTGTGCGGCCAGATGGGTCGGGCGTTCGTGGCGCGGCTTGTCGATCGATTTCGCAGCTTACATCCGGACGTGAGCGTCGCCATCGAGGACGTTCCCCATGAACAGTGTCTGGCGGCAATACGTCGCCGGCGCCTTGACATCGTCTTCACGCACGGGCTCGAGAATGGCGCCTTGTGCCGCAGCGAGCTATTTGGGCACGAGCGCTTGTTCGTTCTCTTGCCGGGTGACCATCCGCTCGCTGAAAGGCCGGCAATCAGATGGAGGGATCTTGCAGATACTTGTCTGCTGGTTTCGGTCGGATCGCCGCAGGATCCTGTTTTGCTGGAAAAGATTGCCGCAGATGGTGGCCCCGCTATTCAAACATGTCGCGCGAGCGAAGCGACGGTCATCCTCAAGGTGCAACTCGGTCAAGGCGTTACCCTGGCGGGCGAAGGTTTTGCCAGGACCGTCGCCATCGACGCTACAATGTGGAAACCCATCGACGGTGAGAACAGCATCAGTTCGATCAAGGCGGTGTGGCTGGAATCGAACCCAAAGCGTGCGCTTCTGCGGCTGGTTGGGACCGCAAGAAACCTTGTGGCCGCAACGCGACCCGGGCATTCCCCCGTCAAGCGCGAAAATTGAAATCACTCCATGAACGGGGGGCGACTGACCCGGTTCGACTTAAGTCGTCCGGCCTTCAACCACCCTCCGAGCGCTTTGCCCTGGCGAAGCCTCGATCCGTCGCAATGAACCGCTCCAACATTGCAACGATGAGGCGCGGCGGATCGGCTTGCCGTTGCCCCGCTTCGCGACCGAGGATCTCGGCATAGGCGGTCAGATCGCGGTGCAGTGCCGCTGGGAGTTCCACCATGACCTTGACGGGTTTGTCGTCGGCAATTGGCCCCAGTTTCAGCTTGGCCATTTCAGCCTCCATAAGGTTCAAGCACGAGATCGCGCGTGACGATGACGCGCACCGGGTATCCCGGTCGGATGGTGAGTGTCGGCGCTATGTTGAGCTGCCGCTGGACGATCTGCTGGCCGGTCTGGCTGATGCTGTCCGAGGCGCCCTCGCGAAGAGCGCGCATGATGTCGCTCTCCTGGCCCGATGAGCCGGCTTGCGCCCCGATGCTCAGAACCGCGGAAAGTGCTGCAGCCTTGAAGAGCTCGCCCCAATGATAGTCGACGCCGTCCTCGAGGCCAGCATAGCCCTCGGCGTCCGCGCCAGGCTCACGTTCCAGAACGATGGAGCGGCCGTTAGGAAAAATCAGCCTGGTCCAGACCAGCAACACGCGACGCTGGCCGAAGCCGACACCATTGTCATACTGGCCGATGAGGCGCGTCCCCTGCGGAATGAGAAGGATGTGGCCGGTGGGGCTGTCATAGACATTCTCTGTCACCTGCGCGGTAATCTGACCCGGCAGGTCGGAGCGAATGCCCGTGATGAGGGCGGCTGCAATGACGGCGCCCGCCTGCAGGACGTTTTTCGACGCCGGCGCCGCTACGCGATCAGGCGAGACGGTGCGCTTGTCCGGCGGCTGATCGAGGAACGCGCGCTGCTGGTCCTGCGCCGACGGCGTCGCAGGCTGCGGCGCAAGGCCAAGGCTGGAAAGGTCGGGCTGTGGCGGGGTGCTTGTTGTAGACTGAACGGCCGTCGCCTCACCCGCAGGCCGCGTTTGCGTGGACGCGAACAGACGCGCGGTCCTCGCCGCTTCCAGTTCCTGCTCCCGGCGCTGCTCCTCCGGGTCCGGTCCAACGGGTCCGGTCGCTGGCGCTGGGCCGCCATTCCGCGCGTTGAGGATCGGGCGGCCGAGATCGCCAGGAAGCGGTGGGCCAAGCTTTGGGACGCCCGCATAGTCCTTTGGCAGGCCGGCAAGCCCATCGGGCGTCGAACGATTGTCGGTTGAATAGAGCTCCTGACCCTGGCCTTGCTGACGGTTCTGCAGCGCATAAATCAGCGCGCCGCCGACAGTCAGGCTTGTGGCGAGGCCCAGTGCGGCCAGCGCCCTGCGGGACAAACGTGTTACGCGCGGCGGCTCGGCGCGCAGTCGCATGGCCGCAGCCGGCTCGCCTGTCAACGGACGGGCGTGATCTTCGGCTGGCCACACCCTTTCTGCGTCATCTATTGGCCCCCGGCCTTCTTCCTTCCCGGGATCCATTTTGTCGCTCATGATGACGACCCTCCCCTGTCTGTTCGGAGGTACGTCGCTGGCGGGGTCTCACTAGGGCCACGCATCCAGGAAAATCGAGTGCTCCTTACCCCATCGGTGCGGGAGATGCGGATACGCTGCTGGTTCTTGCCGGCGCCGAAGCGCAACTCGGCGGCGGCAAACAGCCGGTCGACGATCATGTAGTTGCCGCGCACGCGATAGTTGACCAGCTCGGACGTGTCGCCTTCTGGCCCAACCACGAAGAGTGGCGGCATCTCGCCCTGGCCGATGCCCCGCGGGAACTCGATGAACACCTGCTTGCCATCGTCGAAGGCGCGCAGCGGCCGCCACGGTGCGCGATCGCCAGTCACCTCGTAACGGAAATTGACGCGAGAAAGATCGATGCCCGTCGAGACCGGCTGCGCAGCTTCAGCCTGTTGGTTCTGGCGGCGCAAGGCGATGAGCTGGTCCTGCGGGTATTGCCAGGAAACCGATGCCATATAGGTCGACGGTGTTGACCGCAGTTCCATGTGATAGGTGCGCCGATCGGTATTGATGACGAGATTGGTGAGAAGGTCGGCGCGCGTCGGCTTGACGAGGATATGGACTTGCTTGGCCCCGCCCGTACCGCTCTCGGTATCGCCGATGATCCAGCGCACGGTGTCACCGGCGGCGACGGGACCGGAGCCGACGAGCTGCTCGCCGGGCTGGAGCGCGATGTCGGTGATCTGCCCCGGCGAGGCATAGACCTGATAGAGCGCGCCATCGACAAACGGATAGACCTGCATCGAGTTGATGAAGCCGTTGCGGACAGGCTGGACGCGCGCTGCTGCGTTGGCCAGGTTCACGCGCGCGGTCGGATCGGTCGGTTCCGGCTCGGGCTTTGTGTCCTTGCCGACCGGCTTCAACTGGCCTGGAAGCGGCAGCGGCTTGGACAGCTCCACCACCTTGACGGGCGGGGGCGGATCGACGGCCTGCACGGCCGGGATCGGATCGTCATAGGAAATCTCCGGCGGTTTCTGCCTGGTGGCACAGCCCGCAAGCGCCGATGTCAAAAGCAGAAGTGCTGGAAAGGCTGTCTTACGGATCGCCGGCATTGCGTAAATGACGAAAGCCGGACACCGCCGGGGGGCGGTATTGCAGGATGCGGGCGTCATTGTCCAAGCTCCTTCGACCAATTGATGGCGTTGATGTAAATGCCGAGCGGGTTCTTCCTCAGCGCGTCGGCGTCGCGCGGGGGCTGCACGACAATGGTGAGAATGGCGGACCAGCGCTCGGTTGAAGCGAGGGAACCGTCCTGATAGCGGCGTTCGACCCAGGCGATTCGGAAGCTCACCGGCGATGCGCGGATGACCGACGACACGTCGACGGCGACCTGCTGCTTGCCGACCTTGGTGAACGGGTCATTGGCGCGCGCATAGTCGTTGAGAGCCAGCGCCCCGCCCTGCGTCGTGAAGTCGTAGGCGCGCAGCCAGTTCTGCCGCACGATGACCGGATCGGCGGGAATCGACCTCACCTGTTCGATGAAGTGCGCCAGGTAGAAGGCGATCTGCGGATCGTTCGGCTGATAGTCGCCGATCGCGGGTCCCACAGCCTGCGCCTGGCCGAGACGATCGACCTGCACCACCCAGGGCACGATCGAACCATTGGCGGACTGCCAGATGAGTGCTGTGGAGACCCCCGCGGCGAGCGCCAGGGAACCGAAGGCCATGGCGCGCCAATTGCGCGCCTGCACGCGAGCCGAACCGATGCGCTCGTCCCAGACCTGGGCAGCGCGTTGGTAGGGCGTCTCTGGTTGTGGGGATTTGCCGTAGTGCGTGGACGGTCGTTTGAACATGCTCAGTCTCTTTCAGAGAGGTTGATTGAGGAGCCGCCGCCATGGCTGTCGCCACTGCGAACGGCGTGGGCGGCGGCCTGGACGCCATGGGTCATCTGTTGCGAGCGCTTCATGCGCTTCGCCCAGGCGGGCTGACTTTCGGTGGCGGAGGACGGGACGGGCGCGGAGCCGGCTTCGCCAGCGTTCGCGCCGATCGTGCCGGCGGTGGAGGATCCGCCCGTCGTCTCGAAGGCAGCGCGAGCGCCGGACTGGTAGCTCTGCCTCATGCTGGCTGCCGCATGGTTGGCGGTGCGCTTCAGCGGTGAGATGGCACCCTGGGCACCGGCGCTGATGACACCACCAAGCCCGGATGCGACGCCGGGAAAGCCTGACTGTCCGGCGGCGCCAAGGCCGTAGGCTGTGGATGCCCTGCCCGCGGTTGCGGCGCCACCACGAGCTGCTGCTGCAGCACCGCCGCTGACAGCGGCGCCGCCGGAAGCGACTGCGCCGGCGGCCGCCGCACCCACTGCTGCCATGCCGCCAGCGGCGAGCCCGGTGCCGACCGCCGCGCCCGCGCCGAGCTGCGGGCCGCCGGAGACGAGACCGTTGGCAATGCCCGGCCCAAAGATCCCAAGGCCGAGCAGCGACAGCGCGGCCAGCACGATCGCCATGGCGTCGTCGATCGACGGCGTGTTGCCGCTGAAGCCTGCGGTGAACTCGGAGAAGAGTGTCGAGCCGATGCCGATGATGACCGCGAGCACGAGCACCTTGATGCCGGACGAGATGACGTTGCCGAGGACGCGCTCGGCCATGAAGGCCGATTTGCCGAACAGACCGAAGGGTATCAGCACGAAACCGGCGAGCGTCGTCAGCTTGAACTCGATCAGGGTGACGAAAAGCTGGATTGCCAGGATGAAGAAGGCCAGCAGCACCAGGGCCCAGGCAAAAAACATGCAGGCGATCTGGATGAAGTTCTCGAAGAAGGACCAATAGCCCATCAGGTTCGAGATCGAGTCCAGCAACGGCCGGCCGGCATCGAGCCCGGTCTGCGCCACCTTGCCCGGGCTCATGAGATCGTTGACGGTAAACCCCGTTCCCGAGGCCTTCAGGCCAAGCCCGGCGAAGCTTTCGAAGACGATGCGAGCGAGATTGTTCCAGTTGGAGATGAGATAGGCGAAGACGCCGACGAACAGCGTCTTCTTGACGAGGCGCGCCATGATGTCGTCGTCCGCCCCCCAGGACCAGAAGAGCGCCGCCAGCGTCACGTCTATGACGATCAGGGTCGTGGCGATGAAGCCGACTTCGCCGCCGAGCAAGCCGAAGCCGCTGTCGATGTAACGCGTGAAGACTTCGAGGAAATGGTCGATGACGCCCATGCCGCCCATGTCAGCGCGCCTCCGGCCGGGGTGGCTCAACCTGCATCTCAGGAGCGGTCACATCCGTCCGCTCCCCTTCTTTCCGGTTGGCTGGCGCCGCTACATTCGGAAAAAGCGTTGTCGGCGCTACCGGAGCAGGCGCGGTTGCCGAGTCACGTTGACCGAGAAACCGGCGCCGGCTGGCTGCCCATGCTTTCAGACAGCCGGGATCGCGAGGTCCGGCCTCGCCGATCCCGGAACAGCGGCGCAATTCGGCCGCGAGTGGGTCTTGTGGCGCGATGGAACGGTCCCGCGTCGCAACGGCGTCAGGCTCATCGTCCTTGCTGCTCATCTCGATTGCGGTCACTGTTAAAGCGACCGCGATCAAGACGACCGCGCCGAGGCGAGCGAGGATCTTCCCGTCCATCGCGCGGACCTTAGTTCTTGCCATGGAACATCTGCGCACTGCCGGGCTGGTAGCCCGAGCCCTGCGTCAGGAAACGGCGGCGCTGCTCCCTGCCCTGCTCGGCGGCGGTGGCCTGTTCGGCCGATTGCAACGCCTGCGCCCGACCGTTCGCGGCGACGACAGCGGTGAGATCGGCGAGTTGCTGCGCCTGAAGTGCGAGGAGCTGGTTGCCGGCCTGCGTTGCCTGGAGCGCGCCGGTCGCACCTTGGCTCTGGCCGACCAGCTCCGACATCTCACTGCGATTGGTGTCGATGTTGCCGACGACGCCCGCCTGCACACGCATGGCGTCCTGAAAGCCACCAACCGTGTTGCCCCAGCGCGAGCGCGCGTCGGCGATGAGTTGCTGATCCGAGGCCGACAGCGAGACGTTGCCGTATTTCTGCTGGAAGGCCTGATCGATCTGCTGGACGTCATAGGCAACGTTCTGCGCTTGACCGAGCAATTGCTGCGTACGCTGCACGGACTGATGGAGCTGTTGCAGCGAGGAGAATGGCAGGCTTGCGAGATTGCGCGCCTGGTTGATGAGCATCTGTGCTTGGTTCTGAAGCGAGGTGATCTGGTTGGTGATCTGCTCGAGTGAGCGCGCTGCCGTCAGGACGTTCTGCGAATAGTTCGAGGGATCGAAAACGATCAAGGCCTGTGCCGGTGTCGTCAGGAAGGGCGAGAATGCGGCGGGCGCGACAAGCAGTGCGGCGGCGAACCGCATGCCAAGGGAACGGCGCTGTTTCATGGGGACTTCTCCTTGTTGGTGAGGGCGGGGCTGGTTAGGGCGGGAACGAGTTCAGCGGCCCAGCCGACGCCACGGTGGCTAAGCCAGGCAGCGAGGAAACCGTCGCGGCCATGCTCGGCGACGATGCTGGAGATCGCGGTCTGGTCCGTCTTTGCGGATACAGCGCAAAGCGCGAGTGCCACATCCGACAGACCGAGCTCGAACAGCCGGTTGCCGCGACGGGACTGGCAGTAATAATCGCGCTTCGGCATCGCCCGCGCGATAATCTCGATCTGCCGATCGTTGAGGCCGAAGCGGCGATAGATCGCCGTGATCTGCGGCTCGATGGCGCGCTCGTTCGGCAGCAGAAGCCGGGTCTGGCAGCTCTCGATGATCGCTGGCGCGATTGCCGAACCATCGATGTCGCTGAGCGACTGCGTGGCGAAGATGACGCTGGCGTTCTTCTTGCGCAGCGTCTTCAGCCATTCGCGGAGCTGTCCGGCAAAGCCCTCATCGTCCAGCGCAAGCCAGCCTTCGTCGATGATGAGGAGGGTTGGCGAGCCATCGAGCCGGTCCTCGATGCGATGGAAGAGATAGGACAGGACCGCGGGCGCAGCACCCGTTCCGATCAGCCCTTCGGTTTCGAATGCCTGGACCGACGCCGATCCGAGATGTTCGCGCTCGGCATCGAGTAACCGGCCGTAGGGACCCCCGACGCAATAGGGGCGCAATGCCTGCTTGAGATCATTTGATTGCAGCAGCACGACCAGACCGGTGATGGTGCGCTCCTCGACAGGCGCGGACGCCAGTGAGGTCAACGCCGTCCAGATATGCTCCTTGATCTCAGGCGTGATCGTCAAACCCTCGCGCCTCAGGATCGCCACGATCCAGTCGGCAGCCCAGGCGCGCTCGGGGACATTGTGTATGCGGGCGAACGGCTGAAGGCTGACGCTGTCGATCGCCCCATCGCTGAGATCGCCGCCGAGATCATGCCAGTCGCCGCCCATGGCGAGTGCGGCCGCGCGGATCGAACCGCCGAAATCGAAGGCGAAAACCTGCGATCCTGGATAGCGGCGGAACTGCAGCGCCATCAGCGCCAAGAGCACGGACTTGCCCGCGCCGGTCGGGCCGACGATCAGCGTATGGCCGACGTCACCGACGTGAAGCGAAAGCCGGAACGGGGTCGAGCCTTCGGTCTTGCCGAAGAGCAGAGGGGGCGCTGCAAAATGCTCGTCCCGTTCCGGCCCCGCCCACACCGCGGAAAGCGGAATGATGTGGGCGAGATTAAGCGTGGAGATGGGAGGTTGACGGACGTTGGCGTAGACATGACCCGGCAGGCTGCCGAGCCACGCGTCGACGGCGTTGATGGTTTCGATGATCGCCGTGAAATCGCGGCCCTGAATGACCTTTTCGACCCGGCGCAGTTTTTCGTCGGCGATGCCGGGATCATCGTCCCACACCGTCACCGTCGCGGTGACATAGGCCATGCCGGCGTAGTCGGCGCCGAGTTCCTGCAGCGCCATGTCGGCATCGGCGGCCTTGTTTGCGGCGTCGGTGTCGACGAGGACGGACGCCTCGTTGGTCATCACCTCCTTGAGGATCGCCGCGACCGATTTGCGCTTGGCGAACCATTGACGCCGGATCCTTGTCAGCAGCCTGGTCGCATCGGTCTTGTCCAGCAGGATGGCGCGGGTCGACCAGCGATACGGGAAGGCCAGCCGGTTCAGTTCGTCCAGCAGACCCGGCGTGGTCGCAGTCGGGAACCCCGTGACCGTGAGAATGCGCAGATGCGACGCGCCAAGCCGCGGCTCTAGCCCGCCGGTCAGCGGCTGATCGGCCAACATGGCATCGAGATACATCGGCGTTTCGGGAACGCGGACACGGTGGCGATTGGTCGAGACGCAACTATGCAGATAGGTCAGCGTCTCGGCGTCATCGAGCCAGCGGCACTCCGGCATGAAGGCTTCGACAAGGCGCAGGACGCGGTCGCTGCGATCGGCGAACCCGGTCAGTACCTCATTGGGGTCCAGCCCCTTCTTCTCGCGCCCTTCGTAGAGCCAGCTTTCCGCGCGCGCAGTGTCTTCGGCGGGCGCAAGATAGGTGAGCGTCAGGAAGTAGCTGGACTCGAAATGCGCGCCGGCCTCCTCGAAGCCCGCCTTTCGCTCGGCATCGACCAGCGTGGAGGCTGCATCCGGAAAGCGGCTGTCGGGATAGCGGGTCGAGGCATGGCGCTGCGCTTCGACGAAGATCGCCCAACCGGAGCCGAGACGGCGGAAGGCATTGTTGAGCCGGCCGGCGACGGCGACCAGTTCGGCCGGAACGGCGCTGTCGAGATCAGGACCGCGAAAGCGCGCGGTGCGCTGGAAGCTGCCGTCCTTGTTGAGGACGACGCCGGCGCCGACCAATGCCACCCAAGGCAGGAAGTCGGCGAGCCGGCTGCTACGGTTGCGATATTCGGCAAGGTTCATCATCGGTGCGACCTCGCTCAAACAGTGAGATGCGCTGGGATGCGCAAATGCCGGCGAACGACGTCGACGAAAAGCGGATCGCGCTTGGCGGCCCAGACGGCGGCGACATGGCCGATCGCCCAGATGGCGATGCCGACGAGCCACAGACGCAGCCCCAGCCCCACGGCGCCCGCGAGCGTCCCGTTCATGATGGCGATGGCGCGCGGGGCGCCACCGAGCAGGATCGGCTCAGTCAGCGCCCGGTGCACGAGGACCGCATAACCCGGCACTGCGTAGTCCGGCATTGACCCGCTCTGTTCGACCGAGCCCGCCATCAGATCAGCGCTCCGCCGCCGAACGAGAAGAACGACAGGAAGAAGCTCGACGCAGCGAAAGCGATGGACAGGCCGAACACGATCTGGATGAGTCGGCGGAATCCGCCCGACGTGTCGCCGAAGGCGAGCGTCAGACCGGTGACGATGATGATGATCACCGCCATGATCTTGGCGACCGGGCCTTCGATCGACTGGAGGATCTGTTGCAGTGGCTGTTCCCACGGCATCGACGAACCGGAGGCATGAGCGGGCGCGGCCATCACCAGCGAAATCGTGGCAACGGAAACGGTCATGGCGAGACGATGGCGCGCGAGGCGCAGGCGTTGGATCATGGACTTTCTCCTTCAGGGCTTTGGAAAAGCAAGGTCGGGCTGTCGCCGCTCGCGAGGACGGCCGGCGCGACCCGGTAATCACCGTCCGGGCGCAGGCCATCGACACGGGCGAGTTCAGACAGCCGGCGCGCGGAGCCGCGGCCGGAAAGGACGGCAACCAGGTCGATTGTCTCGGCGATCAGCGCGCGTGGAACCGTGACGACGGCTTCCTGGATGAGCTGCTCCATCCGCCGGAGCGCGCCAATGGCGCTGCCGGCGTGGATCGTGCCGAGGCCGCCGGGGTGGCCGGTGCCCCAGGCCTTGAGCAACTCGAGCGCCTCGGTTCCGCGCACTTCGCCGACTGGAATGCGGTCGGGGCGCAGGCGCAGCGATGAACGAACGAGATCCGAGAGCGACGCGACGCCATCTTTGGTGCGCATCGCCACGAGATTGGGTGCGGCGCATTGCAGTTCGCGCGTATCCTCGATGATGACGATGCGATCAGCGGTCTTGGCCACTTCAGCGAGCAGCGCGTTGATCAGCGTGGTCTTGCCCGTGGATGTGCCGCCTGCAACGAGAATGTTCGCGCGGTTGGCAACGCCCTGGCGCAGCGTGTCCGCTTGGCACACCGACATAATCCCGGCCGCGACATAGTCCTCAAGGGTGAAGATGGCGACGGCGGGCTTACGGATCGCGAAGGCGGGCGCTGCGACAACAGGAGGAAGGAGCCCCTCGAAGCGCTCCCCCGTCTCGGGCAGCTCGGCCGAGACGCGTGGGGCGCCGGCATGGACTTCGGCGCCGACATGATGAGCGACGAGGCGGACGATGCGTTCGCCGTCCGCCGCCGACAAACGCTCTCCTGTGTCGGACAATCCCTCGGACAGGCGATCGATCCACAAACGCCCATCGGGATTGAGCATCACCTCGACGATGCCGGCGTCGTCGAGATAGCGCGCGATCGCGGGTCCGAGCGCTGTGCGCAACATGCGTGCGCCGCGAGCCAGACCTTCTGAATTGTGAGGCGAAGCTGCCATCCTGTCCCCGTTTCGATCCGGGGGAACATCGGCGGCCCCTGGACGGGGATGATTAAGAGAGCCGTATCTCGAGTGGTTTCAACACCTATGTCGAGGCGTAGTGGCGTAGCGTGCAAATACAGGAGATTGGCGGTGCCGACGTAAACGGCGCAAGGCGGCGATTATTAGTTCTGCTTTAGGTACGGCGATTATCTCTATGGTCCTCGACAGGCCGGGACCCGTAATCCACGTATTAGACTGCGCATATCACGCCGTACAAACGCGAATCCGCTGCGACAGCTAGGAGGGTTGCCCAGCGTCTCTTGATTTTGTACCGAACCCAAGATCGAAAACATGGAGCCTCATTATGGACGACTACCACAACGAAAAAGGCGCAAAGCCTGAAGACGTGCGCGCCTCGTTGAAGGGATGGGCTTGGTTTATTGCTCTGACGCTCGGGATCTTTGGCGCCACCTACGCTTGGATTGAGATCTAAACGCGCGCCTTGGGTCCGGGGCTTAGAGAGCCGACGGTGGCGCGCTGCAACACCGTCGATAGCTTCGAGTCGCTGCGAAGCCCAACTGCGAAATTGTCGCCGTAAGTCTGACGAAGGGTGTCCACCTTCGTGTTCCCGTGCTTTTCGCTAATCCTACCGTCCTGGTTGCGGTGGCGCCTTCCGCTCGCCGGCAAAGCCGTCTGATCAAGCGGCTTCAGCACGAGTTGACCGTCGAGTCTTGTGGCGAACCACCACGTCGACCTTGTAGTCGAGCCGGTCCAGACAGCGAACCAGCCTGTCTATTGAAAACTTACCCGTTCGCCCTGTGGCGATCGCGGAGACGTCGGGCTGCTTCATTCCGAGCAGTTCAGCCGACTTCGCCTGGGTCAGGCGCCGGCGCTTGATAATGGCGCGGATCTCGCGGGCCAGCTTGGCCTTGAGCAATTCCTCTTCGGGATTGTCGAAGCCGAGGTCCGCAAACACATTGCCGCTGCTCACTTCGGCGGTGATGTCTTCTGTCATGACTTTGTTCCTTTCCCATGGTTTTCGCGGTAGTGCGCCTCGGCCGCCTTCAATCGCACTGTCACGAGATCGATTTCGTGCTTGGGCGTCTCCCTGCCCTTCTTCGACTTCTTCTGGAAGCAATGAAGCACGTAGATCACACCAGCGAAACGGACGGTGTAGACGGCGCGGTAGGTATCTCCGTCGAAGTCGTCGACCACCTCAAGGATGCTGCGGCCCCCAAACCCTTTCAGGGCTTTGACAGCCGGGTGCTCCTCACCATTCTGGGCGTCGTTGATTGCGACACCCATCAACCGGCGAACATCGACCGGAAACTCGCGCAAGTCGTCCTTCGACGACCCCATCCATACCGTGGGCTTTTGGTTTCTCATTCGCCCTTTGCCTTATAGCATACAGACTATAATTTTCAACGAAAAATCCTGACACCGCCTAGCCACTGAAAATAACTGGTTCGGCTCAGACGGCTGTTTTTTCCAGGTGATCATAGAAGCTCATGAAGGGTGGTCCCTCATGTAATCACGGATCTTCAATTTTCGGATTTCGCGCCCAACATGGCTCCCGTATAAGCGACCCCACCCTGCGGCTGTCTGGTTCTCATCTGCCAAACTCGACGGGTTGGCAACGCGCGTTCTATGACAACATATCGTTCCAACGCTTTGATATATTTGATATATCGATGCTTGCAAAATTTCGGTCCGCCAGTCCATTTAGCGCGCGGGCGTGCCGGGCTGGTGTGTGTCCAGGCCGCCATCGATGTCCTCGGAGATTTCCTGTCGGAGCTTTGGACCTTTCGCCAGGCGCCGGCCGAGTGCGGTGACGAAGGCATCATAGCGCTCGCCAGCCTTGGCGTGGGCCGCCTGCGCCGCGGGCTCGGGCAAAGCCGGTGTTGTCGCCAGCCAGAAGCGGACGAAAACAGCGAGCGTCTCCACAGCAATCGCGACATCGCGCTCCTGGCGTGTCATACGGCGATCGAACTGGTCAAGCCGCTTGGTGATCGCCGCCTCCTGTCGCTCGGCGGCATCGGGTGAGAGGAACGAGTCGATGGCCGCCTCGGCAACGAGTGATCGTGAAAAATCTCTTCGCGCCGCGTGTTCGGCCAGCCTGCTCATGACCTTCGGATCGAGATAGACGGACAGGCGTTGTTTGCGGGGTGGCTTTACCATGGCAGCCTCACATATCCACGCCGTCGCCGGGGTCGAGCGACACCTGTCGCGCAATGCCCTGCATCAGGCGTGTCAATCGACGGTTGCGGGCAACATTGTCTTCGTCGGCTTCGTCGAGGTGATCGATCTCGAACTCGTTCTCGGTCGAAGACTTCACGACCTGCTCAACGCGACTGAGCTCGGGTTGCCGACGACGCTCGGAATCAGTTGTGTCGTCATCTGTGGCCGACGGCGCCGACGTTGCTTCAGCAATCTGCGGACGGGAAGGCAAAGGCAGTTTCGTCCAGTCGTCGGGCCTCCCCTCTTCCGCCGCCGTCAGCACCGGGGGCGGCAGGATACGCTCCCGGAAGCGAGCATCCTCATGATAGCGCGCCTTTTTGGCGCGGATCGGCGGCGCCCCCGAAACCATGACGATCTCGTCGGTGGACGGCAGTTGCATCACTTCACCAGGCGTGAGCAGCGGGCGAGCCGTCTCGGAGCGGGAGACCATGAGATGACCGAGCCAGGGCGACAGCCGGTGGCCAGCATAGTTCCTCATGGCCCTCATCTCGGTCGCTGTTCCCAGCGCGTCGGACACGCGCTTGGCGGTGCGCTCATCATTGGTGGCGAAGCTTACCCGGACGTGGCAGTTGTCGAGGATCGAGTTGTTGGCGCCGTACGCCCTCTCGATCTGATTGAGGGATTGAGCAATCAGGAAGCTTTTCAGGCCGTAGCCGGCCATGAAGGCGAGCGCCGACTCGAAGAAGTCGAGACGGCCAAGCGCCGGGAACTCGTCGAGCATCAGGAGCAGCCGGTGCCCTTGCGCCCTCACCTGCAGATCTTCAGTAAGGCGGCGACCGATCTGATTGAGGATCAGGCGAATAAGCGGCTTGGTCCGGTTGATGTCGGACGGCGGCACGACGAGGTAGAGTGTCGTTGGATGCTTGTCGTCGACAAGATCGGTGATGCGCCAGTCGCAGCGGCGGGTGACCTCGGCCACGACGGGATCGCGATAGAGGCCAAGGAAAGACATAGCGGTGGACAAAACCCCGGACCGCTCGTTGTCGGATTTGTTCAAGAGCTCCCGCGCGGCGCTGGCGATGACCGGATGCGGACCGGCTTCATCCAGATGCGCCGTTTTCATCATCGCGGACAGCGTCGATTCGATCGGACGCTTCGGATCGGAAAGAAAGCCGGCGACGCCGGCAAGCGTCTTGTCCTGCTCGGCGTAAAGGACATGCAAGATCGCGCCGACCAGCAGAGCATGGCTGGTTTTCTCCCAATGGTTTCGCCTCTCGAGCGAGCCTTCGGGATCGACCAGGATGTCGGCGATGTTTTGAACGTCACGGACTTCCCATTCGCCGCGGCGCACCTCGAGCAGCGGGTTGTAGGATGAGGATTTCGGATTGGTGGGATCGAACAACAGGACACGGCCATGCCTGGCGCGGAAGCCCGCGGTGAGCTGCCAGTTCTCGCCTTTGATGTCATGGACGACTGCGGAGTTTGGCCAGGTCAGCAGTGACGGGACGACAAGGCCGACGCCCTTGCCCGAACGTGTGGGCGCGAAGCACAGCACGTGCTCTGGTCCGTCGTGGCGCAGATAGGCGCCGTCATATCGCCCAAGCACCACTCCATCTGACCCAAGAAGCCCAGTTGCCTTGATTTCCTGCTTGTTGGCCCAGCGGGCCGAACCGTAGGTCTCGACCTTCTTGGCCTCGCGTGCCCGCCATACCGACATGCCTATGGCGACGGCGACGCAGGCGAAACCGCCGGAAGCCGCGATAAAGGCTCCCTCCACGAAGATCGACGGCGCGTAGGCATCGAAGCCATACCACCACCAGAAGAAGGACGGCGGAAGGTAAAAGGGAAAACCCAGGACATGGAACCATGGCCTGCCGAGCTCGGGCTGGAACGCCAGGCGCCAGGCCACCCATTGCGTCGCGCTCCAGGTGGTGATCAGCACAATCATCAAGACCGCGAGGATCTGGCCCCAGAGTATCTTGGTGGCGGACATAGAAGCGGTCCTTTCTTCAACATGAGGTTAGAGGCCGAGGCCTCGCTTGCGGCCAAAATTCCAGTCGATGCCGTCGTCGTTGCGAGCGACGCCAGAGACGTGGCGGCCAAGATGTTTTTCGAGAGACGGCGTCCAGGGCACCAGTTGGAAACCGAGGCCGTCATCGATCATGGCGAAGCGGCCCGACGCGAGCGTGAAGCGCTGCCGGTAGGAACCGGCGACGTATTCGCCGCCGCGGGCGCGGTTGAAAGGCTGGCCGGTTTCGGCCGAGAGCTTTTCGCCGAGCGCCTCCAGTTCGCGGCGACGCAGCGTGTCGATCAGGCTGCGGGTGAAGGTTGTGCGTTGGCCATGCCGCTCGCCGAGGCCCTGTTGGACGAGGTGGTCGGTACGGCGCTCCATTGCCTGCCGTACCTCGGCGCCGAAACCGGATTCCGACAGCGCAATCGGTTCGCGGGCAATATTCTGACGGTCAAGCCAGGTCGCGCCGGCGGCGGTAACCTGCTGCTCAATATCGAGATCGGAACGGACAGCGAGTGCTGCGCGCCCATGTCCCTGCGCGTCATGGAACTTGCGCAGCTCAACCATCGAACCCGGGGCGCTGTCGCCGGCTGCGTCGAGATCGGACAGCTTGATGTGATGGGTGCGACCGTCGGTGCCATCGACCACGGCGTAGGCGCTGCCCTTCAGCTCATCATCGAGGCCGCGGTCGACCAGCCGACCGACGATCGGCGTGTCGAGGAGCTCCGCCGCCAGCACATAATTCGCCGATCCGCGCTCGATGCCCTGTTCTGTCAAGGCGCGGTGCATCCGCTTGATGATGTCGCCGCGTTCGCCAAGCTCGCGCAGCGTCGCCTCGGCCTTTTCGTCGATCATCCATTGGCCTGGGCCGACCTGTTCGGCAAGGCCAAGGGTTTCGAGCTTGCGCACCCGCCCGACCTTCAGCACGTGATACTCGTCGGGCTGAGCGTTCGCCAGGGACGCAAGATCGACAACGCCGGTGTCGCGGCCATCGCGAACAAGTTGCCGGTCAAGCTGGGTCCAGCGTTCGGCTTCGACCTGGCGCTGCAGATTGCGATAGATGTCGAGATCGGCGCGCGGGCCGAGCTCCTGGGTAACGAGATCGGCGGCACGGGCGCGCATCCCTTCCTTGATGTAATCGCGGGAGATCACAAGATCCTGCCCGTCATAAGTGTGGCCGCGCAGGATGATATGAAGGTGAGGGTTGTCGGTGTTCCAGTGATCGATGCCCGCCCAATCGAGCTTCGTGCCGAGGTCCTTTTCCATCTGCCCCATCAGATCGCGGGCGAAGGATTTGAGATCCGCCATGTCGACGGCATCTTCGGGCGAGACGATGAAGCGGAAGTGGTGCCGATCATCGCCGCACCGCGCGGCGAAAGCACCGCCATCCACCTCCCCGCCTTCCGGCCCGAACAGCCTTGCCTTCTCCCCGTCACGGGTGACGCCCTCGCGGCGAAGATAGGTGAGATGGGCGGCAAGCGGCGCTGCGCGCGCGTAATGACGCACCAGCCGCGTCTTGATGATGACGGCTCGCGAGCGGCCGGTGAGGAGACGATTGGCGCGCACGCTCGCCGTGCGGCCACGCCCGAAGGTCGAGCGATTGCCCGGACTGATCAGGCCGGTGCGAGAGATGCGGGCGCCGGCCTTCTGGGCGGCGGCAAGTGCCTGCGCGATGAAAGGCCTGGCGCGCTGTGCGCTGGGCGAGCGGATGCGGCCGGGCCGGATTCGGAAACCATCCTCACCGTTCATGGCGAAGATCCGCACATCGTGTCAAGACACGGAAATCACAGCGAAAACAGGGTTCTGGCGCGGTGCGCCAGATGTTCGTACCTCGCGGAAATGCTGCATAACCTCTTGAAACAAAACAACCGACCGACGCCGCACCTCGCGGCCTTTTATCTCGCCATCTTCCGGTTGTTCTGCCCACCTTGCGCCTCCATTCACGCCACGGTGCGTTGGAGCTTGCGGTTGCGCGAAAACGCCCATGCGCGCTCATGGCTGGATCCTTTCGCCGGCTCGCGCCACGAAGAGGCCTTCGGACAGCGGCACGATGGCGGAGACATCGCGCACAGTGGGTGCAGAGTTCGCGTCAGTTGGTGGTCGCTCGGCCGGCACGAGAGCGACAGCCTGTATGCGATCCGGCTGACCGACGAAGAGCGAGCCGCGCTTCCAGGGAATGGCCTCGACAGACGTAACGGCGAAAGGGCGCATACCCTCGCTTTCACCGATCAGGGGGGCGAGTGCTGCGACATAGGCGCGGGTCTCGGCCGGTAACGGACGCCCAGTGAGGTAGGCTTGGTAGCGTGCAGGTCCTGCGTTGTAGGCGGCCAGAAACCCCGGTGAGCCGAAGCGATCATGCAGTGCGCGCAGGTACGCCGTTCCTGCCAGGATATTGTCCCGGGCATCGAACGGATCGTGGCCGAGCGACCAGCGGGCACGCAGATCATCCCATGTGCCGGGCATGATTTGCATCAAGCCGCGGGCGCCTGCGCTGGACACGGCGCGCACATCACCCGCACTCTCCTTGCGCATGATGGCGCGTATCAACGCGGTCGGAACGCCGAAGCGGTGCGAGGCTTCGCTGATGTGCGTGCCGAAAGGGTCGCGCTGCGACGATCGTGTGAGAGGTGTTTCCTGCGCCAAGGTCGCCGCCGGCATGACGGTCGCAACGGACAGGCCGCAAAGGAGGAGCAGAGCCATGCGCCGGGCAGCGCGAAGCTGCCCGGGCGCACCGCGATGGCTCGTCGACGGACGGCGAGCGCGCATCGTTCAATCCTTCTCGCTGCGGTCGCGCGGTCGCGCCCAGTGCAGCGACCAGGACGTCTTGTCGTCGCCATTGCGAAAGAGGTTCGCGCGTATAGGCTGCGCGAAGGTCGGGTCGTCGAGCTGGATCGAGACATAGTCTCCGGCCTTTTCGCTGGAGCGTTTCCAGCCGGCGCCGATCTCGGGGCCGTCCTCGCTTCCGGCGTGAACGCGGTAGTCAGGCGCATTCTCCGTTTCGCTCGCCTCTGCCGCCACAATGGCGATATCCAGGTTGAGGCTGAGCGTGTGGATGCGCCCGCTATAGCCAGTCTTCTGGCGCGTGAATTCCCCTATCTGTTGCATGTCTGGCTCCTGTTTTCGGTGGTGCGGTGATGATGCCTGGCGGCCCGACGCGCGCCGCCGGTCGCGCGCTCACCGCGTTGACGCGCGCCATTCGAAGCGGCCGTTTTTCCCCTCGTCGGTCCACAACGGGACCGCGCGACCGATGATCTGGGCTGTGGAGATGAGGCCGAAGTAACGTCCGTCGAGGCTGTCGGGGACCTGCCGGTTCATCAGGAAGACTTCGCCGCTCGCGATGCGGCGGCAACCTTGCCAAACCGGCAGATCACGGCCGGCCCGATCACGCTTCAACGCCATGCCCGCCTCGATAGCATCGACAGTGATGGTGAGGTTCGAGCGACAGACACGCTGCCCGGAAACGCCAAGGATGCGCTTCAAGATTGGCACGCCCCTCGGCAGATAGCCGCGGTCAGCGAGGAACGCCGCGAGCGGCGCGGGGGCGTCCACGGCCACAAGATCGGTGACCCCGAACGGTCCGTGGAAGTCGATCGTGTAGAAGCCGATCGGTGCGCTAGCTGACGCATTCCAGATGAGCTTCGTGGGCATCGAAGTGAGGCCGGGATAGCCGATGCCCATGGTTGCGAAAACGCTAGCGAGGATGATCCCGGCGCGCGTCACGGCTCGGTCCTCTTGCGCAGCAGGAAGGCACGATGTTGGTCGAGCGTGTAGCTGCGCGGCGCGTGGCCGGCGGTTATCCGGTTGTGGATGTGCCGCCAATGATCGGGCGACACCAACTCAGGCTCGATGTCGAGGCGCTGGATGGCGTCGATCGCCTGCAGCACGCGTTCGACCTTGGGCCAACTCTCGACCTTCAGAAGGATGTCGCCGCCGGGGCGCACGAAGGGCAGTGTCTGATAGGCTTCGCCACGTGCGACCGCACGCACGATGTCGATGCGTGAGATGATCGTTCCGAAGTCGTTCGCGGCCCAGCGAACGAACGCGAAGACCGTACCGGGGCGATAAGACAGGATGCGTCGGCGACGATCAACGATCTGTTCGTGGGCGTGGGTGCCGAACCGTATCCAGTTCTCTTGTCTCTTCTCGACCCAGGTCAGTTCGACATGGACGAGATTGTCGGAGGGGTGGTGCGTGGCCGGGAACGCGCCGCGCATGCGGGGAGCCGCGATGCCAGTCATTTCGGTTCTCCTGATGTGGTGGGAAATTCGCGCGCGAGGCTCGCGCGCAGCATGTCGGCGACGGTGACGTTGTGCTGGAAAGCGGCGATGCGGTCGCGCACCTGCGGCGTCATATCGGTGGTCGGGCGCACGACGAACGTCGCGAACTGATTTCCCTTGCAGATCAATTCACCGGCGAGAAGCAGGGTCAAAGTTGCCTTGCCGACACGGCTCTTTTGATTGCGGAGTGCGACGATCATCGGGTGCTTCCCGAGCGCGGATCAAGAGGCGGAGTCGGAGCTTCGGAAGCGTTGGTTGCCGTGTTGCGACCGCCAGAAACCGTTGACATGTTCGGGGTCTTGTTGGTGGTTACGCTGAGTGCGTCGCTGGCTCGCCGTACGAGCCTCTGAACACCACGCACGCGCGCTTCAAGGTTAGAATCTGGGTTAGATTCTAAGTTAGGGGCGCGATTTCGGCTTTGCGTTCTGGAGGTTAGAGCCTGTTTCGGTTCCCGATAGCACGAGCCTGCGGTTCCCGATGGCACGATAGGTCCGGTTCCTGATAGCACGACGCCGTCCACAGGCCTTCCAAAGGAGCCGATCCGCTCGAAGGCCAGCAGTACCCGGCCGCCAATCTCCACTTCTAGCGCAAGCTTGTAGCCGGGCAGCGGCTGGCGGCGGATGATGTCGCGCAACTCGAAGGCAAAGCGCTTGTAGGGCGACAGGCTGCCGGATTTCTGGTGAAGGTGGCGGAAGTCGAAGCGCCAGCCATCGCGCTGGCGTCCGCCATGCTTGCGTACAAGCCGATAGAGCCAGCGATCCAGCCCGCCAGTGAGGTCGAAATAGGCGCGATCAATCGTCAGCACGAGCGCATCATCGAGGACCGCCTGGTAGAACCAGTCGGGGACGATCAACTCGATCCCCGCGGGTTTGCCATGGCGGTCGATGCGCTCCTGCCACTCATTGATCCATGAGAAGCGGTGACGCCGGCCCTCGGCGGGCTGACGAATTGTCGTCGAGACGGTGGTCGACTGCAGCCGATCAAGCGCCGCCTTCAGGCGCTGATAGTCGCGCAGGCTCTTGCCTCGGCCGACGAAGGTGAGAATCTCATAGGGCGTGGCGGCCATCAGCCGCGAGGTGCGAAGCCCGGTGTCACGCGCCTCGACGATCTGGCTGGCGGCCCAGATCAGGATGTCGGCGTCCCAGATGGTCGCCATGCCGTGATCGGGTACGGCCTCGACCCGGATCGTGACGTTGCCGGCCGCAAAATCGATCGGGGCGATGCGATGCGTCTTGGAAAGGGAGAAGAACGGATAGGCCATGAGATCCTGCGCGTCTCGTGGGGCGAAGTCGCCAGGCAGCGCTCGGAACAGGTTGAGCTGCCCGCGCTCCGAAAGGGATTGGTTTCGCGCCACCATTGGAAATCCGCGCGCGGTCAGCGTGCGTATCGTCCGCCATGCGCCGGCGGCGTCGGTGTGTGACGCTTGGCGGGCAGGACCAACCCACGCGGATCGGATGTAGAGGTGACAGCGCCGCGTTCGGCCCAAGCCTGAAGATCGTCGACGGCATAGACGACACGGCCGCCGAGCTTGCGGTAGGAAGGACCAGTGCCATAGGTCCGGTGCTTTTCGAGCGTACGGGCGGACAGGCTGAGGAAATCCGCGGCTTCCTTGGTGCGCAGGAAGCGCGGCGGCAAAACGGCGATATCGGGTCGCATGGGTCGGACCTCCGTGGGGTTTTGGGCAGCCGCTGGCGTTCAGCGGTGGACGGCGACCACGGTGGCGGAGAATGGGTTTCGCAAGGGATGGGGAAGTTGAGGGGGGCTGAAATCCCACCCCCTCTCCCGTGTCGCAACCGCTACGATCGGCGGCGATGACGCAGGATCTGCAAATAGCCGCCGCCAATCATGGCGGTGGCGCCTTCGACGAGGCCGATCACCGCGTCGCGCAGCGCGGAGGTTTTCCAAGGATCGGCAGCGACGCGCTTAGACCCGTAAAGCGCGACGGCAATGTCGCGGTAGCTCGCGCCATTCGAGTGGCCGTCAGCGGCTTGTATCATCAGTCGAAAGCGGCGGCGCTGCTGCGGGGTCATCCGCGTGTCCGAAGGTGTGGGGCGCCCCTGCAAGGAACGCCAGAAGCGGGTGAGTGCTTCGATCCGTCCCAACGTCTCTGCATCCAATGGGATCAGCGCCGCCAGGTGGCCGTGCGGGTCACTGCCGGGCAGAAGGAGAAGTTGGGTCGCGACACCTGCACTGTGGACAATGTGACGTCCTTCGGGGCTGTCGTGGACCACGCCCAGGCCGGTCAAAGGCGCCGATCGCAAGGAAGACAAGAATTCCGGCGCCGGCACGAGAGAAACCACAGCTGGATCGACGTCAGGCGACCAGAAAACGTCTTGCGCCAAGGCGGACAAATCCGGCCTGGCCGGGAAATCGTAACCCCCACAGCCGCTGTGTCTCAGGGTGGAAGGGTGCTTTTTCGGCTCTTGTGGTCAGGAGCGCTTGGTAGTGCCGTTGATAGGGTTCGTGACGCCGCAGACATTCCCAGGCGAGCCCTTCGACGGGTAATGTATCGAAATAATCATAGCTGGCATTGTCTCGCCAGTGCGACGTATCCGGCCTCATCCAAGAGCTCCTCGCAAACAACGCGTAGACCCCGCCTCCAAACGATTCCGGGTTGTAGCGATTGGCGGAAGACCCTTGCCGGGCATCGGGTGATGCCACTTCGGCATCACCCGCGAACCACAGGCGCTGTGGTGCTAGTTGCCGGGTCGACGCAAGAGATGACGGTAGCCTGCACGCGCCATCCAGCGCGCTCGCGCCAGATGGCTGTCGTGGATGCGCCGGGCGCGTTGTGGCTCCTTCGTCAGATCAATGCCGAAGAGGATTTCGACCACCTCGCGCCAGTCCGCGCCGTCGTCGGCGGCGTCAAGCAGGCGCATATAGAGCTTGACGTGTTCCCGATCGTATTCGGTGAGTTCGTCACTGGTCGGCGCGGTTTCGTCAAACGGCTCGATCATCGCTTGCCTCGTCTTCACAGAGTGAGCCTGCATTTTATAGAAGCAATTTTGCCAGCGGAGGATGGTTGATCAGCATCGGGCGATGCGGTTTCGGCATCGCTCTCGGCTTGGGAGAACCGAACCGGACGGCCGCGGAAGAAGGCCCCGGCCTTCCGGCCGGGGCCTGCGCGGGTCCTCAGTCACCCCGCCGCGCGTTCGGGCGGGACCAGATGAGCGAGAAACCCTCACCTTCCTCGTCGTCGAAGAGGTTGGCGTAGATCGGGGCGTTGAAGCTCGGATCGTCGAGCTTGAGGCCCAGGTAGTCGCGGCCCTCGTTGGAGGTCTTCGACCATGCGGCGCCGATCTCGGCGCGGCCGACCAGCACCCGGTGGCTGGGAGCGTTCTCGCCAGTGGCGCGTGTGTCTGGGACGATGCGCACGTTCTTGGCCTGGACGCTGAGGGTGACGATTTCGCCGGTGAACTCGTTCGAGGCGGTCTTCTTGAAGGTGCCGATGGTAGCCATTGTAAGTCTCCGTTTTCTGTTCCCGAGCCCGCACCATGCGGCCTCGATGGCGATCGGTTGGCCGGATGGCGACCGACGACGCATCGCCTGCGACCGGAGCAACGCGGAGGACGGCGCAAGAACGACTTTCTTGTCTCGCGAGGAATGGCGGCGCTCGGGGTCCCCATGCGCTTGCCGCATGGGGTGGGAGCCGGCAGGGGAAGAAAGTCGAGATGCGTCGTTGCGGCTCAGGCGGTCGAGGCTTCAGCCGTCCTTCGGGCAGATCAGCCCATTGAAGAGGCCGTTTGGAGCGCTCTTGGGACGGATTGGCAACAGAGACGTTGGCGTCCAACGCGCCGCCAGCGGATCGCTACGAGCTTCATTGGCATCGCCCACGCATTCCAGGCACCAGATCCGGTGCACCTGCAACGCAGCCGCCACCGGCCGCGCTGCCGTCCTGCCACCGACTGGTCGGACCTGCCTTGCAGCATCGACCGAAGAGAGTCCAAGGCCACAAACGAGGCCGCACCGGGATTGCCCAATCCTTCGATCCTTGGCACGTAGCCCGATTGCTCCAACCACCGACAATAAGGAGGCTAGGCCTTCGTCGGTCTGGTCCATCCGCCGCGCCCGCGCGGGTCTAGGCTCGAACCACGTCCCTGCCGGATTGGTCGGCGGCTGTCATGCCCACGACCCGCAGATATGCCGTGACGCCGACGGCGGTCGCGCCAATGACGGAAAAGACGATCTGCCAGGTTTCCGAAGGCATCATGTGCTTCGCGATGCCATGGGTGGCATGGTAGCCGGCAACGATCGCGGGAGCGACGAAGACCAGCGCGATCGCCAGCTTCGCCCACATGACGCTGATAACGCCGAGGAGAATTTGGCCGACGCCGAGCGTCAGCCCGGCTGCGAGGATGCCGACAAGGATCGCGCCAAGCCAGCCGGCGCCGGTATTGAATGCCCAAGTGCTTGCGCTAACGCCGACGAACAACGGGAGGGCGACGATAGCAAGCGTTAAGAGCAACCAGCACATGATACCGATGGCCGCGATGCAAAGGAGAATGCCGAGGATGATCATGGGGATGTCTCCGAGAGAATAGCTCTGGCGATTGCGCCTTCCACCACCACCTGGCGCAGTGCACAGCGTAGCAAAGGAAAAGCGCGGGCGAAACCCGCCGGTGTTCTTGCATCGCCAGGCGCGATGTCCGCCCCATCATGGGGCGAACGGGTCGATTTCGCTGATGATGGCGGTTTCATCGCCGTCATACTCACTCGCCGGGACGACCGAGAGAGTGCCATCGCCGGCACGAAAGATGACGATGGCGACCATGAGGGTGGCGGCGAGGCTGAAGGCGAAGGCATGCGCGTCGGCGAAGGACATCGACCCGGCTCCTGTTTGAAGCGGAGGACCATCCCCCGCTGACAGGCGCCCGATGCGTCCGGCTGATGGCCGCAATCACCGCGAAGGCGAAGCCGGAGCGGCGGCACGCTTCGCGTAGTCCGACCCCTTGCGGGTTGATGGCTTCAGGCCGTCGGTCGGACCAAGGATCAGCGCAATGGATCGCGGGGTGTGGTCATCTTCAAGTCAGGAGCGGGCGGGAGTCGTTGGCGCGACGCTGATGTTCCATGAGAGTGTGAGCGAGTTGCCGCGCGATGTGGCGGGCGTCGAGCGAGAACCCGGACGGCCATGATCGCGATGGGTCCCGTTGGAAGCCGCCACGCTGAAAATGAGGATGGAGCTGGGCGATGACGCTGTGCAGTCGCGGTGGCAGGCCCAATCCAGTTCTCTCGGCGTAAAGAGCCGCCTTGCCGAGATCGTGCCCGATATGGCGGCGGTTCCAGGGATCGTCGGTCACGACTCTGAGAAGATGCGACTTCAGGAGCAATTCAATGGCGATGGCGATGGCGTGAAGGGCCGCATTGTGCCTGCCTAGATCCGCCGCCCGGTCGGCGCCATCGAGGTGGGCGGCGGCATTGCGCAAGAAGGTGTCGGCGAGCGCGATGTCCGGCGTGAAGCTTTCGGGAAAGGATTCGAACGACACGGCTTGAAGAATGCCGTGCCTCCCCTGCTATTTATAGGGGGTAGGTTCCGACGGCGCTTACGCGCCGCCGTTTCCGAGCCGATAGACCGGGATGCCGACCTTGCGAGCCTTGTCCGCGAGGTTCTCCTGAATGCCGGTGCCCGGAAAGATGATGACGCCGATCGGCATGACCGCCAACATCTGGTCGTTGCGCTTGAAGGGAGCGGCCTTGGCATGTTTGCTCCAGTCGGGCTTGAAGGCGACCTGCGGAACCTTGCGATGGTCGGCCCAGCGGGCGGCGATCTTTTCGGCGCCTTTCGGTGATCCGCCGTGCATCAGCACCATGTCGGGGTGCTTGGCGCGGATTTGGTCGAGCTTTGCCCAGATCAGCTCGTGATCGGCGGTATCGCCGCCGGAGAAGGCGATCTTGGGGCCAGCCGGCAACATGACTTCGGTTTCCGCGCGCCGCCGGGCCGCGAGGAAGTCGCGGCTATCGATCATTGCGGCGGTGAGATGGTGGTGGTTGACCATCGACCCCGTGCGCGGTCGCCAGGCCGAGCCGGTGTACTGATCGTAGTGGTCGGCAGCCTGGTCACGCATGAGTTCGAAGGCGTCGCGCCGTTCGATCATGGTCTGGCCCAGGGCGGTGAGTGTCTCGAGTTCGACCGCCTTGATCTCGCTGCCGTCCTGTTCGCGCTGCAGGCGGCGCTGGGCCTGCTCGTTGTCGTCCAGTTGCCACTCGATTCGCAGCACGGCGCGGTGGAAGACATTGGTGACGGACCAGAGGAGGTCATCGAGGTCGGGTTCGAGGCGCGTGTCGGCCAGGGTGGCGATGAGGGCATCAAAGATGTCGACCACGGCTCCGGCCACCTGGTCGCCACCGGGGAGCGGTCTCGGATCGGGCTCGTCCGCATAGGGGCGCCAACCGTAAAGCTGGAGTTCGGTGAGGATGTGATCGGTCGGAGAAGCGGCGTGGTGCGGTTCGGTGTCGTCGTGCTCGCTCATGGGGATGCTGCCGTCGGTTTGACCGCGACCCTCGCGGCCTTCATGGCGACGAGAGTCCACGGGCGGGACGGTCCGACACCCGCAGCGAAGCGGAGGGCCGGAGCGCAGCGGAGGATGGCGGCAGCCGACTATTTTGCCTCGCGATGGAAAGGCGTCGCGCCCAATCGCTGCCATTCCCGAGCAGTCGCGCGCCGCCGGAAAATAGTCGGCGGCCGCCATTGCCTGGCCGGCCAGTTTGTGGGCCCGATCGCCCTCTTGAAGGCCGGGTCGCGGTTCTCTGCCGGCGGGCGCCCAGCCATGCGATGCGGCTACACCGTGCGCCACACGCTCTCCCTCCCGGCTCATGCTGCCCGTGTCAGATAGCGCAGGCGATCCCGGCGCATGAGCTGGTCCGCAATCGAGGCGCGGAAGGCGGCCAGTCCGAAATGGCGGAGATCTTCGTTGAAGTCCTCCATCGCCGGCGACAGCACGATTGCCTCGATTCCGGCGTCGGTCGCGCGCTCCATCAGGCTGTCGCGTGCACCGTCACCGGCCGGGTCGTTGTCGCGGATGACATAGAGCCGCTGCAGGTTCGGCGGGAACAGGATGGCGGCGAGATGGGCTGCCGAGAGTGCTGCCGCCATCGCCATGTCGGGCAAGGCGCATCGGAGCGAGAGCGTCGTCTCGATGCCTTCGCCTGCCGCCATAACGCTGCCGGGCATGCCGAAGCGGACGGCATGACCGAGGAGGTCACCCATTGCCCTACGCGGTGTGTCGACGGGTGCCTTGCCGGCGCCGTCCGGTGCGAGCCAGGTGCGGTGCGCGCCGGTCAGATGCCCATCCAGATCGGTAACGGTGGCAATCATCGCCGGCCAGGTCTCGGTCGGTCCATGATCGTCGGGCCGGTAGTAGCAGCGCGGATGGAACTGCAAGGCTGCGGTTCCGTGCAAAGTCGTAATGGCACGTCCACGCAAATACGTTTCCACGAGGGTGCCGATAATGGGCTTCGACATGGCGACCAGTCGGCGAGCCGCTTCCGGAGATCCAATGGGGACCTGCGTGATCGGCGCGGCCGGCCGGGGTGGCATTGCATCTGGCATAGCGAGAAACACGCGCGCCTCGTCGGCGACGTCCCGAAAATTGATCAGTCCGAGGGATTCGCGGATGACATCGAGCAGGTCGCCATGCTCACCGGTAGCGGCGTCGGTCCATTTGCCTGGCGGTCCCTTCGCGGATGGCCGCAGACGCACGAACATCGACCGGCCCGGCGCATTGCGGACGTCGCCGACGGTCCAATAGTTGCCTTGGCGACGGCCATTGGAGAGGTAGTGGCGGCACACCGCCTCGGCATGTTCGCCGAGGCGATGTGCGAGGTCGGATGCAGCGTGACGCGGAATCATGCAGCCTCCCGCTCACTGACCCGCTCGATTGGGAAGCGGTCGAGCACGCGCTCCAGCACGGCGAGCCCGTTGGCGTCGATCGGCACGAACATCCTGAGCTTCCACGAAATGATCTCGTGGAACAGACCGTAGGCGGTGAGGCGCTCGCGCATCGTGTCGGTGAAGCCGGACAATTCGATGCGCCATGCGCCCATGACGCGGCTGCGGCGAAGCTGGAGATCCTCGGCGAGATCGAGGATCGTCCGCCCGTCCATCAGAGCCGCAAACGCCTGTTCCGGCGACAGCGCAACCACGTTCGTCGCAGAGGCGTTGGCGGCCCATGCCGGCGAGACGCGGCGGCCGATGAGGCACTCGCCCTCGTCGGTCTGAAGTCGATAAACGCGGGTCGACTCGTTGGGCAGGCGCTTCCAGATTGGGAGCAGCAGGCCGGTGACCATGTGCAAGACCGAGTCCGAAAACTCCGGCACCCCGGCGATTTCGGCGGTCCAGGCAGTTGTGAACGCCTCGCGGTGGGCCTCGACCCAGCGTGTTTCGCCCATAGCCTTGAGCGGCATGTTCTGGCTTTCCATCGGCCGGATCAGGCGGACACGGCGCTCGACCTCGCCATCGTCGAGCATGACGCTGGGGGTCGGGATCTGTACCGCGGCGCGGCCCGATTGCTTGTTGATGAGCAGTAAGGCACGCGGATCGCGGAGATGATCGAGCGCCGCATTGAGCGTGACGGGCCGATTGCGCTTGCGTTCGGTGATCGTGAGCAGGCGGCTTTCGGCGCCTGTGCGCGGATGGGTGTAGATCACCTGCCGATCGGTGATGACGAAGTTTTCGGCCTGCAGCGTCTCCAGCCCGGCGTCGTAGTTGCCGGAGGTGATGGCACCCTCGATCCGAGCGGCCAGAAGCTGCTCGAACGCGCCGAACAGCACGCCCTGCAGCTCGATGGTCAGCGCCAGCAGTCTGTTCAGGAAGGTGGTGATCGGCGGCAACTCGTCCTTGATGCCATTGGCATCCATCAGGTTGAGACCCGTCGCCGCCTCGAAACGCTCGAGCGAGCAGCCCTCGACCTTGCCGCGAACGATCAGCAGATAGAGTTGCCGTAGCGCATCGCGGGCATAGTGGCTTTCCAGATTGTCCTCTGGCCGGAACAGGCCCTGGCCACCGGTCTGGCGCTGGCCGCGCGTGATCGCGCCCAACGTGTCGAGACGGCGGGCGATCGTCGAGAGGAAGCGCTTTTCCGCCTTCACATTGGTCGAGATCGGCCGGAAGAGCGGCGGCTGCGCCTGATTGGTGCGATGCGTGCGGCCGAGGCCCTGGATTGCGGTATCCGCCTTCCAGCCGGCCTCGAGCAGGTAGTGGACGCGCAGCCGCGTGTTCCGGGCCGACAGTTCGGCGTGGTAGCTCCTCCCCGTTCCGCCCGCGTCCGAAAAAACCAGAACGCGCTTCTGGTCATCCATGAAGGCCTGCGTCTCGGCGAGGTTTGCCGACCCGGCACGGTTTTCAACGACAAGGCGCTCGCCCTTGCGGACAATGCGGCGCGAGCGACCGGTGACCTCGGCCACGATGTCCACCCCGAAATGCTGGACGATCTGGTCGAGCGCGCCGGGGACAGGCGTCAAGCTGGCGAGTTTGGCGATCATCTCGTCGCGCCGGGCGACCGCCTCGCGGCTCTCGACGGGCTGGCCATCGCGGTAGACCGGGCGCGACGACAGATTGCGCTCGCTGTCGGTGAACGGCTCGTAGAGCTGCACCGGGAAGGAATGGGCCAGGTAGTCAAGGACATATTCGCGGGGCGTGATGTCGACGCGAAGGTCGTTCCATTCCTCGGTCGGCAGTTCGGCCAGCCGCCGTTCCATGAGCGCCTCGCCCGTCGAGACGATCTGGACAACGGCCGCATGGCCCTCCTCCAGATCGCGGGTGATGGAGCGGATCAGGGTCGGTGTCTTCATGCTGGTCAACAAATGGCCGAAGAAGCGTTGCTTGGCGCTTTCAAAGGCGCTGCGCGCAGCCGACTTGGCCTGGGCATTGAGCGTGCCGGTGCTGCCGGTGATGTTGGCCGCCTGCATCGCCGCCTCGAGATTGTTATGGATAACGCCGAAGGCCCCAGCGTACGCGTCATAGATGCAGACCTGTTCGGGCGTCATCTCATGCTCGAGCAGTTCGTATTCGACGCCGGAGAATGACAAAGACCGCGCCGTATAGAGACCGAGCGCCCTGAGGTCGCGCGCCAGCACTTCCATCGCCGCGACGCCACCGGCCTCGATCGCCTCGACGAATTCGGCCCGCGTCGAGAACGGAAAAAGCTCGCCGCCCCAGAGGCCTAGCCGCTGGGCATAGGCGAGATTGTGGACGGTGGTGGCGCCGGTGGCCGAGGCATAAACGATGCGGGCATTCGGCAGCGCGTGCTGCAGCCGCAGGCCGGCACGGCCCTGCTGGGAGGGAGCGGCATCGCCCCGTTCGCTCTTGCCGCCGGCGGCATTCTGCATGGCGTGGGCTTCGTCGAAGATGATCGCTCCATCGAAATCCGGACCCAACCATTCGACGATTTGTTTGACCCGCGAAACCTTCTCGCCGCGATCGTCGGAGCGCAGCGTGGCATAGGTGGTGAATAGGATGCCTTCCGCCAGCGTGACCGGCCTGCCCTGCGGGAAGCGGGAGAGCGGGGTGACCAGCAAGCGCTCCATGCCGAGCGCGGACCAGTCGCGCCGCGCATCCTCGATGAGCTTGTCGGACTTGGAGATCCAGACGGCCTTACGACGGCCCTGCATCCAATTGTCTAGGATTACGGCGGCGGATTCCCGGCCTTTGCCCACCCCAGTGCCGTCGCCGATCATGAAGCCTTGCCGGAAGCGCACGGCGCCTTTGGCGTCCTCGCGAGCGGCGCTCACGACATCGAACGTGTCGTCGAGCGTCCAGGCGCCGGCGAGATACTCGGCATGAGCCTCGCCCGCATAGATGACGGTCTCGAGCTGCGCGTCCGAGAGCAGGTCAACGACGTTCTTCGGTAGGCGCGGCCGGTAGCCCGGCTTGGGTGGCGCTACCGAGGCCATGGCCGCCGATTGAACGAGCTTGGTGGGGTGAGCCCGCGAGCCGGGAATGCGGATCGCCTGAAGCCCGTAGGCCTCATAGATGGCGTCGCTGATCTGGCCGTTCTCGGCCGCCTGCCAGTCGACAGCCTCATAGGCGAGGTCGATGGCTTCCGGTTCGGCGATCGACATGCGTGGCGTGGTACTCGCCGAGCGTGTGAGATAGCCGTGCACTTTGCGGGCCGCGGCGACCGCCGATGTCGCGCTGGGAAGGGCGGCCATCACGACCGGCGGCCGCGCGGGAAGGCGCTCCTCAATCCACGCGAGGAGCGTTGCCGCATCCGGAGCGATGCCGGGAGCATCCGGGAAGAGCGAGGGATCGTCCGCCGGCACCCTGTCGATGACGGTGAGGCGCGTCGGGAAGGTCGTGCCGTGCTTGGCATAGACCGAGCCATCGATGGCGGCGGAGAAGACCACGCGACCACGCTCCTGCAGGCGAGTGAAGGCGGCGGTCCAGGTCGGATCGTCGGGCGCGAAGTTCGCACCGGTGATCGTCACCAGCCGCCCGCCGGGCGCAAGGCGCGACAGCGCCGAGGCGATGTGCCGCCATGCCGCGTCGGCCATGCGGCCCTCGACATTGGCCATGACCGAAAAGGGCGGGTTCATCAGCACCACGCTCGGCACGGCGCCGGGATCGAGATGGTCGTCGATTTGGGCGGCGTCGAAGCGGCTGGCGGAGACGCCCGGAAAGAGACACGAGAGAAGTGCCGCGCGCGTCTCGGCAAGCTCGTTGAGGATGAGCGAGGCGCCGGCTATCTCGGCCAGGATGGCGAGCAGCCCGGTGCCGGCGGAAGGCTCCAGCACACGGTCGCCGGGCGTGATGGCGGCGGCCGTTGCGGCGACCAGGCCGAGCGGAATCGGCGTCGAGAACTGCTGGAAGGTCTGTGCTTCTTCGGACCGGCGCGTATGCGTCGGCATCAGCACTGCGATCTTCGACAAAGCGGACAGCCGTGCAGCCGGAGATTCGGCTTTGCGGAACAGCGCCTTTCCGTATTTGCGGAGGAAGAGGACCGTCGCGACCTCGCAGGCATCGTAGGCCGTCTTCCAGTCCCACGCGCCGGCGGCGTCGGAGACACCGAATGCGGCTTCCATCGCTGCCCGCAGCTTTGACCCGTCGATGCGTTCACCGTTCTCGATATGGGGAAGCAGGAGGCCGGCGGCAGCGAAGATAGCGGCGGCACCATCGGTTTCGGCGAGCGGCAACGATACGACGCCGGGAGCCGCTGCGGCGGGCGAGATCATGTACATGGTGTGAACCTCCGGAGAGCGGGGACAGGATCGAGCCGGGCGGCGCTCTCTCTAGACCGCGCGGATTCAAACCCATCCCGGCTCGCCTCTCCCTCTCAGGTCCTCGCCGAAGCCAAAGTGAAACAAGCGCCCCGCCGTGAGGTGGAGCGCTTGCCGGTATCAACCGATCTCGACCATATTCCGCCGTCAGGCTCCGACTTCTGTAGGAAATCTTTGGCGTCGTCGGGATCGGGCGGCAGGTAGGCATCATAGGGATTGCCGTCGGCAAGATGGCCGAACGGCGTGAACACGTAGTCCGCGCCGTCCCGCCCGATCGCGCAGATTATATAACGCCGCTGCCCGGTCGCTGCATCGGCGCTTCCATGAGCGCGAGGTTGCCGTCGCCGGCACAAAGCAGCGTCTGGAAGTTGCTGCGCGAAAATGGCCCGGCGATACACCGGGCGGTGAGGTGAAGGAGAAAAGGCCGGGCGACCCGGGCCGCCCCGCCAACGGTGCTATTCGGCGGCTACCACGTGCGCCGCAGTCTCATCGGCGGCCGAACCGTCCTCGTCGTCACCGGCGAGGAATTCGGGAAGGTCGGCTTCCTCGCCCTCATCCGGCTGCGCGGCCGGCGCGTCATCGCCGCTTAGGCGGAGCGGTTCGGGCAGCCAGCCACTATCGGCCAGGAGGCGCTCGGCCTCCTTGGCCATGTCGACCTTCTTGAGATGGTCGATAAGCTGGGCGGGCTGGTCGCCGGCGCCTTCGCGCACGGCTTCGAGAATGCGGGACTTGGTGACGCGGCCGAGATAGTTATCCACGGTCGGCCGCCAGCCGGCATCTACCATGTCAAGCCCGGTCGCACGGGACAACCGATCGGCTTCACGCAGGCGCTGATCGAGCCCATGCTGGGAAACGCCGCTGCCGTAGGGATTGGGCCGTTCGAACAGGGCGTTGATCCCATAGCTGACGCAATGCGCCAGCAGCTTCTGCCGGCTGGCTTCATCGAGCCCGTCGAGCCAAGCCCATAGGGTGTCGTCGTCATCCAGTGGAATGACGCTCTTCCAGGCCTCATGGCGCTCATCGACAGCCTTGGCCGCAGGGCTGTCCTTGAGACCGACGTCCTGCCACGGCAGGTGGACGTGCCGGACGAAGGCCTCGACGCAGCCGATGGCGGAACGCTGACCGAAGGTGTCGAGGACAAGCCGATGCAATAGCGCCGTGATGGCCACATGCTGGTTCTCGGCCACGGCATTGCGCAGCGCCAACGTGCGATGGGCGGTGAGTTCGATGATCAGGCGCTCGGGCAGCGGCTTGATGGTGTCGCCGTCATCCTCCTCTGGCTCGGATGCCTGCGCGCCGATGGTGATAATGGCGCGGCTGACCGAAGGATCGTGTCTGCTATCCACGTTCTCGGTTGCGCAGCCTGGCTCGGCGGAGTCGCCGTCGGCCGCATGCATCGCTTCGTCCTCGGGGCGTACATGGCCCCGATCGACGATGAGATCGCCATCACGATCGATGCTGATGAACACACCGGCGCGGGCGATCTCGGCCCGATCGTAGTTCATCGGCCGGCTCTCGAAGGCCTCGAGCGCGGTCTCGATCTGACCGAGGCGCTGATCGACATCGTCGGGGAGTTCGTCGGATTCGCCATACTCGGCTTCCAGCCGATTGTACTCCGCCTGCAGGGCTTCGCGTTCCGCCCGCTCCGCGTCGGTCAGATCGACGGGGGTGCCGGCCAGTGCCCGCAGACCGTGATTGTGGCCGTAGGGCAGATCGGCATCGACCACGATCCACTTCCAGCCCTCTGCCGCGATCTCATCGGCGATCGACTTCATCCTGTCGCGGACCAAGCGGTCGAGCAGAGCGGGGTCTTGCAGCCAGCCGCCATTGTCGGCCTCGAACAGGTCGCGCAGCACCACGCCGCCGGCAGCGACATACGCGTCGACACCGACGAACAGCGCCCGGCGATCGCTTGCCCGCACAGTGGTCTCCGTCAGGAGGCGCCGGATCTGCTGCGGCTCCTTCGACCAGGAGTTTTCAAGCGCCTCCCAGACCTGCTCCTGACGGGCGTGATCGTCGGTCACGGTAAAGGCCATGAGATGCTCGAGTTGCATACCCTCCTGCTCGTAGACCTCGTGCAGCTTGGGCGAAACTTTTGCGAGCCGCAGGCGCTGCTGGACAAAGGTAGCGGACACGAAGAAGCGTGCCGCAATCTCCCCATGGCTGGCGCCCTGATCTTGCAGGGTCTGGAAGGCCCGGAACATATCCAGGGGATGCAAATCTTCGCGCTGAAAATTCTCGGCTAGCGAGTCCTCCTCGATCGGGACCGCGCTGTGGGCGTCGCTGACGACGCAGGGAACTGGCTCGGTCTTTTTCATTCGCTTCTGCTTGACCAGCAGTTCCAGCGCGCGATAGCGGCGCCCGCCAGCCGGCACCTCAAACATGCCGGTCTCGTTACCCTCGCCATCCAATACTGGCCGGGCGTTGAGGCTCTGGAGCAGGCCGCGCCGTGCGATCGACGCGGCGAGGTCCTCTATCGTTTCCCCACGCTTGATGCGCCGGACATTGGACTGGCTCAGCATCAGCTTGTTGAAGGGGATGTCACGTGAAGCGTTGAGGGTGATCTTCTGCTTGGGCGTAGCCATGGGATTATCTCCGCGACAGGGCGACCGAGACTCTCTCGACCTCCAAACCCGTCAAAAAAGACGGCGCAGCCCTCTCACTCTGAGGACTGCGCCGCACACCGAAGATCTAGCTAGAGGGGGACTGGGCCGCAGACACGACTTTGCCCTCGTGAGGAGGGTCATGCGGCCCTCTTGTCGATCTCGGGCTGGCCGGCCTCAACCATGGCGCCGGTTTCCGGAAGGAGGTTGAGCAGCCAGTCGGCGGCCTTGCTCGCCTGGCTGGCGGCCCGCACGATGGCGCGGTTGTCGTCGCGGAGCACCTCGAGCCAGGAGCCGAGATAGTCGGCATGGCGCACCGTCGGCACGATGCCGAGCGAGGCGCAGCAGAAGGCCGCGTTCATCTCTGCGACCAGTTCCTCGAACGCATATTTCTTGGTGCCGAACGAACCGCCGAGATCCCGGCCGACCCGCGAGGCATGGCCCGTGGCGTGCCCCATCTCGTGCAGCGCCGTGCGGTGCCAGTCGATGGTCTCGAAATAGGCCTGCGGGGGCGGCACCCGCACGTAGTCCTGCGCTGGCACATAATAGGCACTGCTGCCACCGATGCGGAAATCGATACCTGTCGCCTTGATCAGTGCGTCGACGGCCGGCTCGATCAGCCCGGGTTGCGGTGCAGGCGGAGCCGCGGCCAGATCGTCGGGCAGATTTTCGCATTGCGCCACGTTGAACACGATGAAGCGCTTCAGGAACGGTATGGCATGTGCCGCCTCGCCCGTTTCCCGCGCGCGATTCTTCTCGTCGTCAGGGATGAAGCGGTCGGCATAGACGACGGTGGTCCCGTGTTCGCCCTTGCGGACATGACCGCCCAGCGATAGCGCCTGGCGGAAAGTCAGCCAGCCCTGGACGGGAAAGCCATGCTCGACGACCGCACCCCACAAGATCAGCACGTTGATCCCCGAATAGGCGCGGCCTGTCGCGGCATTGGCCGGCATGGCTAGGGGCGCTTGCGCCGCCGTGCCCCAGGGCTGGACCCAGGGAAAGCGCCCAGCTTCCAGCTCGGCGATGATCTTATTGGTGATATCGTCATAGAGGCTTGCCCGGTCGGCGCCGGCGCGAGCGTAATATCTGGACATCGCGGTTCTCCGCGACGGGCGCCGGAGGCCTCTCCTCCAGCCCTCAACCCGTCACGGCAAACCGGTCCGTACTCTCACTCTAGACGGCGGAGCCTCCCGCACAAGGGGAGACGCCCTCGAATTTGTGGCAAAGGCGGTCCGTCGCCAAATCGGCAAATGTCGCTGACCATCTAGCATGGTTATCGCTACCGGACTGCGTGGCGGATGCGGTCGGTAAGCGTTTGTTCGACGTCGAAATAGCCCTCCCAGGAGTCGGGCAGCTGAGCCCGCGCGGCGGCGGCGAAAACGTCGAGACCGTTGGCGCTTTCGCAGGTGGGCAACTCCTCCCAGCTGACGGGCACCGCGCACGACGCCCCCGCGCGTGCCCGAGTCGACCAGGGACAGATTGCAGTGGAGCCCTGGCCGTTGCGCAGGTAATCGAGAAACATTCGGCCCTTGCGCTTCGCCTTGCTCATGTTGGCGACGAAGCGCGACGGATCTGTACGGGCCAGTAGTTCGGCGAAGTCTTGGCAGAAGCTCTTGACCTCGTCCCAGTCTGCCTCCGGGACGAGCGGCACGACCACATGAACGCCCTTGCCGCCGGACAACAACGGCCACGACTGCAGTCCAAGCGCTTCCAGAATGCCCCGAATGTCGGAGGCTGCCTGCTTGACGGCAGTGAAGCCCAGGCCCTCGTCGGGGTCGATGTCGAAGATCATGCGGTGCGGCAGGTTCGGCTGCTGGCGAAGGCTTCCCCAGATGTGGAATTCGAGCACGTTCATCTGGACGCCAGCGATCAGCCCAGCCAGGTCATCGACCCACAAGATGCGGCTTTCCTTACCGGACATCTTCTCCAACTGGCCGTCATGGATGGCCTTGGGCATGCCTGGCAGTCTGTGCTTCTGAAAAAAGGTCTGTTGCAGGTCACCGTCGGTATCGCGCACCAGCGACAGCGGCCGATCCTGGATGTGCCGCAGCATCTTCTCGGCGACCACGGCGTAGTAGGCGGCGAGCGTGGCCTTGGTCACCTTGGTTCCCGGATACATGACCTTATCTGGATGCGTCAGCTTGACGCCGACAGCAGCGGCGATCTCCTTGCCGATTCCCGGATCGAGATTGGCGGAGCCAAGAGTTGCCGGCGTCTTCGGCATTTCCATCACCACCTGGTCGGCCCGCTTGTCTTCGCGCATGCCCTTAAAGCTTGGATGCCGCAAGCTGCCGTCCGGTGTCACTTCGGAATAAGTGACTTCGGCGACAAGCACGGGCTTCACCCACCGCGCACGGCGGGCAATGTCTCTCGGAACGGAGGCGAAAGCCGCTTTCTCAACACGGCGTTTCTCGAGCTTCGCAAGGATCTCCTTGCGCATCGCCTCGGTGAACCCCGTGCCGACACGGCCGCGATAAATGAGCTGGCCATTGTCGTAAGTGCCGAGGATCAACGATGCCATGCCACGTCCTGCGTCACTTGGGCGGTAGCCGCCGACGACGAACTCCTGTCGCTTCGTGCACTTGATCTTGAGCCAACTCGAGGTGCGGTCGCCGACGTAGGAGCTGTCGGCGCGCTTGGCAATGACGCCTTCGTGGCCGCCCTCGCACATGGCGTCGAACACCCTTTTGCCATGGTCGACGATGTGGCTGGAGAATTGCAGGCTGTCGTCGGGGCGACGAGCGCCCAGCAGGGACTCAAGTCGCGCCTTGCGCTTGAGGAGCGGCTGGTCCGACAGATCTTCGCCATCGAATTCAAGCAGATCGAAGGCGTAGAACTTGAGGGGCATCCCCGCGGCAATGCCGGTTTTCAGCACGGAGAAGTTCGTGCGGCCCTGGCTGTCGATGGCGACGATCTCACCATCGATCAGCACCGCGCCTTTGGTCAGTCTCTGAAGCGGCGGCAGGATGACCTTGAACTGTCGGGTCCAGTCGTGGCCATTGCGGGTATAGACGACGACGTTCGAGCCGGAGATGGCGACTTGGGCACGATAGCCGTCGAACTTCATCTCGAAGAGCCAATCCTCACCCACCGGTATGTCGTCTGTTAGTGTGCAGAGCTGGAAGGACCGAAACCCCGGCAGCGGATAGGTAGGGATAGATTCTGAGTCTCTGCGCCGTGTGCGCCTTTTCCTAGGGGTGCCATCTACAGCCGCCATGCGGAACTCGGGTACATAGTTCGATTCAATACCCTGTCTGGGATTCGGTTCCATGCCCAAGCATCTTCGCGCCGGCGACCGTCGGCGCTCTAAGAAATACGGCGTATAAACCGCAGTCCTGCGCGCGTCCGCAACAGTGGACGGTTGTCGCGCGCAGGACGGAGGAAATTCGCCCCCGCCGCGGGCGGTGAACGGGACAGCCGTAGGAGCGTCAGCATAGCGCCGGCCGCAGGACGGGACGCGGGACCGACTGTCCCCGTCCGCGGTGGTCCGCGTGTTTGCGTCGAAGCCGACTGGCGGAGATCGCGCGCATTTCGGGCTCTCGACAATCCGGCTGCTGATTGTCGCAAAAGCGATTTTTGCCAGCACCAGCGCCGAATTGATCTCAAGAAATCGAAGAGGTTTTTGCATCCCTTCAACTCCCGTCAATTGCGTGGCAGCTTGTGAATTTCCAGCCTGACGGGCCCTCCCCTGTCACAACTCGTGCAGAAGAGCGCCCGCTCGACCGAACTGAACAGAGCACCTTTTCCATAGCGTTCGATGAGCCCGGCAGGCTTTACCGTTGCATGGTGCGAACAGGATCTGCACCAAGCCCGCAACACATGCCACTCGCGAAGATCGCCGAGCGCCACATCCAGGCCAGCGTGAATACTGCCATCGATAATGGCCTGCGGTGGGATCTTGACCTCGCCTGGTGTCAGGATTTTCTCCATCACATGCCGACTGTTGTAGTGGATCAGCAACATGCCCGGCCGGCGCCGGATGGCAGCTTGCCAAGCCGCTTGACTCACCGTTGAATCAGGGGAACGCGAAATGGTTTCGGATAGGACCTGCTCGTCGCGATCCCAAACCTCGATCCGAAAATTGTCTTCCGCGGTTTTTGCCATAGCTTCGCCGGCCAGCGCGATTGACGCCGAGTCATGGTCCTTTGCTGCTCAAGATCACGCTGAAATAAGGAACATATTCCTCTCCCGTCAAGGGCGATCTTGACTTTTTGTTCTTATTTTGTTCACATTGGAAGGATCAGGCAATAGGAGGCGAACCATGGAACTTCGCTTGAACATCGAGGACGCAACACCCCAAGAGCTCGCGCGTAGTATCGCGGCAGCCGAAGCAGTGTTTGCACCCGCCGGCATTACGGCTCTGCAAGGCGCTGAAGGCCTGTTCGCATTGGAAGGGTGGGATATCAAAGGCTTTCCAGAAGACGGCAAGCCTACCGAAGAGGAGGACCGGGCTGCCACAGTGTTCGTCGCAGGGCGGCACGGGTGCAAAATACAATCTGAGTAGACACTTCTGCATGTGAGCCATGTCCGATCTGCATGTGAGCCATGTCCGATTGTGCGTTGCAGCATATGCGGAACCAGATAGCTTGAACTGGTCGGCCGTCTACTCCTTCCAGATGAGACCCGACAACCCGAAAGCGGTGCACCTCCTCCCGCGCTGTGATCGAAATCGAGCCCGCTGCCACCTCCTCCCGGCAGCGGGCTTTTTCTTTCGAAACCAAGAACGCGAATGCAGCGAATTTTGCAATTTTGCTCTTGAAAAGCTGATTTTGGTGGTCTTACAAATCCGCCATTGCCCGTGTAGCGTGTGAGGCAATTGCGATGGACGGCTTAGTTCAGCTCAACCAGAATTAAACCCTTATGGAAGTGATCGAAGCCTGCGGCGAATGGTTTGTTCGCGTGGTCGAAGACGGCAACGAAGACAGCCGGTCATTTGAGTTGGAATCCTACGCGCTAGCGTTCGCAGAAGTCCAGCCTGCCGAAGGACTATCCGATGGTGGCGCCGAGCTATTCCTTGTCTCGATCGCAACTTGCAAAGGCGTTCGGCCTGGGCCGCAAGGCGGAACCTGCGTATGAGCCGGAAAACCCAGGAGCGCGTCCGAAGCGGAAGAAACTTGGGCTGAAGATCAGTTGAGACGGAGCTATCCGTACTGATTCGGATGGGGTGAAGGTCAGACCGTCGTCAAATTCAGATGTGAAATGGAGCGCTCAGAGACATTTGGAATGAGGTCCGGCGAACCGTGCGCGGGAACGTCCGCTAGGACGTGTCTTTTCGTCGGCGCCGAGCCTCAGTCGGTGACGACGATTCGCGTGTTGCCGAAGCCAACTTCCCGCACCATTGAATAGAAGGTCGCGGCATTGGCGGTGTGCAAGCGGACACAGCCATGCGACGCCGGGCGTCCAAGGTATCTCACCGCGCCCGTGCCATGAATGGCATAGCCGCCACGGAAGAACACCGAATAAGGCATCGGCGACATGTCGTATTTGCGCGAATACCACATCCGCGCTGTCCGTTGCGGCCGATAGCTGCCGCGCGGGGTGATGTAACCTTTGCGGGCGGTGGATACGCTCCATCGATAAAGCACTTGACCATAGCGGCTGACAGTCATGGTCTGCGAAGATACATTAATGGTGGCGATCAGGCCCGCGGCCTTGCCTTCGACAGACGTGCCGAACAGCATCGCGGCAAGTGCTACCGCCAAGAGAACAACTCTGTTCATGAGATCAAACCCCTTTGATGCCCTTTGCCTGACTGCCATCGCGCGGTTTTTCATCTTTTTACCGGCAGGTGAGTGATGTAACACACAGTCTTTGACAAAATCGCCAATCTAAAGCAGGGGATTTGAACGATTTTCCCGTCATAGCCTGCCGCGCCGACACGCTCAATCGATGTGGGCGGCAGGCTTGCAAAACCACCCCGTCCACTACTCAAATCGTCGGATGAACCAACGACACCTGAAGCTGGTTATCCTGGCGCGTGATATTCTCATCGAGGCTGATTTCATGCGGATCGTTCACGGTGTCGATGACACAGCGGATCGTTTCGGTCATCTTGATCTGCTTGCGTTTTTACGCGAAGCAACTGCTCGAGCCTGCGGCCTTCGCCGATGCTGACGAAATAGACGCTGGTTTCCGCACTTTCGCCGTCAAACTCCGGCTCCACTACAGGTTTTTCAGGATGCCCTTGGCGGCGATGCTTGGGGCGCGTGAGCGCGCGGCTGAGAGGGGAGGAAGCTGGCGAGCGGAACTGGACTGCGCGTCGAGCGGGGCGGATCGAGCCATTTCAGGGGGGAAATGCGCATGCGCCTTGCGAGCGGGCGGTCTCGATCTGCGCAGGCGGCAATCGCGGGACCATCTCTCCCTTATTGCCAGGTCTGAAATTCGAGCTTGGTCGGCCGCTGAACGAACCAACCTCGGTCTACCATGCCTAGCTCCGATGGCAGTATCTACGATCTAATCGCCGTATGTGCTCTCGTTGCCGCGAACGGGTTCTTCGTCCCGGCGGAATTTTTCTCTGGTCGCCGTTCGCGGTATCCGGGCGGTCGAACTAGTCACTGCCCCCAGCAGTTCACCTGGTCGTGCCCAGAGTTCGGCTCCCTCATCCCGCTGCGAAAACCATCAGATCCTCGAGCGGGAACTCGACGTAATATTGGCCTGGCGGAAGGGCATCGCGGGAATAAGTCCGGATCGTCAGGTCATTGCCTTCGAAAATGACTTCATGCCTATCGCCAAGGAAAAGGCTCTCGACGCAGGTCATGGCGATACGCCCCGGGCCGTCCTTCCCGGACCACGTCACCCGCTCAAGACGGATAAGTGCGGTGACTTTGGTGCCGACGTTCAGCTCCTGCTGAGCACTGCCCACAAGATGGATGCCGTTCGCGACAATTTCCGCACGGTTGCCGTCGATGACGGTGACCACGCCGTCAAGCCGATTGCTGGCGCCCATGAATTCTGCTGCAAACAGGCTCTTCGGCTTGTTGTAGATTTGTTTGGGCGTTCCGTCCTGGTCGATCTGGCCGCCGTTGAGCAGCAGGATGCGGTCGGCGAGCGCCATCGCTTCCACCTGGTCATGGGTGACGCATAGCGCCGATAGGCCGAGATTGGTGATGAGGCGACGCAACCAGATCCGCGCTTCCTCGCGCAGCTTGGCGTCCAGATTGGACAGAGGCTCGTCGAGCAGGATCACGTTCGGCTCGTAGACCAGCGCGCGGGCCAACGCGACGCGCTGTTGCTGGCCGCCGGAGAGCTGGTGCGGATAGCGCTCGCCCAGTTTGCCGAGGCCTATGCTGTCCAAAGCCTTCTGGACGCGGCTGGCAAGATCCGCCCGAGACACTTTGCGCAGCTTCAGCGGATAACCCACATTCTCCGACACCGTGCGGTGCGGCCACAGCGCATAGGACTGGAATACCAGCCCGAGACCGCGCGTTTCCGGCGCCAGATTGATGTTCTGCTCGGCATTGAAGAGCGGCCTGTCGCCGAGCAGTATCTTGCCACGGTTGGGTGTTTCCAGACCGGCGACCGCTCGCAACAGCGTCGTCTTGCCGGACCCGGAGGCGCCGAGCAAGGCGACGATCTGGCCCGGTTCGACCGAGAAGGACACACCTTTCAGGATCTCGAGGGTGCCGTAACTGAGGCGCAGGCCATCTATGATGATGTCAGTCATTGAGGCGGACTCCAAAGCGCATCGCGACGGCAAGACCGGTTACGATGATGGCGGTGTTGATGACGGCGAGAGCGGAGACCAGATCGATCGCGCCGGTGCCCCACAGGGAAACCATGAGCGAGCCGATCACTTCGGTTCCCGGTCCGAGCAGATAGACGCCGGTTGAATACTCACGCGCGAAGATCAGGAAGATCAGCAGCCAGGCCGAGAACATCCCGCCACGGATGAGCGGCAGCGTGATGTCCCTTGCGACCCGGCCTTCGCTGGCGCCAACTGATCGTCCGGCTTCCTCGAGTTCCTTGCCGATCTGCAGGAGCGTTCCGGAAATCAGTCGCATGCCATAGGCGAACCAGACAATGGTATAGGCGAGCCACACCGAGATCATCGTGGCACGCAGGGGCGCGATCGGCTTGAAGAACAGAAAGATCCATAGCATCGCCAGGCCAGCCACAATGCCTGGCATCGCCCGCGGTATCATGGCCACGTAGTCGACGACTTTGGTCAGGGGTGCGTTTGAGCGGTGACCGGCGAGTGCCACGGCAGTATAGGCCGCGATCGAAGCCGCACCGCCGATGACCGCAACACCGACCGTGTTGACAATGGCGCTGACGACATTCGGATAGTCAGCGAGATCGCGATAGTGATCCAACGTCAGCACCTCGAAGATGTTCACCCCGACGCCCCAGCTTGTCACCAACGAGCGAATTGCGACGCCGCCCACCGGTATGATCACCGTGGCCGCGAACCAGGCCACCACGAGCGCGAAGGCCGGCCAGCGAAGTGCGCCCAGCCGGATGGGGTTGTGCCGGCTGCCCTTGCCCTTGACAGACACATAGCGGCTGGCGTTGCGCAGCATGTAGCGCTGCAGCACCACCAGCGGAAGCGCGATCATGATGATCGCCACCACCACCACGGCCATCAACTGGTACGAAGGAACGCCGAGCTTGTTGGTGAGCTTGTAGAGATAGGTGGCGAGAACCAACACCCCTTCCGGATCGCCAAGCACCAGTGGCAGGCCGAAAAGTTCGAAACCAAGGAAGAACACCAGAACCGCCGCATAAAGCACCACCGGCATCACCATGGGCAGCGACACGCTGGCGGCGACGCGCCAGGGGCCGGCGCCGGCGATGCGTGCCGCCTCTTCGAGGTCAGCGCCGACATTGCGTAGCGCCGCCGATGCATAGAGATAGACATGCGGGACATGGGTGAGCCCGGCGATGATCGCGATCGATGTCACCGAATAGACATTCCAGGGCACGTAGCCAATCACCGACTTGACCGCCAGCGAGACGAAGCCGACTGGTCCCAACGTCATCACATAGCCGAAGGCCAGCACTACCGCCGACATGAACACCGGGATGAGGATGATTGGCTCCAGCCAGCGCTTGCCCGGCACGTCGGTGCGCACGATGATGAACGCCAGCAGGATTCCCACCGGAACGGCGATCACCGTCATCCCCACCGCGAGCTTGAGCGAAGTCGTCAGCGCCAGCCAGAAATCCGCATCCGCAAGGATGAAGCTATAAGCCTTCAGCGACAGATGCGCGGTCTTCTGGAAGAACGGGCCGGACAGAAAACTCTGGTAGATGATCAGCGTGACCGGCGCCAACACCACCAGGATAGCGAGGAGATTGGTGCTGACACGAAAGGCGCGGAAGGGCATGATCGCCTCGAACAAAGCCGGGGGCCGTCCGCTAGCAAGAGCGCAAGCGCGCCGTTCCGATGGTTCTTAACAGCAAGAAGGCGGAAGAGCCGATTGTGGCGGCACTCCCGATCAGGCGATTACTCGCCCTTCATGGCTTTCTGCCACTCGCTGAGGAACGCCAGCCGTGTCGTCTCGTCCAGGCCTTCGAGCAGCTTGTCGTCGAGCGCGATCGGATGAACGTTTTCGCCGGCAGCGGCCTTTATGGACGCCAGCGTGGTTGCCCCCTCAACGTCATCGCGGACGGCATAGAGCTTGATGTCGTCGGCGATCAGCTTCTGCGCGCGCGCCGACAGCAGATAGTCGACGAATAACTTCGCCGCATTGGGATCCTTGGCTTCCGCCGGAATGACCGTGGCGCGGGTGGTCACCAAAACATAATCCTTGGGGATTATCACACCAAGGTTCTCGTCCTTGGCCTGTTTGGCGAGGCCATAGGAGCCGAAGATGCCGTAGGCGATGGAATGTTCGCCAGACGTGACCTTCTCGATCATCGAGCCGGCGGAGCTGTAGAGCTTGATATGGGCCTTGCCGAAAGCCTTGTTGAGCGCCCAGGAATCGGTCCAGATCTTGGCGTCCTGGTTGTAGAAATAGAAGCCGACACCGGACTTTTCCGGATCGTAGGACGCGATCTTGCCGTCGTAATCGGCGGTCTTGCCGGTCATCAGCTTGAGCAGGTCGGCGTGGCTTGTGGGAACATCGCCTTCAGGCACGAGACGCTTGTTGTAGACGAAAGTCACCGGATCGGCGGTGATACCATAGATCATGTCCTTGTAGGACGCCCAGGCCGGAACGTGAGCAGCCTCCACGGATTTATACTCCTGCGCATAGCCGTCCGCGGCAAGTTTGATCTGCAGATCCGGCGCCGAAGACCATGCGACATCCGCCGTGCCTTGGCCCGAAGCGGTTTCGGCGATGACGCGATTGTAGAGTTCGGTGGAATTGAGGTCGGAATATTCTACTGCAATCCCGGGAAATGCTGCTTCGAAATCCTTGAGCAAGGGCTGGACCAGCGCCGCATCGGTCGTTGAATAGATGCTGAGGTGTCCTTCCGCGGTGGCGGCGGCCACCAGATCCTTGTAGTTGTCCGGATACCCGGCGGGAATTTCGGCAGCGGCGGCAAACGTCGCGAAAGCGGCTGACAGCGAAAGCACGGCCGTCATCGTCGCAAGACGATTTTTCATTGAGGGTCTCCTCCAAGTTCGCCTAAATCGTACCTCCTCCAGGCACAAAAGGCGAGTATCATCCTGACCTGTCACCAACCTGTCACGGCGATGTCGAGGTTTGCTCAGCCGACTTGGGCCCGATGGGTCGTGCTCAGTTCCTAGACGACAGCGGGATCTGCCACATCGACGTATCGCTGAGATTGTTGAAATTTTGGGGCGGCATCCTGCGCGTCACGGTCGCTGGCCCTGCGCATCGATCATGGACTTGCTCCAATCCTCGATGAAGCGGCGGCGCAGCGCCTCGTCCTGTACGGCAAGTAACGCAGGGCCGATGCGTATGGCGCGCGCGATACCAGACTCGCCAAGTGTTTCCGGACCGTCCGCTCCCTCAGGCAATTGCCCGTTCTCGGCAAAGAAGAAGGCGCTCTCCCTGGCGACTTTCTGTCCCCGGGCCGACAGAAGGTAGTCGAGAAATCGTTTGGCAACGTCCATATTCGGTGCCGTCTTCGGAATGAGCGCGCCACGACTGAGTATCAGCGCATAGTCCCGCGGGACAACGACCCTCAAGTCGGAATTGCCCCTGGCCGCCGCATAGGCGTATGATCCGATCATATTGTAGCCTATATATAGGCTCCCGTTTGCAACGTCCTGAAGGGTCTCCGCAGTGCAACAACGCACCACAGTTTCCGCTCGGCTCATGCTTTCCAGAAGCCGACCGTAGACCGCCGTCGTCTGCCTCGCATCACTGAACGCCAATAGGTAGCCGATGCCCGAAAGCCGGATGTCGAACGTTCCGACCCGTCCACGATAAAAATCGATCCGCCGCCTGAGAAGATCGGCGAGTTCGATGTGGGTGCGCGGTACGTCGCCGGACGGCACGAGGCGGGCGTTGTAGACGAAGACGGCCGGTTCGTAGGTAAAGCCGAATACTTCGTCGCGCCAGTTTGCCCAGTCGGCGACCTGCGCGGTTTCCGCCGACATGTGCGGCGCCGCGCAGCCGTCATTGGCGAGCTTCACGAGTTGGTCGACCGACGGCGACAACAAGATGTCGCCCAGCACCGCGCCCGTCCGACAGGCTTCGCTGGCACTCTTTTGCAAGTCGTTGGTGACATATTCAACATAGTCGACTGCAACGTTGGGGAAAACGGACTGAAAGTCCCGGATCAGGGGTTCCATCGCCACCAGATCGGTCGCGGCGTGGATCGACAGTCGATCCTTCTCCGGCTGTGGCGAAGGGAAAAATGCGCTGCTTCCTTCAGCAGCTCTTGCCGCCTGATCGACGCACAAAAGGATTGCAGCCAGTAAAGTGAATGCCCGCAATGCTCTCGCTATCATCCTGCCTTCTCTCTGGCGATGGGCAACGTCAAGGTGACGGTGAACCCTTGCGTGCGCTTCCCGCCATCCTGGCTTTTCTCGCGGAAGGTCAGCGCGCCCCCGTGAGCCGCCGCCACCTCCGATGCGATGGCGAAACCCAGACCTGCGCTGCCGTCGTGAGATTTGGACGTTTCGAAGCGCTGCGTGACTCGCTCCCACTCGCTCGGCGGAATGCCCGGTCCGTCATCTTCGACCTCGACATGGGCAAGCGTACCGTCGCTGCGTACCCTGACCTCAAGGCGCGACACCACTCCATGGCGCAGGGCATTGTCGATGATATTGACGATCGCTTCACGCAGGCTGACGGCGTCCGCAAGCACGACAGGTTCGTCGTCAGGCGCCTCGAAGGAGACGATGATATCCGGATCGACAGTTATCGGAACCGCCGCGCGGAAAGCGCGCCGTGCGACGTCTGCCAGGTGGTGCGGCTGAAGCTGGACGGAATCGGCACGATGGATGACCATGGCGTGGCTGAGCAACTGGTTTGTCAGGCGCGCAAGTTCGCCGGCGCGCTGCTGTACGCGATCGAGATGCTGGCGGCTCGACTTGTCCAGCTTGGCCTGGCTCAACAAATCGAGCTGCGCGGTAAGTGCCGTCAGCGGCGTTCGGATCTGGTGCGCCGCGTCGGCGATGAAGCGTTGCAGGAGTTTCACGCGCTCGTCGAGCCGACTCATGAAATAATTGATGGAAGTAACGAAAGGCCGCAATTCTCGCGGGACGACGACTGTCACGGGCGTCAGGTCTTGTGGATCACGACGGCGAAGCGTCGCTCCCAGATGCTTGACCGGTTGCAGAGAATAGCGAATGGCCACCATCGCCCCAGCCAATGCCAATATGCTCATGATCCCCAAGAGGACGGTCGCTCTGAGCGTCAACTCCCCCGCGAGCGCACTGCGCGCTTCCGTGGTCTGCCCAACGATGACATGCGCCCAACCGGATACGGCGGGATCGGATAGAGCGCGAGCCACCACCGCTATGCGGACCGGTTCGCCGCGATAATGCGCCGATTCCAATACCGGGACATCGTGTATTGCTGCCAGATCAACTTCTGTTTGCAGATCGGCATAACCTGTCAGCGTCGCGCCGGAAGGATCGATCACGCGATAGAAGATGCGGTCGCGGCTGGCGAGGCCCAGGAGCTCAAAAGCCGATACCGGCAAGTTGACGATGAGTGAACCGGATTCAACCGTAAGGCTGTCCGCCATTTGGATGGCCGCACCTAGCAGAAGCCGGTCATAGGCGTCATCGGCGGCGGTTCGCGCGTAGTACCACGCCGCACTCACCAGAAGAGCCGCGCCCAGGCCCAGCACCAGCGAGATGCGGACCGCCAGGCGCGTGAAAAGGGAAGGCTCAGCCGGTATCATCGGAAGCCAGCTGATATCCCACGCCCCGCACGGTGACGATCTGCGCCTTGGCGCCTTCCAGTTTCTTGCGCAGCCGGCCGACATAAAGTTCGATCGCGTTCTGATTGACCGGCTCGTCAAACCCAAAAAGCTGATCGATAAGTTCATCCTTGCTGAAGACGCGACCTGGCCGCGACGCCAGTATCTCAAGCAACGTCATTTCGCGTCGTTTCAATTGCACCTCGCGCCTGCCTACCCGGACCGAGCGGCTGGCGCGGTCGAGCACGACATCGCCGCACTGAACGATGTTGGTCGCCTCCCCGCTTTTCCGCCGCAGCAGAACACGGGCGCGCGCTTCCAATTCGCGGAAATCGAACGGTTTGACCAGATAGTCGTCGGCGCCGATATCGAGCGCGCCAACGCGGTCCTCTATCTCGGAACGGGCCGTCAACATCAGAACCGGGGTCGTCTTTCTTGCCTGCCGGAGCCTTCGAACGATTTCGAACCCGTCGAGGCCGGGCAACATGACATCGAGTATGACGAGATCGTAGCTGGTGAAACCGAGGATATCTGCAGCAGCACGACCGTCCGTCTCCCAATCGACCGCATGGCCGATCGTTTCGAAGCGGCGGCTGATTGCCTCGCCAACGTCGTGCGTGTCTTCGACGAGGAGAATTCGCATGACGGAGCATTTGCACGGAAGCAGTAGCCTATCAAGCGTCGCGCTCGACAGCATCTGCGGATATCAGCTGTTCAGCTTCCAATCATCCGAACGACTGGCTGCGCCATGCCGTCTGCCTTCATTTTGATCTGCGCATACACTGTCGGCCGACGAGGCGCATCAGGCGAGACAGGATGCCCGGATTGTCGTGACGACAAAATGCAAGCTACGATGTCGACTGTCGTTCTCGCAAAGACATGTTGAACTTTTCGCCTGCATCTTGTTGTCGTTGGCGTCGTCATTTTCATTTTTTGCCTAGTTGCTTGGCAGCGCCCTCCGTTTATCCTCGCAAACGCGGCAGTCTTGGTGGCGATTGTGCCGTTGGTCATGTGTGACGCGGCGGGTTGTTGCCTGCGTTGCGCCCTTCCGGATAGCCTTTGGAACAGCTTGGCCTAGCTGGCTGGGTCTCGCCTGAATTGAAGAAAAACTCGCCAATTTGTCCAAGGTGTTAGTGCAGCATTGCCCTACCTTATCGCCGCTTGGAGTGTGATCGGCAATCGTGGTACCGCAATGCCGGGAGGCGACGATGCGTGTCATTTTCCGATGTGATCCGATGTTGATCGAGCATTTGCCACGCCCGATCCTCGCGCGCGGTGCTCTACCGGATTGGCTGCGCGCAATGCCCGCCACTGCCTATTCGGCGACACCTCACAGATCGCGACCACTCCCGAAAGGTGGTCACACAACAGCGCTTACAGAGCTTCCGCCTCGACAGCCGCTCGGCGCTGCCATGCAAGGCGCCCGAGGCGCGCCGCTGCCTCCCCGGATTTCGGATCCCGTTGCAAGACAAGTGTCCAGGACGCGCTCGCCGCAGGGGCATCGCCTGCTTGATCGAAGGTGCGTGCCCGTTCGACGAGCATTTCCGCCTAAGATGACAGTCTTGGCGCGCGATCCAGGAGCTGAAACGCCGCTTCAAACCTGCCTTCGGCCCGGGCAATCCGGCATGCCGGTATCAAGGCGGGCACATTGTCGGGTCGAGTGGCAAGGCTTGCTTCGATGCGCGCACGAGCCTCCGGCAGATCTGCCTTGGCGAACAATACAGCCGCCAGAAGATGGCAAAGCGCCGGGTCGCCTGGGTGCTGCTTCAGGCCCAATTCGCACACATCGATCGCTTGGCCATGATTGCCGGAATTGAAAGCGGCCACAGAGCGGCGGATCAGATCGTCACTATCGTTTTGATTGGTGCGCATTGTGCTTGGACGCTCACTGGCAGTCATGTCCGCAAGGGGCCGATGTCGATTCCAGTCATGGTTGGCGGGACCACTTGCCACAGAGCAGAGAGTAACCGACTTGGAGCCTCGCTTGCCACCAATCCCCCAACTGCTACTCCCCTGCCCTTAGGTCGTGAACTCATAAATGCTGGATGATTGAGACGCTGGAAAGCAATCACCCGTCGGCCTACAATCTGACTATGCCGTTCGCC